>JAJTDE010000061.1 GCA_021298085.1 Rubrivivax sp.
CGGCGGCGGGCCTGGCGCAAGGCCAGGCCATCGCGCAAGGCGTCCAGCTCGCGCGGGAGTGTGCCAACCGCCCGGGCAACCATTGCACGCCCAGCTACCTGGCGGACACCGCGCGCAAGCTGGGCAAGGCCCACGGCGTCAAGGTCGAGGTGCTGGACCGCAAGGATTGCGAGAAGCTGGGCATGGGTTCCTTCCTGGCTGTGGCGCAGGGCTCGGCCGAGCCTCTGAAGTTCATCGTCATGCGCTGGCAGGGGGCGGCCAAGGCCCAGGCTCCGCTGGTGCTGGTGGGCAAGGGCATCACGTTCGATTCCGGCGGCATCTCCATCAAGCCCGCCCCTGAGATGGACGAGATGAAGTTCGACATGGGTGGTGCGGCCAGCGTGCTGGGCGCCGTCCAGGCGGTTGCCCAGATGAAGCTGCCGATCAACCTGGTGGGTGTCATCGCCGCCTGCGAGAACCTGCCCAGCGGCACGGCCGTCAAGCCCGGTGACGTCGTCACCAGCATGTCAGGCCAGACCATCGAGATCCTCAACACCGACGCCGAAGGTCGCCTCATCCTGTGTGATGCGCTGACGTATGTCGAACGTTTCAAGCCCGCCGCGGTGGTGGACATCGCCACTCTCACGGGTGCCTGCATGATTGCGCTCGGCGGCGTGCGCAGCGGCCTGTTCTCGCCCGACGATGCGCTGGCGGCAGATGTCCTGGCGGCCGGTGACACCGCGCTGGACCCCTGCTGGCGCATGCCGCTCGACGCCGAGTACGACGATGCCTTGAAGAGCAACTTCGCCGACATGGGCAATGTGGGCGGCCGTGCCGGTGGTGCCGTGACGGCCGCGATGTTCCTCAAGCGCTTCACCTCCGCCTACCCCTGGGCTCACCTGGACATCGCCGGCACGGCCTGGAAGTCGGGCGCGGCCAAGGGTTCGACGGGCCGGCCCGTGGGCCTGCTGGCGCACCTGGCCATTGCCCATGCACGGCGTTCACCGCCGCCGGCCAAGAAGTCCTGATCACAGGGCAGGGCCATGGCGTCGGGCGCCGACATTCCGGCCGCAGGCCAGCACGGGCCGGTCGAGATCGAGTTCCGCACCGGCGTGCGCGACAAGATCGGCTACGCCGCCCGCTGGCTGGCCACGGGCTACCGGCGTGGTGCACGGGTGCGCGTGGTCGGCCTGGCCGACGACTTGCGCCTGCTGAGCCAGCAGCTGTGGCTGCACGAGAAGGAAGGCTTCATTGCCCATGCCTTCAGTGCCCCGGCGGCGCCACTGGGGCCGGGCATGGACATCACGCCCATCTGGCTGGGCGACGGCGCGCTGGCGGGTGACGAGCCCCCGTTGCTGCTGAACCTGGGGCCCGGCCTTCCGCCCAACCCGACGGCCTATCGGCGGGTGGTGGAGATCGTGTCGACGCAGCACGATGACGAACAGGCTGGCCGCGCACGCTGGTCGGCCTACAAGCGCCAGGGCCTGGAGCCCGCACACCGCAAGCCCCACGACGATGCCGCCGAGGACGCCTGAGGGCCGGTGGCGTGCTTGAGCCCTAGGCAAAACCCTGACCGACTGGCAAAGGCCCCTTGCTGAACGTGTGTTGTATTCGCGTCAGAATCCGGCTGGCTTTTGGACGCTGCGGACGCCGTACTGGCGCTTCCCCTGATGGCGACACCAGCTGCATCCCTAGAATCCACACTCTTTCATAGTTCCGGAGGAACTCCCCGATGAAAACCCGCGTCCTCGCTCTTTCCGTTCTGGCCGTGGCCATGTTGGCCGCCTGCGGCAAGAAGGAAGAAGCCAAGCCTGCCGCTGCTGCTGCTCCCGCATCGGCTCCGGCTGCCCCGCCCGCTGCGCCCTCGGTGATCAAGATCGGTCACGTCGCCCCCACCAGCGGCCAGATCGCCCACCTTGGCAAGGACAACGAAAACGGCGCCCGCATGGCCATCGACGAACTGAACGCCAAGGGTCTGACGATCCAGGGCGTGAAGGTCAAGTTTGAGCTGCTGGCCGAAGACGACGCTGCCGACCCGAAGCAGGGTACGGCTGCGGCCCAGAAGCTGGTTGACGCCAAGGTCCATGGCGTGGTCGGCCACCTGAACTCCGGCACGTCCATCCCAGCCTCGAAGATCTACAGCGACGCGGGCGTCCCGCAGATCTCCCCGTCCGCCACCAACCCGAAGTACACCCGCCAGGGCTACAAGACCACGTTCCGCGTGGTGGCTGACGACGTGCACCTGGGTGGCACGCTGGGCAAGTACTCGGTCACCGAACTGAAGGGCAAGAGCATTGCCGTCATCGACGACCGTACCGCCTACGGCCAAGGTGTGGCTGATGAGTTCGAAAAGGGCGTCGCTGCTGCGGGCGGTACCGTGGTCGGCCGTGAATTCACCACCGACAAGGCCACGGACTTCACCGCCATCCTGACCGGCTTGAAGGCCAAGAAGCCTGACGTCATCTTCTTCGGCGGCATGGACGCCGTGGCCGGCCCGATGCTGCGCCAGATGAAGCAGCTGGGCATCAAGGCGAAGTTTGTGGGTGGCGACGGCATCTGCTCCAGCGAGTTGCCGAAGCTGGCCCAAGGAGGCATGGGTGACGGTCAGGTGGTCTGCGCCGAGGCCGGTGGTGCCGAAGGCGAGTTCAAGGCCACGATGGACAAGTTCCGCGCTGACTTCAAGACGAAGTACAACGCGGAGGTCCAGGTTTATGCCCCGTACGTGTACGACGCCGTCAATGTGCTGGTGGCCGCCATGCAAAAGGCCGATTCCGCTGATCCTGCCAAGTACCTGCCGGTGCTGGCCCAGACGGCCGGCTACAAGGGCGTGACGGGTGAGATCTCCTTCGACGAGAAGGGTGACCTGAAGAACGGCGCCCTGACGCTGTACACCTACAAGGGTGGCAAGCGCGAACAGATCGCCGTGGTCCGCTGATCAGGGTCTGAGTCCCTGTGGTGGCTTGGCAGCGAGCCGACGGCGAGACTGCACAAGCTCCGACAGCGGGCTGTCCTGATGCACCAGAAAGCACCCCTCGGGGTGCTTTTTTTGTGCTCGAGCGCTGGCTGAGAACTTGCCGGGTTGTCGCTGTGAAGCGAAAGCCCTTTTGCAGGCGTGGTGGTCTCACTGCCGGTTGGCGTTCCCGGAGGACGTCTGCGCACTCCCAGAGGCCGCACCCACTGGGTGGGTGGGTGCCTCCGACCCTGGCGCTGCGAAGGGCCTCTGGCCTACGCCGCCCAGCCGCCCCTGGGCGCTGTGGCTGCCAGCCCTGCGTCTGTCGCGCACCCCGCAGGCAGTCGGACCTGGGGACCTATCGGCCGCAACGCCTGCCGTGCCTTCACTGCCGAACGGTGCACAGCGTCGCTCAGCCGCGCCGGCCAAGGCGCAGCAGACGTCAGGCCTTGCCTTCCACGCGCCAGATCGTGCGCGCGTATTCGCCGATCGTGCGGTCGGCGCTGAACGGGCCCATGCCGGCCACGTTGGCGATGGCCTGGGTGTGCCAGGCATCGGGCAGCGCATAGAGCGCATCCACCCGGGCCTGGGTCTGCACATAACTGTCGAAATCGGCCAGCAGGCGGTAGTGGTCGGCGTAGATCAATGAGTCCACCAGCGGGCGGTAGCGGCCGGGCTCGTCGGCTGAGAAGTCGCCGGCGGCAATCGCATCCAGCACGGCCTTCAGGCGCGGGTCAGCGTGGACGATGGCCATCGGCTGGTAGCTGCCATTCCGCGTGGCAACCACCTCCGGTGTCTTCAGGCCGAAGATGAAGATATTCTCATCACCGACGTTCTGGCGAATCTCGATGTTGGCGCCGTCGTCGGTGCCGATGGTCAGCGCACCGTTGAGGGCCAGCTTCATGTTGCCGGTGCCCGACGCTTCCGTACCCGCGGTGGAGATCTGCTCCGACAAGTCGGCCGCCGGCATGATGATCTCAGCCACCGAGACACCGTAGTTCGGAATGAAGACCAGCTTCAGCCGGCCCGCCACCACCGGGTCGTCGTTGATCACGGCACCCACGTCGTGGATCAGGCGGATGATCTGCTTGGCCATCACATAGCTGGATGCGGCCTTGCCGGCAAAGATGACGGTGCGTGGCACCCAGTCGGTCTGCGGGTTGCGCAGGATGGCCTGGTAGCGGGCCACCACCTGCAGCACATTCAGCAGCTGGCGCTTGTACTCGTGGATGCGCTTGACCTGCACATCAAACAAACTGTTGGGGTTGACGCTCAGCCCGAGGGTGTGCTGGATGTAGTCGGCCAGGCGCTGCTTGTTGGCCAGCTTGACGGCGCGGAACTCGCGCCGGAAGGCGCTGCTGTCGGCATGGCGTTGCAGCTGGCGCAGCTCGTCGAGGTTTCGCCGCCAGCCCGTGCCGATGGTCTTGTCCAGCAGCGTTGCCAGCCCCGGGTTGGCCTGCGTCAGCCAGCGGCGGGGGGTCACGCCGTTGGTCATGTTGCAGAAGCGCTCGGGCCACAGGCTGACAAAGTCGGCAAAGATGGTTTCCACCAGGAGGTCGGAGTGCAGCTTGGACACGCCGTTGACCATGTGGCTGCCGACGATGGACAGGTGCGCCATGCGAACGCGGCGCTCGCCGTTTTCGTCGATCAGCGACAGGCGCTGCAGGAAGCCGACGTCGCCCGGACGGTGCTGCGCGGCCAGCTGCAGGAACTCGTGGTTGATGCGGTAGATGATGTCCATGTGACGCGGCAGCACCTGCTGCATCAGCGCCACCGGCCAGGTTTCCAGGGCCTCCGGCATCAGCGTGTGGTTGGTGTAGCTGAAGACCTTGGTGGTCTGCGCCCAGGCAAAGTGCCACTCGAAACCGTAGTCGTCGATCAGCAGCCGCATCAATTCGGCCACGCCAATGGCCGGGTGCGTGTCGTTCAGGTGGATGGCCACCTTGTCGGCCAGGTTGGTCAACGTGCCGTGTTCGGCGATGTGGCGCGCCAGGATGTCCTGGATGGACGCTGAGGTGAAGAAGTATTCCTGCTTCAGGCGCAGTTCACGGCCGGCGGGGGTGCTGTCGTTGGGGTAGAGCACCCACGAGATGTTCTCGAACGCGTTCTTGAGCTCGGCGGCGCGGGCGTAGTCGCCGCTGTTGAAGGCGTGCAGGTCGATGTGGGCCGGTGCCCCGGCCTTCCACAGGCGCAGCGTGCTGACACGCTCGGTGCCGTGGCCCGGCACGACCATGTCGAAGGCCTTGGCATTGACCTCGATGTGCGGGTGCCACAGCGGTGCATCACCGGCACGGGCAGGTGGCTGCACATGGCCGCCAAACTTCACGCGGTAGGCCAAGTCAGCGCGGGGGAATTCCCAGGGTGTGCCATCTTCCAGCCAAGGGTCCGGGTGTTCGATCTGCCGGCCGCCGCTGATGCTTTGTTCGAACATGCCGTACTCGTAGCGGATGCCGTAGCCAAACGACGGCAGGCCCAGTGTGGCCATCGAATCGAGGAAACACGCTGCCAGCCGCCCCAGGCCGCCGTTGCCCAGGGCAGCGTCGGGTTCGTGGTCGGCGATGGCTTCCAGCGTCGCGGCGTGGCGCTGCGCGGCGGCGTGGGCATCGTCACTGAGGTTCAGCGCGGCCAGCGCATTGCCCAGCGTGCGCCCCATCAGAAATTCCATCGACAGGTAGTAGACCCGCCGCGCCTTGCTGGCCCTGTCGGCCGCGTCGGTGGCCACCCAGCGACGCGACAGCTGTTCACGCGCCAGTTGCGAGACAGCACGCATCACGTCGCCCTGGGACGCGTGCTGCGGCGCCACACCCAGCACGGTCAGCAGCTGCTGATCCACTGCCACGGGCAGTTGCGCGTCGGGCGCGCTGTCGGTCGACGATGTGGCTGGCGTTTCGTAGTTCAGTTTCATGGACTTGAGTCTACAGAAGTAGTTTGACTACAGGAACTGTTGGGGCGAGCTTACGACAGCCCGGGTTGCGCCGAGCTGTCGGCCGTCTCGCGGCCGCGACACAATCCGGAGGAAGCCTGAGGAGCCGACGGATGTCACCACACGACCTTGTACAGAGTCTGGACCTGCCCAAACGGGCGATTGCCCTGGTGCTCGCCGGGGGGCGAGGCAGCCGCCTGAAGAGCCTCACCGACAGCCGCGCGAAGCCGGCGGTGTATTTCGGCGGAAAGTTCCGCATCATCGACTTCGCGCTGTCGAACTGCCTGAACTCCGGTATTCGGCGCATTGGTGTCATTACCCAATACAAGAGCCACAGCTTGTTGCGCCATCTGCAACGCGGTTGGGCATTCCTGCGGCCGGAGATGAACGAGTTTGTCGACTTGCTGCCCGCCCAGCAGCGGGTCAGCGAGGACAGCTGGTACCGCGGCACGGCCGACGCCGTCTACCAGAACCAGGACATCCTGGCGGCCTACGGCGCCGATTACGTGGTGGTGCTGGCCGGTGACCACGTCTACAAGATGAACTACGCGGTGATGCTGGCCGACCACGTGGCGCTGGGACGCGACGTGACGGTGGGCTGCATCGAGGTTGACCGCGAGGAGGCCAAGGCCTTTGGCGTGATGGCCATCGACGAGCGCCGCAACATCACCGACTTTGTCGAGAAGCCCGCTGACCCGCCACCCCTGCCCGGCAAGCCTGACCGTGCACTGGCCAGCATGGGCATCTACATCTTCAACGCGCGCTACCTCTACAAGGAGCTGCAGCGCGACATGGAAGACCCAGACTCCACCCACGACTTTGGCAAGGACATCATTCCCCGCGCGGTGCGCAATGGGCGCGCCGCCGCGCACCCCTTCGAGCTCAGCGCGGTGGGCCGGCGCCTGGGGCTGGAACCCTACTGGCGCGACGTCGGGACGCTGGACGCCTACTGGGACGCCAACATCGACCTCACCGCGACTGACCCTCTGCTCAATCTCTACGACACCCGCTGGCCCATCTGGACGTACCAGCCGCAGCTGCCGCCGGCCAAGTTTGTGCACAACCACGAGGACCGGCGTGGCCTGGCCATTGAATCCACCGTGTCGGGCGGCTGCATCGTCTCGGGCTCGGTGTTCCGGTCGCTGCTGTTTTCCAATGTCAGGGTGCATTCCTTCGCCAAGGTCAACTGGAGTGTGCTGCTGCCCAGCGTGACGGTCGGGCGGGGCGCCCGCCTGACCCGCGTCATCGTCGACCGGGGTTGCCAGATCCCGGAAGAAATGGTCATCGGCGAGAACGCCGAGGAAGACACGCAACGTTTCCACCGCACCGACACCGGTATCGTTCTGGTCACGCGGGAGATGCTGGGCAAGCTGACGGGTGAGTTCATGCACCCTCGGGAGCTCTGAACCGTGCGGGTGCTGCATGTGGCCGCGGAGCTGTACCCCCTGGTCAAGACCGGCGGCCTGGCCGATGTGATGGCAGCGCTGCCGCCGGCCTTGGCGCGCGCCGGGGCCGATGTGCGGGTGCTGCTGCCGGGTTACCCCGCCGTCGCCGACGCCGTGCTGCATGCCCGGCCGGTGGCCTCGATTGGGCCCAGCTTTGGGGCGGCGCGGGTGCAGCTGCTGCTGGGGCAGCTGCCGGGCTCGCACCTGCCGGTGTATGTGGTGGACGCCCCCTTGCTGTACCGCCGTGGTGGCGGGCCCTACCAGGCTGCAGACGGGCATGAGTGGCCCGACAACCTGCAGCGCTTCGGCCTGCTGGGCTGGGTGGCGGCGCAGCTGGGCAGTGGCGAGCTGGACCCGGCCTGGCAGCCCCAGGTGCTGCACGCCCACGATTGGCATGCGGGCCTGGCCTGTGCCTACCGAGAAGCCCATGGCCGTCAGGGCGCATCCACGGTGTTCACCGTGCACAACCTCGCCTTTCAGGGCCTGTTTGCGATGGCCGATGCTCCGCTGCTGGGCTTGGCGTCCAGCTGGTTGTCGCATGATGCGCTGGAGTACCACGGCCAGCTGTCGTTCATGAAGGCCGGCCTGCGCTTTGCCGACCGCATCAGCACCGTCAGCCCGCGGTATGCGCGCGAGATCACCACGCCGGAGTTTGGCTGCGGGCTCGACGGCGTGCTGCGCACCCGTGCCGCTGATGTCCTGGGCATCCTCAACGGCATCGACACCGAGGTCTGGAACCCCGCCGAAGACCCCGCCCTGCCGCACCGCTACAACCTGCTGGATTTGAGCGGGAAGGCCGTCAACAAGGCCGCACTCCAGCGTGAGTTTGGCCTGCTCGTCGAGCCCGACGCGCCGCTGCTGGTGTGTGTCAGCCGCCTGTCGGCGCAGAAGGGTCTGGACCTGATCCTGAGCGCGCTGCCAGCCTTGATCGACATGGGCACCCAGCTCATCGTCCAGGGCACCGGAGACCCGGCGCTGGAAGCCGCCTTCCGCATGGCCGCCACCGCCCACCCGGGCCGCGTCGCGGCACACATCGGCTACGACGAAACGCGTGCGCACCGCCTGCTGGGCGGGGCCGACATGATCCTGGTTCCCTCGCGCTTCGAACCCTGCGGCCTGACGCAGCTGTATGGCCTGCGCTACGGCACCTTGCCCGTGGTGCGCAGGGTGGGGGGCCTGGCCGATACCGTTGTTCCCGCCGACACCCAGACGCTGATGCAGGGCACGGCCACCGGTTTCGCCTTTGACGCCGCCCAGGCCTCGGAGCTGACACGCTGTGTGCGCGACGCCGTGCAGCTCTACCGCAGCCGCGAACGCTGGCAGCCACTGATGCGGCAGGCCATGCTCGAAGACTTTTCCTGGCACCATCCGGCGCAGGAATACCTGCAGCTGTACCGCCACCTCGTCCTGCACCCGGGGCCCCAGGAGACCGTGTCGTGATCACCCCTTCTTCAACGGCTGTTCTGCCACGGCTGGGCATCCTGGGTGGCAGCGGCCTGTATGACCTCCCGGGACTGACGGACACCCGTTGGGTCAAGGTTGAGACACCGTTTGGCGAGCCCTCCGACGAGATTCTGCTGGGGCGGCTGGGCACGGCCGAACTGGCCTTCCTGCCGCGCCACGGGCGTGGCCACCGCATTCCCCCCAGCGAGGTCAACTACCGGGCCAATGTCGCGGCGCTGAAGATGCTGGGCGTGACCGACATCCTGAGCCTGAGCGCCGTGGGCGGCCTGCGCGCCGATCTTCCCCCAGGCAGCTTTGTCATCGTCGACCAGTTCATCGACCGAACCCGCCTGCGGGCCAACTCCTTCTTTGGCAAGGGCCTGGTGGCGCATGTGTCCATGGCGCGCCCGGTGTGCCACCGCCTGGGTGACCACGTCGCGCGGCACCTCGCCGAGCCCTTCCACGGGGCGGTGACGCCTTGGGCACGCGGCGGCACCTACCTGGCGATGGAAGGCCCGCAGTTCAGCACCCACGCCGAAAGCCAGCTCTACCGCAGCTGGAATTGCAGCGTCATCGGCATGACCAACTGGCCGGAAGCGGCGCTGGCCCGCGAGGCCGAGATCTGCTATGCCTCGGTGGCCATGGTGACCGACTTCGACTGCTGGCACCCGGCACACGACGCCGTGACGGTGGACGCGGTCATCCAGGTGCTGCTGGGCAATGCCGGCCGAGCCAAGGCACTGGTGGCGGGCCTGGCTGGCGACATCCACGCGGACCCGCACGCCGCGGGCTGCGCCTGCCGGCATGCGCTGGACGCCGCGCTCATCACCGCCCCCGACGCGCGAGACCCGCAGGTGGTCGAGCGCCTGCGGCCCATCGCCGGGCGCGTGCTCTGAGCACCCCCTTCCCGAACCTCCTGCCCCGCCACCCCGATGAACGTCAACGGCCGCCACTGGCGCACCCTCTGGCCCTGTGCAGGCGCCACCGCCTTTGAAGTGGTCGACCAGCGGGTGCTGCCGCACCGCTGGGAAACCGTCCGCATCGAGACCGTCGAGGCTGCGGCGCAGGCCATCCGCGACATGACCGTGCGTGGCGCCCCGCTGATTGGCGTGACAGCGGCCTACGGCCTGGCCCTGCAGGCCCGCGCCGACGCCGCTGACGCCGCGTTGCAGGCCGCCGCCACGCGGCTCAAGGAGGCCCGGCCGACCGCCGTCAATCTGGCTTGGGCGGTGGACGGTGCATTGGCTGCGCTGCTGGCCGCACCCGTGGCGTCGCGTGCGGCGCTGGCCTGGCAGCACGCGGCTGCGCTGGCCGACGACGACGTGGCCACCAACGAGGCCATCGGCCGCCATGGCCTGGGCCTGCTGGACGCACTGGCCCGCCGCAAGCCGGCCGGCCAGGTGCTCAACGTGCTGACCCACTGCAATGCCGGCTGGCTGGCCACGGTCGACTGGGGCACGGCGTTGTCGCCCCTCTACCAGGCCCATGCCGCGGGCCTGGCCGTGCACGTGTGGGTGGACGAGACCCGGCCGCGCAACCAGGGCGCCAGCCTCACCGCCTGGGAATTGCAGGCCGCCGGTGTGCCCTGCACGCTGGTGGCCGACAACGCCGGCGGACACCTGATGCAGCACGGCCTGGTGGACGCCGTGATCGTCGGCTGCGACCGTGTCACACGCCAAGGCGACGTCTGCAACAAGATCGGCACCTACCTCAAGGCGCTGGCCGCGTGGGACAACCAGGTGCCGTTCTACGTGGCCATGCCGGTGTCCACCTTCGACGGCAGCCTGCGCGACGGCCTGCGCGAGATTCCCATTGAACACCGCTCCGCGCGCGAGGTGACGCACCTGGCCGGCCTGAGCGCACAGGGTGAACTGCTGGAGGTGCAGCTGGTGCCCGAGGGCACCCAGGCGGCCAACCCGGCATTTGATGTGACACCCGCGCGCCTGGTGACGGCCCTGATCACCGAACGCGGCGTGCTGCAGGCCTCCGAGGAGGCGCTGCAGCCACTGCTGACGCCCGCGCCCGGTTGAGGGCAGCGCACAACCCGCCATGAGCAACGCCGCCCCGAACCCGACGACCGATGACCTCGCCGCCCGCGAGTCCCTGCTGCGCGCCATGCGCCAGCTGGACGCCGCCGGGCTGAACCGCGGCAGTGCCGGCAACGGCAGCGTGCGCGCCAGCGCCGGCGGCTTCTGGGTCACGGCCACGGGCATGACGGCGGCCGAGCTGAGCCTTGACAGACTGGTCTGGGTAGACAGCACCGGCCAGTCGCACGGGCCCTGGCAGCCATCCAGCGAGTGGCACTTCCACCGCGCCATCTACCGCCAGCGCCCTGACCTGGGCGCCGTGCTGCACAGCCACAGCGTGCACGCCACCGCGCTGGCCACCTTGCGGCGCCGGCTGCCGGCCTTCCACTACATGGTGGCCGTGGCCGGGGGCGACGACGTGCCCTGCACGCCCTATCACCTGTTTGGCACCGAGGCCTTGTCCGACGCGGTGGCCGCGGCCTTTGTGGGCCGCAAGGCCTGCCTGATGGCCAACCATGGCCTGGTGGCCGGCGGTGCTCACATGGGCGAGGCGCTGAAGGTGCTGGTGGAGATCGAGGCGCTGTGCGAGGTTTACCTCAAGGCGCTGGCCGTGGCCGAGCCGGTGAGCCTGAGCCGCGACGAGATGGCCGCGGTGATCGAGCGTTTCAGATACTATGGCCAGCCGGCGTCACGGACTGACAGGCCGAGCCCCTGAACCCGGCAGCCCAGGCCCTGTGCCGGTAGCCCAGCCCCCGGAGGTCGTCGATGCCACTGTCACCCACCTGGCCGCGCACTCTGTGCCAGCTGGCCCTTCTGCTGAGCGTGTCCTTGAACAGCGCGGCCTTTGACCTGCAGGGCCACCGCGGCGCACGCGGCCTGGCGCCCGAGAACACCCTGCCGGCCTTCGAGCGTGCCTTGCGGCTGGGTGTCCACACGCTGGAGCTCGATGTCGGCCTGACGGCCGACGGGGTGGTGGTCATCGGCCACGACCCGCTGCTCAACCCGGCCATCGTGCGCGATGCCCAGGGCCGGTGGATCCAGGCCCCAGGCCCGGCGGTGCGGCAACTCACGCTGCAGGCCTTGCAGCGCTTCGACGTCGGCCGCATCGACCCCGCCAGCCCCTACGCCCAGACGTTTGCGCAGCAGCAGCCACAGGACGGCACCGCCATGCCCACCCTGCAGGCGCTGTTTGACCGGGTCAAGGCGCTGGGCGCCCAGGCGGTGCGCTTCAACATCGAGACCAAGCTGAGCCCCCTCAAGCCGCAGGAGACGGCCAGCCCGGATGAGATGGTCGACGCGCTGCTGGCCGTCGTGCAGCAGGCGGGCATGGCGCAGCGCGTCAGCATCCAGAGCTTTGACTGGCGCACGCTGCAGCGTGTGCAGCGCCTGGCACCCGGCATTCCCACCGTCTACCTGACCATTCAGACGGCCAACAGCGACAACGTCAAGGATGGGCGCTGGACGGCCGGCTGGAACCTGGCCGATCACGGGAGCATACCGCGGCTGGTCAAGGCCGCCGGCGGCGCGGTGTGGTCGCCCAACCAGAGCTCGCTGACCCAGCCGCTGGTGCAGGAGGCGCAGGCCCTGGGGCTGAAGGTCATTCCCTGGACGGTCAACAACCCGGCCGACATGGAGCGGCTGATCGGCTGGGGCGTCGATGGACTGATCACCGACTACCCCGATCGGCTGCGTGAGGTGATGGCCCAGCGTGGTCTGCCCAGGCCGGCGCCCGTGACGGGTCTGTAGGCGTCTGCGCGGCAGCCGTCGGCACCCGCGCCTTCGCTCAGCGCCCCAGGCTCTTCCAGGTGTCCAGCAGCCGCTTGCAATCGGCCGTGCCGGCGTGTGTGGGCAGTTCGCAGATGCCTTTCACGCGCTGACATTCCGGGTGCATCAAGAAGCTGCCCTGCGCGCACTCGCGCCGCAGGCAGTTGTCCAGCGCAATGAAGACACGGCCGCCGCAGGCTGCACGTGGGTCGTGGGGCTCCGCGTGGGCGGGTGCGGTGGAGCCTGGGCCGGCCGTGGTCACGCCGCTGCTGCCCTCGGCGCCAACGGGTTTGGCCGGTTCGGCGAGCGCAGTTGCATCGGCGGGCTTGGGCGCGTCGGGTGACGGGGTGGCGGATAGGGTGGAGGACGGGGTGGCGGTGCTCGGCCGTGTGGCGGTGGTGGCTGGGCGCACTGCCGGGTTGGCCGCGAGCCGATCGGGCGTGGCGCTGGGCTTGGCCGCGGTGACCGCTGGTTGCGCCGTGGCAAGGGTGGTTGCTGAAGCCTGCTCGGGTGCCGCTGCGGGGGAGGCGGCGGTAACGGGTGAGGGTGCTGACGAGGCGCTGGATGAGGCCGCCTGCGCAACCGGCGCGACCATCGTGGCCGCCGCGTCGCTGACGGGGCCACTGGTGTCAGCCGGTTCACGCTGGAGTGACGCCGCCACGGCCACCACCAGACCCAGTGCCAGTGCCCCCGCCACCGCAAGGCCCCGGCGCCGTGGGCGCGTGGGCACCGCTGCAGCGGCCGCCACGCTGGCAGCGACGGGTGGGCTCGGGGGCATGCTCGCGGACGGTTCCACGGGAGCACCCACGGCAGGGCCCGCCGGTGTCGCTGGTTGCTGAGCCGCTCTGGCCGCCATCGGGGCCCAGGCCTCCCCGTGCAGCACCGTCTTGTCGGGGTCGGTGTCGGCATCGGCCGCCGCAGCCGCAGCGGCGACCATCAGGGCAGGGGACTGATGGTCGGCCATCGGCGTCGGCGTGCTGGCGGTGCCGGCCGTGCGGCCCAGCGCTGACGTCCCGTCGAGGATGGCTCGCACCTCGCCCACATGGCGCGGCCGGTGTTGCGGGTGCGGCGCCATCATGGCGTCGATGGCTTGCAGCAGCGGTTGGCTCAGGCCCTCCAGGCCCCGCTGCGCCAGCGAGTCTTCGGCATCACCCATGGCGCGCGCGGTCGACGGCAAGGGCGGCTGCCCCGTGATCAGGTAGTACAACGTGCAGCCCAGCGCGTACAGGTCCGTCCAGGGGCCCTGGCGCAGCGAACGTGTCTCGCCATATTGCTCGACGGGTGCGTAGTGCGGCTTCAGGATGGCGGTCAGCGTCTGCGTGCTGTCGCTGATGACCCGCCGTGCCGCGCCGAAGTCAAGCACCAGCGGCCGCCCGTCGTCGCGGATCAGGATGTTGTCGGGCGAGATGTCGCGGTGGTAGATCTGCTGCTGGTGCAGGTATTCCAGCACCGACAGCACTGGGTCGAGCACGCCGCGAAGCCAGGCCTCGTTGGGCGGCGAGGCCATGGCCTGCCGGGCGGCCTTGACGGTGTCGCCGCTGTACAGCGGCATCGCCAGGTAGGCGGTGTTGTTCTCTTCCCAGAAGTGGTAGACCCGCACCAGGTTTTCGTGGTCCAGGCGGCCCAGCACACGCGCTTCGTTGACAAACGAACGCAGGCCGGTCTCGAAGGTGTCCTGGTGCGATTGCGACAACACTGTCACGTGCTGCGTGGAGCTGCGCACCGCCAGCGAGGTGGGCATGTATTCCTTGATGGCCACCTGGCGTTCGACCTGAGGGTCCCAGGCTGCGTAGACGAGGCTGAAGCCGCCCGTACCGATCAGGCGCTGCAGGGTGTACCCGTGGATCACATGGCCGATGGGAAGCGGGCCGATGGACAGAGGGGGCGCCACACGTTCATTCATCGGACGATGATAAGCAGCGGCGTCCGCCTTGCGCGTCTCACTCCCTAGGGCTTGACCCGCCGGATCGGGTGGCCGTCAGCGGCCGGTGTGCAGTATGTCGTGCGGCGGCTGCGGCGGCGTTCAGCCCGCCGGCAGGCCCTCGGCCTCGGCCATGGGACGGGACGCAAGCACACGGTTGGGCCAGCTCGACAACTGCAGCTCGATGCGCACCTCGGCGCCCCCGGCCGGATGGTTGCTGGCGCGGATGCTGCCGCCATGGGTCTGCATGATGGCGCGCGAGATGGTCAGGCCCAGACCCGTGCCACCCGACCCGTCCTTGGTGCGGCTGCTCTGCACAAAGGGCTCGAAGATGGCCTCGAGCTCGGTTTCTGGAATGCCGGGCCCCTGGTCGCGCACGGTACAGACAAAGGTCTGCTGATCAGGCGCCGTGGATTCGGCCGTCAGGCTGACCTGCACCAGCCCGCTGGGCGGTGAAAAGCGCAGGGCGTTGGCCACGACGTTGCGCACCACCTGGGCGATGCGCATCGTGTCGATCTCGGCCACACAGCCTCGCAGTGACGGCGCGATCGACAGGCGAAGCTCCAGCTGGTGGGTCTGTTCGGCGAGGTGGTACAGCTCTTCCACCACTTCCCGGACGGTCGCCGTGGGGTCGGCAGGCCGCCGGTGGATGGCGCCCACGTGGCTGCCGATGCGGGTGATGTCCAGCAGGTCTTCCACCAGGCGCAGCATGCGCCCGCCCGACTGGTGAATGCGCCCGAACATCAGCTGCAGCTTGGCATGCTCGGCGCTGCGTGTCTGGCCCAGCTCGGCAAAGCCGATGATGGATTGCAGCGGCGTCCTGAGCTCGTGTGTGACGTTGGCCACAAACTCGGCACGGACCTGGTTGAGCTCCTCGGCCGCGCGACGCGCCCGTTCGGTGGCGCGTTCGGCCTGCCGGTATTCGGTGATGTCGATCAGGGTGCCGATGATGCCGGTGACGCGGCCGTCGACGTCGCGCAGCGGTACCTTGGTCAGGACGGTCTCGCGGGGCAGGTCATCCTGCCGCGGCAGTTCCAGCGTTTCACGGAACGACTCCCCGCGGCAGACCGCCTCGGCGCCCATCGCCAGCAGGCTCTGCAGGCGTTCCTGGCGTTCAGCGTCGGCCTCTCCGCCGCGGGGGAGGTCGAGCTCCATCCACTGGATCCAGGCGCGGTTGACCACCAGCAGGGTGCCTTGCAGGTCAGCCAGGAAGACAGGCACCGGCATCGCATCCACCAGCTGCTCGTTCTGCTCGAACTGCTCACGCAATTGGCGGCGCGTCTCATGCTCAAGCCGCAGCGACTCCAGGCTGGCCCTTCGTTGGCGTCGCACCACCCAGCCCAGCCCGAGGAACACGGCGGAGACAACCAGCGCGACCCCCAGGGTGATGCGTTCCCAGGTCTGCGCCGCTGCCAGCAGGTGCTGCATGGGCAGGTCGGTGATCACGATCAGCGGGTACTGGCGCACCGCCCGGTACGCAGTGACCGCTGATGCAGCGGGGTCGTGCGATGCTGACCTGTCGTGCCAACCGAAGCGGTTCCAGACCGGCGTGGCGACCACCCCATGATCACGCACCTTCACCTCCTCCTTGACGTCGGACCAGCGCAGCGATTGCCGCAGCTGCCCGCCGGGTGCCAGTTGGGGCAGCGCTTCTGCAGCGGCGTCGCTGGCGGCGATCACCGTGCCATCCAGGGCCGCCAGCACGGCCCGCCAGCGATGGTCATTTACCGTGAGTTCGAACTGGGTGGCCAGTTGGCCGGGGTTGGCCACCGCCACCAGCCAGCCGCCCTGCCTTTTGTCGCCCGGGTGGGCCGACTTGCCGGGCTCAGCGCTGCTGTCGGCCAGGCCGGAGGTGGTGCGCGGGGCCGCCATTGGCCAGGCCCTCAGCAGCAGTTGCTGTGTCGCGGGCGCTGAAGACGGCGTGGCCAGGTCGGCCAGGTCGCGGCCGGGCAGCAGGCTGACGGTCGACGCCGTGTTGGAGGCGGCCCGCAGCCGCGACAGCGGCAGGCGCAGCCCGCAGTGGTCGGGGGTTGACGACGCCAGCACACGCCCTTCGCGGTCCACCCAGGCAAGGCTGCGCAGCATGGCCTGGGTGCCCACGGGTGTCTGGAGGATTTGTTCGACGGTGCTGCGCAGCACGTCATCCTTGGCCCGCCGGCAGGAGCGTGCCAGCTCCGTCTCGGCATCAGCCTGTGGTGTGGCGGCCTGAACCGCCAACACCTGTGCGCCCGACATCTGCAGCGCCTGGTCAACACTGCCCAGGGCCTTGCGGGTGTGGTCCTCCAGCACCCTGGCAAACAGCTCGGCCTCACGCAAGGCCTCGTCGTGGCGGGATTCCCGGTTGGCCAGCAGCACCGCTGCGGTGGTCAGCCACAGCAGCAGCAGCGCCATGCCCACCGGAGACAGCCGCTGCACCCACTGCAGCGCCGCCGAGAGACGGCCAGGTGCCTTGTCATCCGCCTCGGCGATCACGGCGTTACCGCGATGGTGCCAAGGCCATGCCGCTGGGCGGCGTTACGCAGACGGCCGTCGCGCTTGATGGCTGCCACAAAAACTGACACGCGCTGAAACCAGGCCTCGTCGCCCGGCTTGACGGGGTAGGCATACGGCATCACGTGAAAAGGGGTGGGCGACGCGATCAGCCGGGCCCAGTCGGCGTTGTCCAGCAGACGACGGCTGTAGGGGTAATCGGTCATGAAGACGTCGACACGCCCCGACTCCAGCTCCTGTTCCCGGGTGGCTGGCGGCGTGACCACCACCATCTGTGCCTGGCGCAGCGTCTGCCGCATCACCGGCTCCATCAGGGTGCCGGCCTGCACGGCCACCTTGACCCCGGGCTGGTCGATGTCAGACCACTGCCTCACCACCCGGTTGGCCCGTGTGGTGATGGCGTAGATGTCGCTCTGCAAGTAAGGTTCGGTGAAGCGCAGCTTCGCCGCACGGGCTGGCAGCACACCGACACCAAACATCGCGATGTCGCAGCGGTCCTGTAGCAGGTCGTCGATGAGCGTGGGGAACGATGAATCAACAAACGTCAATGGCGCGTTGAGGTCCTGGGCCAGCGCGCGGGCCAGGTCGATGTCCAGCCCTTGCAGCTCCTGGGTGCGCGGGTGACGCAAGGAGATGCCGTAGTAGTTCGGCCAAATGCACACCCGCAAGGCTGCGCCGGTGGCCAGCCGCTGCAGGACGCCCGAGGCAGCCTCCCGCGGGTTGCCCTGCGCTGATGCCGCAGCAGGCCACAGCAGCGCGGCGCACCAGGCCGCAAGGACGCTCAGTTGACGCAGATTCATGGCAAGCCCCCTTGTCAGCGCTCAGGTCAGGCGGTTCACCACGCGCAGCAGTTCTTGGGGGCTGAAAGGCTTGACCAGGTACTCGTTGGCCCCGGCCCTGAGGCCGCGTGCACGGTCTTCAGGTTGCGCGCGTGCTGTCAGCATCACCACCTTGGTCTTCTTCAGTTGTGGAGTCGCACGGATTCGCTCACAGACGGCATAACCGTCCATGCCACCGGGCATCATCACATCCAGCAGCACCAGCTCCGGACGCAGTCGGATGGCCTCGCTGAGGCCGGTAGAGCAATTGGCGGCCTCGTGAATCTCCAGTTCCTCGAACTCCAGCGTCATGCGGATGAGTTCGCGGATGTTTTCCTGGTCTTCAACAACAAGCACTTGTTTCATGGTGTGACCGCTCTGGAGGAGGGCAAGACGATGGCGTCGTGCTGCGCCGCAGGCCGTGCTGCGGGGTACACCGCGTTGAACACGCCGCGCCAGGCAGCCGGCTGAGCGGCAGGACGATCAGCACACTCTAGAGCCTCGGCGCCGGGCTGAAGCACCGACAAGCGAGGCTGAATTCACGCAGTTCCGGCCCTTGAAGCGGGCGGTTCCCCATAGCCTTCGGGGTGACGCGCGCATCGCGTGGCTGTTCTGCGTGGTTGTCGCCATTCACCTGTTTCACCGAAGACCATGAAGTCAAACTTTGTCAGCAGCACCAGACCCGTCGACCGGCTGTTCCTGGTGGCCGTGGCGGTCAATGTGGCATTGGCCATGGCCCTGGCGCTGTACCAGGGGCGCCCCGTCTGGTGGGCCAGCTTGCTGGCCCTGCCGCTGCCCATGGCCGCCTGGCTGTGGCGGTTCCGTGGAGGCACGGCATTGGCGGCCTGGGGCTTGTCAGCCAGCGTGGTGGCCAGTGCGCTGACCCTGGTGACGCTGCTGCCTGATCGGCCGGCGGTGCTGGGCCTCTTGCTGGTGATGATGTGCCTGTTGCCGTGGTACCGCCGCTGGCAGCTGCCGCTGGTGGGTGGCCTGGCCTTTGCCGGGCTGCCCTGGCTACTGAGTGCGGAAGCCCGCGCCAACCCGACCGGGATGGCGCTCTACAGCCTGGTGGCCACGCTGCAGGCAGCACTCTTGACCTACGAGGCGCGGCGCAACGAGGCGCAGTTCAGGATGCTGTTCGACGTCGAGCTGTTGGTGCGTGCCATGGGTGCCAGCGGCCCCATCCGCCTGGACCAGGATGCGCTGCGCGCCGAGACCAGCATGGGCCAGCGGCTGAAGGCCGTGCAGGAGCGGGTGGCCGCCACCCTGCTGCGCGGGCAGGTCACGGCGGTGGCCACGGCCGACGCAGCCGCCAAGCTGCAGGGTGACGGTGTCGAGCTGGCGCAGCGCACCCGCTCTGCCACGGACGAATTGCAGCAGGCGGCGATGACGCTTTCGCAGATTGCCGTGATCGTGAAGGACAGCGCCGAGGCTGCGCGCGAGGCACGCACCACCGCGCAGCAGGCCAGCGCCCTGGCGCAGACAGGCGCGCAGATCGTGGGCCAGTTGGTCGAACAGATGTCGGCCATCAGCCATGCCTCGCGCCGCATCACGGCCATCATCGGCGCGGTGGAAAGCGTGGCCTTCCAGACCAACATGCTCGCACTGAACGCTGCGGTGGAGGCAGCCCGCGCCGGTGAGCAGGGCAGGGGCTTTGCCGTTGTGGCTGGTGAGGTGCGCCTGCTGGCCGGGCGCGCCAGCGAAGCTGCACGCGAGATCAAGACCCTGGCCGACGACACCATCGCCACTGTGTCCAAGGGCGGCTCGCTGGCGGCTGAGGCCCGCCGCACCATCAGCGAACTCACCGATGCCGTCACCAGGACCGACCATATCTTCCAAAGCCTGTCGTCCGACACGCTGGAACATGCAGAAGGCATTGGCGCGCTGCGCGACGCCTTGCTGGAATTGCTGAAGGCCACCGAGCGCAACCTGGAGATCGCCGGGCAGTCCAGCGATATCTCGGCCGCACTGCAGGTCCACGCGCAGGAACTGACCGCCGTGATGTCAGCGTTCAGGCTGACAGGGCTGCAAAGCCCTGCAGAGCCGTCGGACGGGGCTGAGGCGGCACCTGCGGCATCTGTGGCATCGGCGCCTGTGACGCCTGTGACGCCTGTGACGCCTGTGACGCCCGTGACGCCTGTGACGCCTGTGGCACAGAGCAGAGCGCAGTCGGCGAGTGCCGCGCCTGCTACATCACCTTCGGCGGAGGTCGAGTACTTTTAGGGCCGGGCCCGGCCTGGAGCCTTCGTCTCAGACGTGCTTGTGGCGTTCGTGGAACGCCAGTATCTGCGGCAAGCGCCGGTGCAGAGCCGCCACGACGGCTGGGTCGAAGTGCCGGCCGGCATCGGCGTCGATGGCCGCCAGTGCACGTTCCACCGGCCAGGCCTCCTTGTAGGGTCGCTTGGAAGTAAGGGCGTCAAACACATCGGCCACCGCCACGATTCGCGCTGACAGCGGAATGGCCTCGCCCCGCAGGCCATTCGGATAGCCAGTGCCATCCCACTTTTCGTGGTGTGACTCGGCAATCTCGATGCCAACCTCGAACATGGTGCGTCCGCGCGCCTGCATCTGCGCTTCGCAGCGCCTGAGCACGTCGGCGCCGATCAGTGGGTGGCGCTGCATCTCGGTGCGTTCATCGTCGGTCAGGCGGCCGGGCTTGAGCAGGATCGAGTCGGCGATACCCACCTTGCCGATGTCGTGCATTGGCGCAAAGCGGCGCAGGCTTTCCACATACCGGGGCGTGATGGTGGTGCCTATCCTGGGGTCCTGTGCCAGCTCGGCCCCTAACATGGCACTGTAGGCGCTCATGCGCACCAGGTGGTCGCCGGTTTCAGGGTCCCGGCTTTCGGCCAGCTTGGCCAGGCCTTCGACCGCAGCCACGACCAATGCTTCGGTGCTCAGCGTGCGCTCGAGCTGCGCGCGTACCGGTGCGGCCATGGCGCGCAACACGGCGCGGGTGGGTTCGGGCAGGTGCTCGGGGTTTCGGGTGGCGAAGAACAACGCTGACGCACCCTCGCCCGAATCCTGCAGCGGCACCAGCAGCACGGCGCCAAAACCTTCGTTGGCCGCCGCGGCGGCTACCGCACCGGTCAGGTTGTCCATCAACGGGCCACCCTCCAGGCTGCTGCCATCACCCAGCCGCTGACATGGCACACCCGCCGTCCGAAGCACGCGCCAGGCGGCATCGTCGTCGGTCGAGCGCACCACCACGCCCATCAGGTCTACCGCCACGAGCGGGTGCAGCGCGTCGCGCAGAGTGTCCAGCAGTTCAGCGGTGGTCAGGCCAGCGTTGGTACGCTCGGCCACGTCGAAGAGCAGGCGCAGGCGGCTGGACAAGCGGTTCATCGCATCCGCAATAGCGGCAATCTCGCGGTCGCCGGCGGGGGTCAAGCGAGCGCCCATGTCACCGTCGATCAGTTTGACGGCGCAGGCCTCCACCGCCGCCAGCGGACGCAGGACACGGCGTTGCAGCCACACCATGGCCAAAGCTGCTGCCATCAAGGCGCCGCCCGCGAGGGCCCATTGCAGCGCGATGACGCTGTTGAGCTTGAGCTGCATCATGTCCTTGAAAGCGCCACTCAGCTGGCGGCTGGCGTCCAGCACCCCCTGGCCCTGCTGGCTGACCAACCGCGCCGCACTCATCACGGTCTCAGGACTGGCCGTTGGGCTGAGGGCCGGGGAGATCGTTTCGTAAAGATCCCGCCAGACCACCGCAGTGGCTCGTAACTGCTGCAGCGAGGGAGCATCCCAGTTGCAGATGACAGGCTGGTCCAGTCCCGTCAGGTCGGTCGGCAGGTTGCGCGTCTCGAAGCTGTCGATGATGCGCTTGAACTGGGCGGCCTGTCTCGACAGGCGCTCCTGGTAGGCGTCGATCTCCCGTGCGTTCAACGAGCCAGGGTCTGCCTTCTGCAGCTGGCTGGCGTCCAGCGCCAAGGCGCTGGCCATCTCGCGCAGCTGGCCGGCCAGGTTCAGGATGGCGTAGTCGTGCACGCGGTACGACAGCTGGTCCCGCGTGACCAGGGCGGTGGAGGCCGTCACCAGCACCAGGCCCGCGAGCGCGAGGACCAGTGTCCTGCGTACACTCGTTGCCCTGTTCCCAAGCCACCCCCGCCACGAAGCGGACCCCGCTGGCCTGCCCTGTTCCTGGGCAGCTGCCTGCCCGCCGGGGTGCCGAGCAGCGGCCCGGGCCTGCAGCGCGGATTGAAGAACGGCAAAGGGGTCGGCGGGCGGTCGGGCTGACATGGGCAGGCGCCGCGCGGCGACGCAGCAAAGGGTTTCCTGGCTATCGGCCGCTGAAGGGCGCCCCTTGAGGCGGTGGCCGCCAGGCTACCCGTGCCTGACCACCCACTCGACCAGCTGGTCGAGGGCAGGGCGCGCGAGCTCCGCGCGTGGGTGGTTCACCAGCATGGCCACGGCACAGACCGTGCCCTGCCGTGTCATCACATACCCGGCCAGTGCACGGGCATCCAGCAAGCTGCCTGTCTTGAGGAGCGCATTGCCGCGGGCCGGGCCCCCTTCGAAGCGGTTGGACAGCGTGCCGTCCATGCCCGCCACCGGCAGCGAGGTGACAAAGTCGCGTGAATGCGGCCCGAACGCCGCGCTGCGCAGCAGCCGGACCAGGGCGCGGGCCTGGCCGCGGTCGCCTCGGGACAGGCCGGAACCGCTGTCCAGGCTGAGCGCGTCGGGTGTGATGCCCTGCTGCAGCAGCCAGCGGGTGACGCGGGACTGGGCATCGGGCAGGGTGGCGGCGCGCGCCGGAAAGCCGGGTGACAGTGCGAGCATCAGGTGGCGCGCGGCCAGGTTGTCACTGTGCTTGTTGATGTCGCGCATCACCTCCACCAGGGGCGCCGAGCGCAGCGTCATCCAGGGTGATTGCGGGGTGCCGTCTCGCAGCAGCCGCGGCAGGCGAAGCCCGTCGCCCTGTCGCAGTGCCGCGCCCTGCCGCACGCGCCCCTGCAGGCGTCCGCCGACCGATCGCCACAGTCCGCCCACCACCTGGGCAAACAGGTCGCTGCCGGGGGGCAGCACGGCGGCCACGGGGGGTGGCTGGCAGGCGCTGTCGGGCGGTGTCTCCACCCGCAGGTGCTGGTGGCTGGGTGCACTGGGTGTCGTGCGCAGTGGGTCAGCCCAGCGCGGCTGCAGCGCGCAGCCCTCGGCCGACGCCGCCGGGCTGCCCAACTGCAGCAGCTGGGGGTCGGCCAACGGCACGCTGGCGTCCAGGCGCGGGGGCGCGCCAGGCCGCCGGCGCAGCGCGAGCTGCACCACACCCTGGTCGAGACTCAGTGCATTGGGGTGCACATGGTGTGGGCGGTCAGGGCCTGGGGCGGGCGTGCTGTCGTGGTCTTCCTGGCGAAGCCGGAAGACAGAGCGGTCCAGCACGATGTCGCCACGGATGCGCCGCAGGCCAGCGGCACGCATGTCCTGCAGCCAGGCGCGCAGCTGCTCTGTGCGCAGCGTCGGGTCTCCGCCGCCGACGACCACCAGGTCGCCGTGCAGCGTGCCATCCTGCAGGTCGCCGTCTAGGTAGACCTGTGTCTTCCAGGTGAATGTCGGCCCGAGCAGGTCGAGTGCCGCCGCGGACGTGACCAGCTTGGCGGTCGACGCCAGCGGCACTGTCTGCTGCGGGTTCAACGACAACAAGGTTTCGCCGGTGTGCACCGCCTGCACCTCGATGCCCCAGTGGCCCAGGGGCACGCCGCTGGCGCGCAGCTGCCGCAGCAGTTCGTTCGGGATATCGGGGGCCGCACCGTCGGCCGGTGCCATGTGGCGCTGGGCGCCGTGGGCGCCGGCGGGTAGGCTGGTCAGGGCGGCCAGGCCCACGAGGCGCGCCAGGGCATCGCGGCGCGACGCCGGCATGCCAGGCGTCAGATGCATTTACGACAGCATCTGTGAGTTTACATAATACACATTGTCCATCTACGCGATGGCGCTCAGGACATGGCTCGGCGGGTGGCCGACGCACGCTCGATGGCGGCGTCAAAG
>JAJTDE010000222.1 GCA_021298085.1 Rubrivivax sp.
TGAAGGCCTTGGCGGTGTCGGCCGTCTGCTGGGCATCACCGCGCAAGGCGACGAAGCTTGGGTCAAAGCCCTTCATGTAGGCGCGCAGCAGATCGGGGGTGTCCCGGTCAGGGTCCACCGTGACAAAGATGCCTTGCAGCCGTTCGCCGTCAGGCCCCAGGCGCCTCTTGACGTCTGCCAGTTCCGCGAGCGTGGTGGGGCAGACGTCCGGGCATTGGGTAAACCCAAAGAAGATCACGGTGACCTTGCCCTTGAAGTCGGCCAGCGTACGCACGCGGCCTTCGGTGTCGGGCAGCGACAAGGCATTGGCGTAGTTGGCGCCGGTGATGTCGATGCCCTTGAAGGCCGAGGCCGGCGGCGGGGCGCTGCTCCCCGCGCTGGCCTGCTGCGCCTTGTCGCCACAGCCCGACAACGCCGCGCCGACGGTCAAGGCCAAGCCAGCGGCCGAAGCCAGGGCCAGGCGGCGATTCAGAGCAGTGCGGTCAGCCATGGGTCGAGGTAGTGGTCGAGTAGAAGCGCTGCAAACAGCAGCGACAGGTGCCAGATGGAGAAGCGGAAGGTGGTGCGGGCCAGCGCATCACTGTAGTTTCTCCACAGGCGGAAGGCATACACCGTGAAGCCTGCGCCCAGCAGCACCGCGCTGACGAGGTAGATGGGGCCGCTGAACCGGAAGGCAAAGGGCATCAGCGTGGCCGCAAACAGCACCAGGGTGTACAGCAGGACTTGAAGGCGTGTGAAGGCCGAGCCGTGTGTGACGGGCAGCATGGGCAGACCTGAGCGCCGGTAGTCTTCGACACGGTAGAGCGCCAGGGCCCAGAAGTGCGGCGGTGTCCACAGGAAGATGATCAGGCACAGCACCATGGCCTCTGCACCCACCTCACCGGTCATGGCGGCCCAACCCAGCACTGGCGGCATCGCCCCGGAGGCGCCGCCGATGACGATGTTCTGCGGCGTCAGCGGCTTGAGGACCACGGTGTAGATGATGGCGTAACCGACAAACGTGGCCAGCGTGAGCCACATCGTCAGCACATTGGTACCCAGGGCCAGCACCGCGGAACCGGCGGCGCACAGCACGCCGGAGAACAGCAGGGTCTGTGGGCGTGTCAGCTCACCCTTGGCCGTGGGGCGCCAGGCCGTCCGGGCCATGCGGGCGTCAATGTGCTGTTCGATCAGGCAATTGAACGCCGCCGCGGCAGCGGCCACCAGCCAGATGCCCACCACCCCTGCGAGCAACGGTTGCCAGGCGGGCAGGCCTGGCGACGCCAGCAACATCCCGATCAGCGCGCAGAAGACGATCAACTGCACCACCCGCGGCTTGGTCAGGGCGTAGAACTGCGACCAGCGCGACGCGACGGGCGGTGATTGGGTGAGAGTTGTCGCCATGGGAACGGGAGTGGCCGGGGGCATTCTAGGCAATGGGGTCGGCCACGCGGCTGGCCGCGCGCCCAGCCGGCACCGATACCGTGGCTGGCTCGGCATGACGGGTCATCAGCCACAGGGTTGTGGTGGCCGCCACCATGGCTGCGGCACCCGCGGAGTGCGCCAGGGCTGCAGCCAGCGGCCAGCCCAGCACCACGTTCGACAGCCCACTGATCAGCTGCCACAGCCCCAGAGCCAGCAGGACCAGGGTCGGCCAGGGGCTGACGCAGCCGGCCGGCAGCCTCTGGATGGCCAGCGCCTGGCGCCGCTCCTGCCAGAACGACCACGCCAGGGCACCCATCAGCGACAGCAGCACCAGGGCAAACAGGCGGTGGACCATGTGGATGCCCACCAGGGCATCAAAGCCGATCATGCCCTGCAGACCAGCGCCACGCTCACCCAGCGGCCGCAGCAGCACAAAGCCGGCGGCCAGATCCATCGTCGGCCACCACTGGCCATTGCAGGTGGGGAAGCCTCGGCAAGCCAGAACGGCGTAGTTGGTGGAGACCCATCCGCCCAGGGCGATCTGCAGCCACAGCGCTGCAGTGGTGACGCGGGTGAGCACGCGGGTTCTCGGCGACACGCCACCCGGCAACCAGGGCGCCGGTGCACGCCATCGCAGGTACTGCACCGTCAGGAGGGCCAGCAGCAGCATGCCGCCCAGCAGGTGCAGGGTGACGATGGCCGGGTAAAGCTTCAGCGTGACCGTGTACTTGCCAAAGATGCCTTGAACCACGACCCACAACAGCGTCAACCAAGGCCAGTAGGGCGAATGCGGCAGGTGCTTGCGGTGAACCAGGCTTGCGATGGCCATCACCAGGATCAGCGCACCCACCGTCATGGCCAGGTAGCGATGGATCATCTCGATCCACGCCTTGGTGAATGTGACGGGGCCGCTGGGCAGGGCCGTCTGCGCTGCCGAGATCTCGCTGTGGGCACCCAGGGGGCTGGCCGATCCGTAGCAGCCAGGCCAATCAGGGCAGCCCAGGCCGGAATCGGTGAGCCGGGTGAAGGAGCCAAAGACGATCAGGTCGAACGTCAGGAACAGCGTCAGCCCTGTCAACGCCGCCAGCCATCGGTGGGCGCCCTGACCCCGCACGCGCCACGCCAACCAGGCCAGCAACAGGCTGGCGGAAGCAGCAGCCCCGAGGATCAGGCTGAGGGCGGGTGAGAGGTCGACCAGGGGAACGCTGTTGCCGTTCATGGGGAGCCGATGCGTTGGGCGGACGAGAGGGCGCGGGCGCGCGGGAGGCGGAATATGGGCCTGGGCAACAGGCTGCTCAACGGCCTGCTGTGTCCCAGAACGACGACGCCCGCAGGAGGCGCTCGAGGTCACGCTTCAGGCGCTGGGGTTCGGGGTTGGCCGGCGCGCGCATCATCCACTCGCCCTGCGGGTCGACGATGTAGAAGTGATCTTCCAGGGCCTGGCCGGCGGCAGGCTGCAGCCAGCGCGCCGCATCGTCACGGGCAAGGCGCAAGATCCGCGCTGGGTTCTGGCCCGATTCGAGCGACTTGACCAAGGCGGGCGACGGTGCGGCCTCGTCCAGTACCAGCCACACGCGGTCCAGACGGTCGCGTTCTCGGCCCAGCATCTGGTGGATCTGGTGCTGCAGGTACAGGCGCTGCTCACAGGGCTGGCCGCAGGACGCATCGGCCAAGGTGATCAGCAGCCACTGGCGCCGCAGGTTCTGGGCTGGCTCGGGCTGGCCCGACAGCGTGCGCAGCGGCACACTGGTCGGCAGGCTTCTGGACGGCTGGATGAGCTCAGCATAGTTGGTGCGACCTTGTGGCCTGATCACGTAGTAGGTGAAGTACGAGGCGATCACCGGCGAGGCACACATGGCCAGCACCAGCAGCATCTTCCAGCGCCCGGTACGGGTGCGCTGATCGATGAGTGCCTGGTCACCTGAGGGCATCGAGTGAACCGTCAAGTTGATGGCGGCGTCGCTGACCGAGGCGGACGCACTCGCCTCAGCGCTGCTGGCGCCGGCGTGGGAGGATGACTTGGAACCAGACATAGAGGCAGAGGGTCAGCGCCGAAAGGGCGAACCACTGAAAGGCGTAGCCGTAGTGCTTGTGCACGTCGGCTGCGGGCTGCGGCCAATCCCGGGACAGGCCGTCTTCTGGCGCCAGATCCACCGGCTTCAGTTGCAGCACGGTGAACGGCCGCAGCAACAGGTGGGTTTCAGACGCATACGCAAACAGATCGAGATTTTGCCGGATGGGCCCTGAGGCAACACCGTCGAACTCATACAGCCGGGCCGGGCCTGGGGCGATTCGGCCGACGAGTCGAACGTCGCCTGACGGCGTGGGCGGCAAGCGCACACGGCTGCGGTCGAGAAAGTCGCGTGGCTGCCAGCCCCGCTGGACCAGCACGGCTGAGCCATCAGGCAGACGCAGCGGTGTGAGGACAAAGAAGCCCGGGCGGCCGCCCATCTGGCGGTTGTCCAGGTAGACGGTGTGCTCGCTCAACCAGACACCTGTCACGTTCACCTGGCGCTGGTAGTGTGATTCGGCGGCTGTTTCATCGCGGGGCAGCTCACCCCATTCGAGCGGCTGGAGCGATTGACGCTCGGCCATCACGGCCTGGCGTTCGACTTTCTGGGCAGCGCGGTCAAGCTGCCACCAGCCCAGGCGAGCGGTGAGCAGGCAGGCGCCCAACGCCGCCAGGAGTACCAAAGCCGGTGAGCGCTTCATGATCATGGCGCGGCGTGGCTTCGCCGCAGGCGGGTGACACAATCCATCGGCATGAAAACCGTATTTGTGCTGATGTTGCTGGCTATCCTGGCTGCCCTGGCGGGCGCTGGCTTTTTCATGCTGCGCAAGCCTGACGATGCGGCCAACCCCGCGTCCGGGCAGGCACGCAACCCCAAGGCCATGGCACGGGCGCTGGCGCTGCGCGTGGCCTTGTCGGTCAGCCTGTTCCTGCTGGTGCTGCTGGCCTGGGCGATGGGATGGATCAAGCCCAGTGGCCTGCCGGTGAACTGACAGACGGTTCTTCGGCGCACCCGGTACTCCAGAAAAAACGCCGCGTCAGGCGCGGCGTCTTGCGGGCTGTGTGCCTGACGGTCAGGTATCAGAGCCAGTACACCATCACGTACAGGCCCAACCACACCACGTCCACGAAGTGCCAGTACCAGGCAGCACCTTCAAATCCGAAGTGCCGCTTGGGCGTGAAATGGCCCTTCATCAGGCGCAGCGTGATGAACAGCAGCATCAGCATGCCCACAAAGACATGGAAGCCGTGGAATCCGGTCAGCATGAAGAACGTGGAGCCAAAGATGCCCGAGCTGAGCTTGAGGTTCAGATCCTGGTAGGCGTGGGCATATTCGTAACCCTGCACCACCAGGAAGATGGCGCCGAGCAGCACCGTGCACCACATCCAGAAAATCGTCTTGCTGCGCTCATTGGCCAACAGGGCATGGTGGGCGATCGTCAGGGTGATGCCCGACGTGAGCAGCAGCGCCGTGTTGATGGTGGGCAGCCAGAACGGGCCGATGGTCTTGAAAGGCTCCACCGTTCCAGCCGGTGATGCGGTCATGCCAACCGCGTCGCTGGGCCATACGGCACGGAAGTCAGGCCACAGCAGTTGGTGGTCCAGGTTGCCGAGCATGGGCAGCGCAAACACCCTGGCCCAGTACAAGGCACCGAAGAAGGCCGCAAAGAACATGACCTCCGAGAAGATGAACCAGGCCATGCTCCAGCGATAGGAGACATCGATGCGCTCGGAGTAGAGACCGGATTCACTCTCGTGGATGGAATCCTTGAACCAGCGGTAGAGCACCACGGCCCAGACGACCAGCCCGGCCAGCGTCACATAGGCACCCCAGGCGTGATGGTTGACCCACTGGCCGGCGCCGAAGATCACCAGCAGCAAACCAAAAGCCATCATCACGGGGTGCTGCGAAGGCCCCGGAACATAGTAGTACGGCGTTTGGCCGGGTGTTGTGCTGGCCGACATGGGTTCAGTCTCCTCGGTGCGGTTCGGCTGTCAGAAAAAGAGGGCTCATGGCAAACGGTGATGGCGAGGCAGGGTCAAGCACCAGCGCTGGACACCACCACGCGGACGATGACCACCAGGAGCATCACAAAGAGCACGGCGGCGACAAC
>JAJTDE010000062.1 GCA_021298085.1 Rubrivivax sp.
CCGCGCCATGACAGGCAGGTGGCATTGATGTCCATCGTCAACAGGCTTCTTCGTCGCTGGCCCAGCAAGCGCCGGCAGCCGGTGGCCACGAGTGTCTTTGCCGATACCGTGCAAGCTGGCGAGATCTGGGAACGCCGTCGCCAGTCGGCTGCGCGCTGGGGCCTGTGGGGCGGCGTTCTGGGCGCCACAGCAGGCCTGGTGGTCTTTGCACCCGCCAGCTGGCTGGCAGCCGCCGTGGCCAGCGCCACGGCTGACCGTGTCATCCTGGCCGAGGCGCGTGGCACCATCTGGCGCGGCAGCGCCATCGTGGTGCTGGGCGGTGGCGTCGGCAGCCGCGACGCCACCAGCCTGCCGGGCAGGCTGGAGTGGACACTCGGCCTTCAAGGCCGTGCACTGGCCATGACGGCCACCCATGGCTGCTGCCTCTTCGGGCCGACAACGCTGCGCATCGAACCCGGCCTGGGCTCGCACACCGTCATCCTGCCCAGTGCACCCGGTGGCATCGGCCAATGGCCCGCGGCCACACTGACGGGCCTGGGCACACCCTGGAACACCCTGCAGCTCGGCGGCACCCTGCGGCTGAGCAGCCCGGGTGCACGGGTCGAACTGCTGCAGGGACGCTGGCGCCTGGATGGCCAGGTGATGCTTGACCTGCAAGGCATCTCGTCACGGGTGTCGACGCTTGATGAGCTGGGCAGCTACCGCGTGCAGCTGAGCGGGCGCAGCGGCAGCAACGAAAGTGCCACCTTGCAGCTGAGCACCACCAACGGGCCGCTGCAGGTCAACGGACAAGGTCAATGGGTCGGCCCCAAGCTGCGCTTCCGCGGTGAAGCTGCAGCGGCCGAGGGTTCGGAGAATGCATTGAACAATTTGCTGAACATCATCGGACGCCGTCAGGGCACGCGCTCCATCATCACGATCGGATGAGCATGAACAACACCTTGCTCAAGCTCCAGCGCGGCACAGCCTGTGCCTTGGCCCTCAGCCTCGCAGTACCCGCACCACTCTGGGCGCAGGCACCCGACGCGGCAGCGCGCAGCGCGGCCACCGCGGTCAGCCCGGCCATGCGTTCAGGCGCAAGGGTCACGCTGAACTTCGTGAATGCAGACATCGAAGCCGTCACACGCGCCTTTGCCGCGATGATCGACCGCCAGATCATGGTGGACCCACGCGTCAAGGGCAGCATCACGGTCTACAGCGAACAGCCGCTGAGCATCCGCGAGGCCTACCTCACCTACCTCTCGGCGCTGCGTGGCATGGGCTTTGCCGTGGTGGATTCCGCGGGCGTGTTGAAGGTCCTGCCCGAAGCCGACGCACGCCTGCAGGCCACGCCGGTCATCACCGGCAGCAGCGCCGCCCGGCCGGGCCAGATCCTCACGCAGATCTTCACGCTCAAGCACGAGAACCCGAACAACCTGGTGCCCATCCTGCGGCCGCTGATCACGGCCAACAACACCATCAACGTCAACCCGGGCACCAGTTCGCTGATCATCACCGACTACGCCGAGAACCTGCAGCGTCTGGCCACCATCATCACCACGCTGGACCAGCCCTCGGCCACCGATTTCGAAGTGGTGCCGCTGGAACACGCGGTGGCCGCCGATGTCGCGGCCATCGTTCAGCGCCTGGCCGATGGCGGAGGCGGCGCCGCCGCAGTACCGGGCGCGGCCGTGACGGGCGGTGGCGGCGCTTCGGTCATCGCCGACAACCGCAGCAACTCACTGATCATCCGGGCCCCCAACCAGGCCCGGCTGCAGGCCCTGCGCGCAGCGATTGCCCGGCTGGACAGACCCACCAGTGGCGGCCCCGCCGGCAACATCTGGGTGGTGCACCTCAAGAACGCCGACGCCACCAAGCTGGCCTCGGTGTTGAGGGCTGCCTTCGGTTCCGGCGCTGGCAGTACCGCTGCCGCCGGCGGTGGTGCCACGGGAGCCCGAACAGCCGTCCTGAATACCGGCGCCGCCGGCCAAGGCGGCGCCCAGGGCGCAGGCAATACCGCCGCCACGGCGCCCATCTCCGCATCTGCCGAACCCTCGACCGGCGGCTTTGTGCAGGCAGACCCCTCCACCAATTCGCTGATCATCACCGCGCCCGAGCCGCTGTACCGCCAGATCCGGGCCATGGTCGACCAGCTCGACACACGCCGGGCCCAGATCTACATCGAAAGTCTGGTGGTGGAGGTCAGTGGCAGCGACCTGGCCGACTTTGGCTTCCAGTGGCAGGCGTTGTCCGGCAAGCGGGGCGATTCGTCCATCGTTGCGGGTGGCACCAGCTTCGAGAACAGCTCTCGAGGCCTGCCCTCCATCATCGACCTATCCGTGGCGGCGGCCGGTGGTCGCGCCACAGCCGGCGCGGCGCTCGCCAGCCTGCCGGGAGGGCTGAACATCGGGGTTCTGAAAGACCTCGGCAACGGCTTGTATGGGCTGTCGGCGGTAGCCCGCGCGCTGCAGGATCGCGGCAACACCAACATCATGTCCACACCCAACCTGGTGACCCTGGACAACGAGGAAGCCAAGATCGTGGTCGGCGACAACGTGCCGTTCATCACCGGCAGCTTCACCAACACCGGCACGGCCACCACCAACCCCTTCCAGACGATCGAACGCAAGGATGTCGGCCTGACACTGCGCATCAAGCCGCAGATTGGCGAGGGTGGCACCATCCGCATGGCCATCTTCCAGGAGAGCTCCTCGGTCAGCGCTCCGGCCGCGGGCACCAGCGGCGCCGGCCCCACCACCAGCAAGCGCGCGATCGAATCCAACGTGATCGTCGACGACGGCTCTATCCTGGTGCTGGGCGGGCTGATCGAAGACCGGTACATCGAGAACAAGTCCAAGGTGCCCTTGCTGGGTGACATTCCCTACCTGGGCAGCCTGTTCCGCAGCGAATCACGCGAGCGCAAGCGCACCAATCTGATGGTCTTCCTGCGGCCCATCGTGATGCGCACACCCGATGACGCCAACCGGCTCTCGCTGGACCGCTACGACATCATCCGTTCACATCAGAAAGAAGTGCAGCCCTCACGCAACCCGCTGCTGCCCATCCACGAGGCCCCGGTGCTGCCGCCGCTGCGCCCGGAAGCCACGCCGGCCCCTGGGCGTCAGGCTGAGCCTGTCCGTAAGTGAGGGTGGCACAGCGCATGGGCTCACGCCACCTTCTGCCCTACGGCTACGCCAAGGCACACACGCTGCTGCTCGAAGACGACGGGCGGCAGCTGCTGCTGTGGGCCTGTGAAACCACGTCCCACAGTGCGCTGTCGGAAGTGCTGCGCAACTACGCCGTCAGCCAACTGGAGCGTGAACCGTCCACCACGCTGGCCCAGCGCATTGCCAATGCCTATGCGGGCGGTGAATCGAGCGCCGCGGCGGTGGTGGGCGAGGTGGAGAGCGCTGTCGACCTGTCTCGGCTGATGCAAGACCTCCCGGCCGTGGAAGACCTCCTCGAAGCCGCTGACGACGCGCCCATCATCCGCATGCTCAATGCGCTGCTGACCCAGGCCGCCAACGACGGCGCCAGCGACATCCACATCGAGCCCTACGAACGGGCCAGCGCGGTGCGCTTCCGAGTGGACGGCAGCCTGCGCGAGGTCGTGCAGCCCAACAAGGCACTGCATGCGGCACTGATCAGCCGCCTGAAGATCATGGCCGAGCTGGACATCGCCGAGAAGCGGCTGCCGCAGGACGGCCGGATTTCCCTGCGCATTGGCGGCAAGGCCATCGACGTGCGCGTCTCGACACTGCCCAGCGCCCACGGCGAACGCGCGGTGCTGCGCCTGCTGGACAAGACCGATGCCAAGTTCAGCCTGAAGAACCTGGGCATGAGCGGTGCCGTGTTGGCAGGTTTTGAAGGTTTGATCCGCCAGCCGCACGGCATTGTGCTGGTCACCGGGCCGACGGGCTCGGGCAAGACCACCACGCTGTATTCGGCCCTGGCGCGCATGGACACCACCACCGCCAACGTGCTGACGGTCGAAGACCCGGTGGAGTACGAACTCCCCGGCATCGGCCAGACCCAGGTCAACCCCAAGATCGACCTCACCTTTGCCAAGGCCCTGCGGGCCATCCTGCGGCAAGACCCGGACGTCATCATGATCGGCGAGATCCGGGACTACGAGACGGCGCAGATCGCCATCCAGGCGTCGCTCACGGGCCACCTGGTGCTGGCCACGCTGCACACCAATGACGCACCCAGCGCAGTGACGCGCTTGACCGACATGGGGGTCGAGCCCTTCCTCCTCAGCAGCTCACTGCTGGGGGTGCTGGCACAACGCCTGGTGCGCAAGCTGTGCCCGCTTTGCAAGCGCCATGATTCCGACGGCCACTGGCATCCCGTCGGCTGCGATGCCTGCGGCCACAGCGGCTACAAGGGGCGCACCGGCGTCTACGAACTGATGACCGCCAACGACGCCGTCAGGGCGCACATCCATGAACGCTCGTCGGAGGCGCTGCTGCTCGACGCAGCACGCAAGGCCGGCCTGCAATCGATGCGCGACGACGGCGAGCGCCTGGTCCGCGAGGGCATCACCTCGCTGGAAGAGGTGATGCGCGTCACGCGCGACTGACCTCGCCGCACCCCGCCTGCCATGCCCGCCTACAAGTACGAAGCGCTGGACGTCGCCGGGCAGACGGTCGATGGCCTGGTCGAGGCCGAAAACCCCAAGGCCGCGCGCAGCCAGCTGCGCGGCCAGGGACTGGTGCCGCTGGAGGTGTCTGCGGCGGTGCAGCTGTCGGGCGGCGAGGGCAGCCGGCTGCGGCTGGCCCCGAAGGCCTTTGCGTCCACCGAGCTCACCGTCTGGACACGCCAGCTGGCCGGCCTGGTGGCGTCGGGCCTCCCCCTGGAACGCACCCTGACAGCCCTGGCCGACGAGGCCGATGACGCCCGCCAGCGCCAGCTCATTGCGCACCTCAAGAGCGAGGTCAATGCCGGCAGCAGCTTCGCACGCGCGCTGGCCACCGCGCCGCGCGAATTTGACGACGTCTACTGCGCCGTGGTGGCGGCCGGCGAGCAGAGTGGCGCGCTGGGCAAGGTGCTCGAAAGCCTGGCCGACGACCTGGAAGAGCGCCAGGCGATCAAGGCCAAGCTGCTGGGCGCTGCGCTTTACCCCGCCATCGTGTCGCTGATCGCGGTGGTCATCGTGATCTTCCTGGTCACCTACGTGGTACCGCAGGTGGCCGGGGTGTTCACCAACTCGCGGCGGGCCCTGCCCCTGCTCACCACCCTGATGCTGCAGATCAGCGCACTGGTGCGCGAATGGGGCTGGCTGGGGGCACTGCTGCTGGGCGCCGGGCTGGGCGCCCTGGCGGTGGCCCTGCGCAACGAAGTGTTCCGACTGCGCTTCGACGCGATGGTCCTGCGTGTACCCATCATTGGCCGGCTGGCCAAGGGCTACAACGCTGCGCGATTTGCCGGCACGCTGGCGATGCTGGCAGGCGCTGGGGTCCCCATCCTCAAGGCCTTGCAGGCGGCGTCCGAGACCCTGGGCAACCGCGCCATGCGCGAAGACGCCATGGATGCCTTGGTGCAGGTCAGGGAGGGCGCGCCGCTGGCCAGCGCCATGGCGTCCAAGAAGCGCTTTCCAGGCCTGCTGGCGATGTTTGCGCGGCTGGGTGAGCAGACAGGCCAACTGCCGGTGATGCTCGGCCGTGCGGCACGTCAGCTGTCCACCGAAGTCCAGCGTCGCTCGCTCGCGTTGGCCACCATTCTCGAGCCGCTGTTGATCGTCGGCATGGGCGCGGTGGTGATGCTCATCGTGCTGTCGGTGCTGCTGCCCATCATCCAGCTCAATACCTGGGTCAAGTAGGCAACGCAGGCTGCAGGCAGCGCCGCTTGTCGGCACCGTGCCGCTGGCACTCGCACCCGGCGAGTGCTGCGATTTCTCCCCCGAATGCACCCTCATTCCGGTCAACTGCCAGTAGGCGGCTGGCGCATGATTTGCTTGAATCGTCGTCAACTGGTTGGCTTGCTCGAGAAAGGATCGCGCCATGCACGAAGCCCGGGATCTGGTTGCCGTCAACGCCCCCCGTTCGGGCATTCCCATTGCCCAGTTGCGCAACCTCTACCGCCACGACGAGGTTGAGCGGCGGCTGCAGAAGCTGCCCCCCAAGGAACACGAGACGCTGCGCAGCACCTACGAACGCATGCTGGAAAAGGGCCCGCAGCGGTTTCAGGTCAAGCCTTCCGGTCTGCCGGCGATGGATCACCTCTACGACGAGCTGCCCAACTTCCATCCGGTGCTGGATGATGTCAAACGTCAGCTGGCGCTGTGCCAGGACAGCCGCGACGCACTCGAGATCACGCCCATGCTGCTGCTGGGGCCGCCCGATCACGCGACATGATGCTCACCTCGCTACGTTATTGAAGTTCAAGGGAAATCTGCTTGGGATCCATTGGGCGCGGAGCCCCGCTGGGCCGGTTGACCGCAGCCCGGACCTCCGGCCGCTGAACGTCGCTGGCCTTGATGACCCATGGTGCGCCCTTGCAGGCTTGAGAGGCGGCAAGCGTGCCGGCGCCGATCATGCGCAAGACGGTCATTTTGCTCGTGGCGAGGGCCTCGGCCGCCTGCTCCAGTGTCAGCTCTCCACGTTCCTCCCGCTCGCCATTCTTGTGTACGGCAATGCCGTGGCTGGTGCGGAACGAACGCACGCTCATCTCGGTCCAGGTGTGGCCCTTGCCGGTGTGATGGCCAAGGCGATTGAGTAGTGACGCGATGCTTGGGTCCCGCAGTTGACGCGCCAGCTGTGTGATCAAGCCCTGCACCTCGATGTCTGTGCCCCAGCGATGCTGGCCCGGCCTGTTCTTCACGACCTTGAGTTCGGTGTGGTCGCCGCCTTGCCAATGGATGACCAGTTCGATTCGCGCCTCGAGCACGCGTGCCACGATCTCCTTGATGGCCGTGCGCAAGATGCGCTTGCGAACTTCGTTACCGGCCCCCGGATGGTGCCAGGCGCGGGGAAGGTCCGTGCCCAGTGCCAGCAAGGCCTCGCGTTGTTGAGGCGTCATGCTCGGCTGCGCCTGCATGTCCAGCGCCTCGATGTCGGCTTGGCGCTGGGCGGCATGAGCCAGGCGCTCGTTCCACCGGCGTTCGAGTTCCGCGACGACCAGTCTGTTGGATGGGTCAACAGCATCGAACTGGCGCTGCGCGCGCGCAGCCTCGAAGCGCGCTTGCTCAAGTGCCAGTTCCAATTGCCTGCGCTTGGCGTGATCGTCGTTGGCTCGTTGCTCGATGGCATGCAGCGAGGCTTGCACGCCGATGGGCTGCAGGGCGGCAAGGACTTCGCCCGCCACGGCCTGGTCTACACGCAACGATCCGAACGAGATGCATTTGTTGGGCGAGCCGTGGTTGTTTACCGCCCCTTTGCAGTGATAGCGGCTGGTGTTGCCGTCGCTGCCGCTGTATGCCACATGAAGCTTGCGCCCGCAGTGCGCACAGCGCAACAGCCCGGCCAGCAGGGCTTCGCCGCGACGCAAGGAGCCGCGGGCCATGCCGCCGCGCATGTTGGTGTTGTCGGCAATCACGCTCTGGTTGCGCTCGTAGGTATCCCAGTCAATGTAGCCCTCGTGGTGGTCAAGGATCAAGACCTGCCAGCGTTGTCGTTCGCGGCAGTAGCCATGCACCACGCGCTTGCGCCCGGCCTCCAAGCGCACACGGGTCTCGGTGCGCCCGAAGGCGTATGCCCCAGCGTAGACCGGATTGGTCAGGATATGCAGAACCGTGTTGTAAGTCGGAAGCTTCCACACAATGCTGCGGCGTGTGCCCTCATAGAGGGCGGCTGGAAGCTCGACCTGCTCCCGACGGAACCACAACAGGGTCTGCCGAACGCTGAGGGCCTGGGTAAAGCGGGCGAACACGGCAGTAATGGCTTCTCGGATGCGCAGGTCAGGGTCCCGCTCAATGCGGTCGTCGTCGCTGCGCACGAAGCCAATGGCCACCGTGGTGTGCAAATCGCCCCTGGCGGCCTTGAGCTTGAGTGCCTCGACCGAGCGCTGGCGCAGCAGCGACAACTCCATCTCCGACATCGTCCCCTTCATCCCCAGCAGCAACCGGTCATTGACGCTGCGCGGCTCGTACACGCCGTCCTCATCGACGATGACGCAGCCCACCAAGGCACAGAACTCCAGCAAGGTGTGCCAGTCGCGACCGTTGCGCGCCAGACGGGACGCCTCGATAGAGACCACCGCCCCAACCTGGCCAGCGCAGATGGCGGCCAGTAGCCGCTCGAAACCTGGTCGCGCGACGCCGCCTGCAGACACCCCAAGGTCGTCGTCGATGACCACAACGTCGGACCATCCCAACGTACGCGCTCTGTCGGCCAGGGCGTACTGCCGGCGCCGGCTCTCGTGGTTGTGGCGGAGTTGGTCGGCAGTGGATTGCCGAACGTACACATAGGCGCTGCGCGCCAGGTGCTCAGCGTTGATCTTGCTCATGACCGCTCTCCTGGTTCTTGATCATCTCGGTGGTGCTGTGTGCGACGTCCCACAGCAGTTGGCTCAGCAGTTCGAGCAACTCGTCGTGATGCGACTGCAGGCCCGCCAGCGCTGGCGGCGCCGGTACGCTGTTGAACAGGTCGCGCTGAACGGGCAGATGGCTTTGCTTCATGGACACCTCCGGCGGATAGGGCACCGACAGGCAAACATAGAGCAGCGTCGACTTCGAGTCGCAGGGCACGCAACGCAGCCAGCGGCAGACGTGCAGGCGCATGCATCGAGACATTGGCCGCGCCTGGCAGCGTCATCCACTGCGGGACATGGGCTCGCGTGCCATCGGGCTGCCGGATGATCAGGAAGTCATCGACGCCCAGTCGCGAACGGCCCAGCACCTCGACTTCCTGCCCAGCGCGCGGGTGGTACGGGTAGTGAATCCGTACAAGCTCCGCGAGCTGTTCGCGGGCACTATGTCTCTGGTTCGCCCGGTGTCGGCAAGACCCACTTCGCCCGCGAGATGGCCCAGCTGCTGGGCACCGGCATGGGCTTCGTCAGCATGAGCAGCCTGACCGCCGGTTGGGTGCTGAGCGGCGCCAGCAGCCAGTGGAAGGGGGCCCGGCCCGGCAAGGTCTTCGAGACCTTGGTCGAAGGGGCCTACGCCAACCCGGTGATGGTGGTTGACGAGATCGACAAGGCCCGCGGCGAACACGCCTACGACCCCTTGGGTGCCCTCTACAGCCTGCTCGAACACGACACCGCCTGCAACTTCACCGACGAGTTTGCCGAGGTGCCGATCGACGCCAGCCAGGTGATCTGGGTGGCGACGGCCAACGACGAACGCAGCATCCCCGAGCCCATCCTCAACCGGGTCAACGTCTTCGAGGTCCAGATGCCCAGCCGTGAGGCCGCACGCCAGATCGCCCGGCGGCTGTATGGGCAGATCCGCGACGCCCATGACTGGGGCCAGCGCTTTGACCCGGTGCCTGAGGAATCCACGCTGGACGCGCTGGCGGAGTCGGCACCGCGCGAGATGCGCCGGGCCTGGATGACCGGGTTTGGCAACGCCCGCCTGGACGGGCGCGGCAAGGTCGAGCTGAAAGACCTGCCCGACGGCAACCCGAGGCGCGCACCGGTGGGCTTCGTGCACTGAAGGGTCACTGGCAGTCGCACCCTGAGGGCCGCACAATGCGGGGGGCCAGCTCTTCTCCCCCAACCCAGCCCCATGAACACACCGCAAACCTCCCACACCGCCGAGCACGAAGGCTCCGCGGCGGGAGCGGCACCTGCAACCAGCGCCGTGCAGGCCCAGCACCTGCCCTCGGTGGACCGGCTGCTGCGGCAGCCCGAGGTTGCCGCACTCGTGCTGGACCATGGCCACACCCTGGTCGCCGCCGAGGCGCGGGCCTTGCTGGACAGCCTTCGCAGCCGGGCGCGCGCAGGTGAATTGCCGGCGCAGGCCCTGACACCCGACGCGCTGAATCAGGCGATGGTCGACGCCCTGCAGGCCCGACTGAAGCCGCGCCTGCAGCGTGTGCTGAACCTCACCGGCACCGTCATCCACACCAACCTGGGGCGCGCCCTGCTGGCTGACAGCGCGCTGCAGCACGTGATGGCGATGATGGCCGGGCCCAACAACCTGGAATACGACCTGGCCAGCGGTGGCCGCGGCGACCGCGACACGGTGGTCGAAGAGCTGCTGTGCACCCTGACGGGCGCCGAAGCCGCCACCGTGGTGAATAACAACGCCGCCGCCGTGTTGTTGACCATCGCAGCCCTGGCACGTGGCCGCGAGGTGATCGTCTCGCGGGGCGAACTGGTCGAGATTGGCGGCGCCTTCCGGATGCCCGACGTGATGGCATCCGCCGGCGCCACGCTGGTAGAGGTCGGCACCACCAACCGCACCCACCCGCAGGACTACGAACGTGCCATCACCGACAAGACCGCGCTGCTGATGAAGGTGCACACCAGCAACTACGCGGTGCAGGGCTTCACGTCGGCGGTGGACGAACGCGAGATCGCCGTCATCGCCCACGGCCGCGGGCTGCCGGTGGCCACCGACCTGGGCAGCGGTGCCTTGATCGACATGGCCCAGTGGGGGTTGCCTGCTGAACCGACGCCGCGGCAGAAGATCGACTCTGGCTGTGACGTCGTCACCTTCAGCGGTGACAAGCTGCTGGGTGGCCCGCAGGCCGGCTTGATCGTCGGCAGCCGCGAGGCCATCGGCCGGATCCGCAAGTTCCCGATGAAGCGTGCCCTGCGCATGAGCAAGCTGCCGCTGGCGGCGTTGGAGGCCACGTTGCAGCTGTACCTGCGGCCAGAACGCCTCACGCAAGACCTGCCCACCCTGAGGCTGCTGACACGCGCACAGTCCGCGATCCAGGCACTCGCCCAGCAGTTGCTGCCCGAGGTGGCCGCCGCCGTGGCACCCCGCTTCAGCGCCAGGACCTTGGACCTGCAGGGGCAGATCGGTTCAGGCTCATTGCCCGTCGAGCGCCTGCCCTCGGCCGGCATTGCGCTGTGCCCGGCCAGCCGCAAGGGCGCTGGGCGTGCGCTTGACGAACTGTCCGACGCCTTCAGGCACCTGCCCCTGCCTGTCATCGGCCGCATCCGAGACAACGAGCTGCTGCTCGACCTGCGCTGCCTCGAAGACCCCCTGCCCTTCATGCGCCAACTGCCGCTGCTGGCGCAGGCCCTGCACTGAGGACCACCATGCCCGCCACGTTGGACGGCCAGCTGGTGGTGGCCATCTCTTCCCGAGCGCTGTTTGACTTCGAGGAAGAGAACCGTCTCTTCGAGGCCCAGGACGACCGCGCCTACATGCAGCTTCAGCTGCAGCGCCTGGACCAGGCCGCGCGCCCAGGCGTGGCCTTTTCCCTGGTGCGCAAGCTGCTCGCCTTCAACCAGGGCGGCCCGATGCGGGTGCAGGTGGTCATGCTCTCGCGCAACGACCCCGTCTCGGGACTGCGTGTCTTCCGTTCCTGCCAGCACTATGGCCTGCCCATCGAGCGCGGCGTCTTCACCCGCGGACAACCGCCCTGGCGTTACCTGAAGCCACTGCGTGCGCAACTGTTCCTGTCGGCCAATGACGCCGACGTGCGCAGCGCACTGCAGGCGGGGGTGCCGGCGGCGCGTGTCTTCCCGCACAGCGCCCGTGCGTCGGAACAGCACCCGGACGAAGTCCGCATTGCCTTCGATGGTGACGCCGTGCTGTTCAGCGACGAAGCCGAGGCCATCTTTCAGCGCGACGGGCTTGACGCCTTCCAGGAGCACGAGCACGCCCACTCGGCCACGCCGCTGTCACCCGGGCCCTTCAAGCCGGTGCTGCAGGCGCTGCATGCGCTGCAAGTCAGCCACGGCAGCACGGGCCATGACGACGGCACGCCAGGCGCGCCCGGCATGCGCATCCGCACCGCTTTGGTCACCGCCCGCAGCGCGCCGGCCCACGAACGTGCGATGCGCACCCTGATGGACTGGCAGATCGGCGTGGATGAAGCCATGTTCCTCGGTGGCCTGGCCAAGGGTGAGTTCCTGCGCGAGTTTGAACCCGACTTCTTCTTCGACGACCAGACCGGCCATGTGCTGTCGGCAGCCGCGCACGTGCCAGCCGGCCATGTCGACGCCGGCGTGGCCAACCCAACGCCGCCAGCCGCCTGAGGCAGCCTCGCCGTCAGACGCCGTAACTGCGCAGGGCCGCCAGGTTCAGCACCCGCACGCCGCCGTATTCGATCCTGATCAGGCCCTCGTCGGCCAGAGTGCTGAGCGCCACGTTCACCCGCTGGCGCGACAGGCCCACCAGGTAGCCCAGCTCCTGCTGGGTGATGCGCAGCAGGCTGCCAACACCCGGGTACAGGGCCGGGTGGAACAGCGATGCCAGTGACCGCGCCACCCGCTGGTCAGGTTGAGTCAAACGGTCGATCTCACGCGCGGCAATGAACTGGCCCAGGCGCTCGTTGAGCTGCAGCATCACAAAGCGGTTGAAGCCGATGCTGTGGGACAGCAGCCAGTCGAAGGTCTGTACGGAGATGCCGGCCACCAGGCTGCGCCGCAGCGCCTGGATGTTGTAGCGGTAGGGCTCGTGCTTGAGCAGCGTGCCCTCGCCGAACCAGCCCCCAGGCGGTACGCCGGTGAAGGTCATCGATGCGCCACGGGCGGTGTCATTGCTCATTTTCAGCAGGCCGTCGATCACGCCGAACCAGAAGGTCGGTTCACGCCCGATGCGGCAGATGGTTTCGCCGGAAGCCACACCGACCACGCGGAGGTCGTCGGTGGCGCGCTGACGGGCATCGCCCTCCAGCCGATTCAGCCAGGGCACCGCCGCCACCTCATCGGCCGTGGGCCTGCGCGAACGCGCGAGCAAGGCCACCGAGGCGCTGGCGCGGGCGGACAGTGGCTCATGGGCTTCTTCGGTGGACACGGGTTCCTCAGCACAGGACATACCCGCAAATTGTCGTCAGAACGACAAGCAGACGTCAATGTACGCCGCAGAATCCACCGCCAATCAGACATCCACGTGGCGCCCTTGAGCGCCGCGGGTCCGCCAGGAGATACGCGGTGAGTTCCACCTTTCCCCGCTTGATGCTTGAGCACGCGGCACGCCGGCCGGACGCCGCTGCGCTGCGCGTCAAGGAATTCGGTATCTGGCAGACCACCACCTGGGCCCAGTTGGCGGGCCTGGTGCAAGCGCTTGCGCATGGCCTCGCACAGGCCGGCCTGAAGCGGGGTGACCACCTGGTGGTGATTGGCGACAACCGGCCCCGGCTGTACGCCGCCATGCTGGCCACGCAGGCCTTGGGCGGTGTGCCCGTGCCGCTCTACCAGGATGCGGTTGGCGCCGAGTTTGTCTTCCCGATCACCAATGCCGAGATCCGGTTTGCGATCGTCGAAGACCAGGAGCAGGTCGACAAGCTGCTGGAGATCCGCCCGCAATGCCCCGTGTTGACGAACATCTGGTTTGACGACCCGCGCGGCCTGCGCAACTACGACGAACCGGGGCTGGACTCGCTGGACAACCTGCTGGCCGCGGGATCCGCCGCCGCCAAGGCAGACCCCCGCTGGTTCGACGAAGAGGTGGCCAAGGCCCAGCCACAGGACGTGGCGGCGATGTTCTTCACCTCCGGCACCACCGGCAACCCGAAGGGCGTGGTCCACACCCACTTCACCCTGCTGGACAGGGCCGCCGCCGGCGCCCGCTTCGACAAGCTCACCGCGGCCGAGGAAGTGCTGGCCTACCTGCCCCCGGCCTGGATCGGGCAGAACATCTTCAGCTACGCCCAATGGCTGTCGTGTGGCTACGTGGTGAATTGCCCTGAATCGGCGGCCACCGTGATGATCGACCTGAAGGAAATCGGGCCGACCTACTACTTCGCGCCGCCCCGCATCTTCGAAGGCCTGCTCACCAGCGTGATGATCCGCATGGAAGACGCCGGCAGCCTCAAGAAGTGGCTGTTCAAGACCTTCATGGCGGTGGCCAAGCGGGTGGGCCCGGCCCGCATGGACGGCAAGCCGGTGGCACTGGGTGACAGCCTCCAGTACTGGCTGGGCAACCTGTTCATCTACGGCCCCTTGCGCAATACCCTAGGCCTGAGCCGTGTGCGGGTGGCCTACACCGCTGGCGAGGCCATCGGGCCTGACCTGTTCACGTTCTACCGCTCCATCGGCATCAACCTCAAGCAGCTCTACGGCTCCACCGAGACGGCCGTGTTTGTGTGCCTGCAGCCTGACCACGAGGTCAAGGCTGACACCGTCGGAGTGCCCATCGACGGCGTCGAGATCAAGCTCGCGCCCAATGGTGAACTGCTGGTGAAGTCGCCTGGCCTGCTCAAGGAGTACTACAAGAACCCCGCCGCCACGGCCGAGGTGCTGACGGCCGACGGCTGGTACCACACCGGTGACGCCGGGTTCCTGGACGCCACAGGCCACCTGAAGATCATCGACCGCGCCAAGGACGTCGGCCGCATCGCTGGCGGGCCCAACGACGGCGCGATGTTTGCGCCCAAGTACGTCGAGAACAAGCTCAAGTTCTTCCCGTTCATCAAGGAGGCCGTCGCCTTTGGTGACCGTCGGGAGAAGGTCTGCGCGTTCATCAACATCGACTTCGACGCGGTCGGCAACTGGGCCGAGCGGCGCAACCTGCCGTACGCCGGCTACACCGATCTCGCCGCCAAGCCCGAGGTGCTGGCGCTCATCCAGGACTGTGTGCAGCAGGTCAACGCCGATCTGGCGCAAGACCAGCTGCTCGCCGGCAGCCAGATCAGCCGCTTTCTCGTGCTGCACAAGGAACTGGACGCCGACGACGGCGAGATGACACGCACCCGCAAGGTCAAGCGAGGCTTCATCGGCGAGAAGTACGAGGTGCTGGTGGATGCGCTGTATGCCGGCAAGTCCGAGCAGTTCATCGAGACCGCCGTGAAGTTTGAGGACGGACGCAGCGGCAGTGTGTCGGCCACGCTGAAGATCGTGGACGCCAAGACCCTGCCAGCTGTCCAACACGCTGCATAACCGAGCCCACCATGGCAGAACGCAAGATTGGCGACGTCATCCTGGACGTCAAGAACATCAGCCTGCGCTTTGGCGGCGTGAAGGCACTCACCGACATCAGCTTCGACGTGCGCGAGCACGAGGTGCGCGCCATCATCGGGCCCAACGGCGCCGGCAAGAGCAGCATGCTCAACTGCATCAACGGCGTCTACTCGCCGCAGGAAGGCTCCATCACGCTGCGAGGCCAAACCTTCAGCCACATGAACAGCCGCCAGGTGGCTGAGATGGGCATCGCACGCACCTTCCAGAACCTGGCGCTGTTCAAGGGCATGAGCGTCATTGACAACATCATGAGCGGGCGCAACCTGCGCATGAAGACCAACATCTTTCAGCAGGCCTTTCGCAACCCTTGGTTCTCCAAGGCCGAGCGTGAGGAAGGCGAACACCGCGAGCATGTCGAGCGCATCATCGACTTCCTGGAAATCCAGGCCTACCGCAAGACGCCCGTAGGCCGCCTGCCGTATGGCCTTCAAAAGCGTGTCGACCTCGGGCGCGCTCTGGCCATGCAGCCCAGCGTGCTGCTGCTGGACGAACCGATGGCCGGCATGAACGTCGAGGAGAAGCAGGACATGAGCCGCTTCGTTCTCGACGTGAACGAAGAGTTCGGCACCACCATCGTGCTCATCGAGCATGACATGGGCGTGGTCATGGACATCTCGGACCGTGTGGTCGTCCTGGACTACGGCAAGAAAATCGGCGACGGGACCCCCGATGAGGTTCGCGCCAACCCGGAGGTCATCTCCGCCTACCTTGGTACGAGTCACTGATGGGCTTCTTTCTGGAAACCGTGATCGGCGGCCTGATGGCCGGCATCCTCTACTCGCTGATCGCGTTAGGCTTCGTGCTGATCTTCAAGGCCAGCGGTGTGTTCAACTTCGCACAGGGTGCCATGGTGCTCTTTGCCGCGCTGGCGATGGCACGGTTCGCCGAGTGGTACCCGGCGTGGCTGGGCTTTGACAACAAGGTGCTGGCCAATGTGATGGCCTTCATCACGGCCATGGTTCTCATGGTCGGGGTTGCCTGGCTGATCGAGAAATGGGTGCTGGGCAAGCTGGTCAACCAGGAAGGCATCACGTTGCTGATGGCCACCTTGGGCATCACGTATTTTCTGGACGGCTTTGGCCAGACCCTCTTTGGCAGCGAGATCTACAAGATCGACATTGGGCTGCCCAAGGACCCGTTGTTCCTGCTGGAGAGCGTCTTCCAGGGCGGCGTGCTGGTCAACAAGGAAGATCTCTATGCCGCCCTCATGGCGGCTTCGCTGGTGCTGCTGTTGACGCTGTTCTTCCAGTACACGAGCACCGGACGCGCCCTGCGCGCGGTGGCCGACGACCATCAAGCCGCGCAAAGCATCGGCATTCCGCTCAGCCGTATCTGGGTGATCGTCTGGAGCGTGGCCGGCTTCGTGGCGTTGGTGGCCGGCATGATCTGGGGCAGCAAGGTCGGGGTGCAGTTCTCGCTGTCGCTCGTGGCCCTGAAGGCCTTGCCTGTGGTCATCCTGGGCGGGCTCACCAGCGTGCCCGGGGCCATCATCGGCGGAATGATCATCGGCGTGGGCGAGAAAGTCTCCGAGGTCTACCTGGGGCCGGTGATCGGTGGCGGGATCGAGATCTGGTTCGGCTATGTGTTGGTGCTGGTTGTGCTGCTCGTCAAGCCCCAGGGGCTGTTCGGCGAAAAGATCATTGATCGCGTGTGACGAAAGACTGCCATGCTCTACAGAGAAAACGGCCAGTTCAAGACCAGCTACCGCGCTGACAGCCAGGTCTTCCCCATCCGCCAGGACCGCGTTGCCATCGGGCTGCTGCTGGCATTTGCGGTGATCGGTGTGCCGCTGCTGGCGGATGAATACCTGTTTCGCGCCATCCTCATCCCCTTTCTCATCCTCAGCCTGGCGGCTTTGGGCCTGAACATCCTGGTGGGTTATTGCGGACAGATTTCGCTCGGCACGGGCGCATTCATGGCCGTCGGCGCGTATGCCGCCTACAACCTGGTGGTGCGAATCGAGGGCATGCCGATGGTCGTGGCCATCCTCCTCGGTGGGTTCTGCGCCATGGCCGTCGGCGTGGTGTTCGGTATTCCCTCGCTGCGCATCAAGGGCCTGTACCTGGCCGTCGCCACGCTGGCTGCCCAGTTCTTCATCGACTGGGCCTTCTTGCGCATCAGCTGGTTCACCAACAACTCGCCATCAGGTTCGGTGAGCGTCGGCACCCTGAATTTCTTCGGCATCACCATGGATACGCCGCAGGAGAAATACTGGTTCTGCCTGGCCGTGGTCAGCGTCTTTGCGTTGCTGGCCAAGAACCTCGTGCGCAGCCACATCGGGCGCGAGTGGATGGCCATCCGCGACATGGACGTCGCGGCTGCCGTCATCGGCATTCGCCCTGTCTACGCCAAGCTCACAGCCTTTGCGGTGAGCAGCTTCATCATCGGCGTGGCCGGTGCCATGTGGGGCTTTGTTCACCTGGGCTCCTGGGAGCCGCTGGCATTCGGTATCGACCGCTCCTTCCAGCTGCTGTTCATGGTCATCATCGGTGGCCTCGGCTCCATCATGGGCAGTTTCTTCGGTGCGGCCTTCATCGTCATCCTGCCGATCGTGCTGAATCGTGCACTGCCCGTTCTGGGCGACATGATCGGTTTCCACGTCGACACCGCCTTGGTTGCGCATACCGAATTCATGATCTTCGGCGCGCTCATCGTCTTCTTCCTCATTGTCGAACCCCATGGCCTGGCCCGGCTATGGAGCATCGCCAAGGAGAAGTTGCGGCTGTGGCCCTTCCCGCACTGATGACAGGGCACCCACCACGCGTTTTCGTTCCACCACCCGGAGTAATGACCATGAAGTTTCAGACCCTTGCGCTGGCCGCTGTCCTGGCAGCTGCCGCGCTCGCCTCCTCGCCTTCTGTTGCACAGGAGCGCGTCCAGTTCTTCCCCAGCCTGACAGGCCGTACCGGGCCCGTCGCGCCCAACGCGACGCCGTTCGCCAATGGCTACGCCGATTACATGAAGCTGGTCAATCTGCGTGGGGGTATCAACGGCGTGAAGACACTCGTCGAAGAGTGCGAGACCGCCTACGCCACGGACCGCGGCGTGGAGTGCTATGAGCGCCTGAAGGGCAAGCACGGCGGCGCAACCGTGTTTCAGCCGCTGTCCACCGGCATCACCTTTGCACTGACGGAAAAGGTTCCCGCCGACAAGATCCCGCTGATCACCTCGGGCTATGGCCGAAGCGATGCGGCCGACGGCGGCATCTTCAAGTGGAATTTCCCGCTCATCGGCCACTACTGGGTGGCGGGCGACACCGTGTTGCAGCACATCGCCAAAAAGGAAGGTGGATGGGACAAGCTCAAGGGCAAGAAGATTGCCGTTGTCTACCACGACAGCCCGTTCGGCAAGGAACTGCTGCCGATCATCGAAGAACGCCGCAAGATGCATGGCTTCGATGTGCAGCTGCTGCCCGTACCCGCCCCGGGCGTCGAGCAAAAAGCCATCTGGCTGCAGGTGCGTCAGCAGCGGCCTGACTTCGTCATCATGCAGACCTGGGGCGTCATGACCGCCACCGCACTGAAGGAGGCCGTGGCCACGGGCTACCCGCGCGAGAAAATGTTTGGCACCTGGTGGAGTGGCGCAGAACCTGATCTGAAGGACGTCGGCGCCGGCGCCAAGGGCTACAGCGCGGTCATGATGCAGCACGGTGCCGAGCCGCAGTCTCCTGTGGTTCAGGAAATCCTGGCCAAGGTCCACAAGCCCAAGCAGGGTACCGGTCCTGAGGAAGAAGTCGGCTCGGTGCTGTACATGCGCGGTGTCGTGGGCGCCATGCTGGCCGTTGAAGGCGTCCGCGCGGCGCAGGAGCGGTTTGGAAAGGGCAAGGTCATGACCGGCGAGCAGGCTCGCTGGGGCTACGAGAATCTGAACCTCACGCAGGCCAAGCTGGACGCCCTGGGCTTCAAGAACGTGCTGCGTCCTGTCAGCACCAGCTGCGCCGACCACATGGGCTCTGCCTGGGCACGTGTGCACACCTGGGACGGCGCCAAGTTCACCTGGGCCTCTGATTGGCTGCAGGCCGATGACCAGATCATCAAGCCGCTGGTTCGTGCCTCGGCTGACAAGTACGCTGCCGACAAGAAGATCACGCGCCGCCCGCCGTCTGACTGCCAGAGCTGATGCCTGTGGCACCCCTCCCCCGCCGGGGAGGGGCTCGAACGGCGGAACGAACCAGGGTCTGGAGCAACAGGCATGTCCAACGTTTTACTCAATGTCAATGGCATCGAGGTCATCTACAACCACGTGATCCTCGTGCTGAAGGGCGTCTCGCTCCAGGTGCCGGAGGGCGGTGTGGTCGCCTTGCTGGGTGGCAACGGCGCCGGCAAGACCACCACGCTGCGCGCCGTCAGCAACCTGCTCGCCGGGGAACGCGGCGAAGTCACCAAGGGCAGCATCGAGCTGCGAGGCGAACGCATCGAGAAGCTCAGCACCGCCCAGATGGTCGACCGCGGGGTCATCCAGGTGATGGAGGGGCGCCACTGCTTTGCGCACCTGAGCATTGAAGACAACCTGATGACAGGCGCCTACACCCGCAAGGACGGCAAGGCCGCGGTGGCGCAGACGCTCGAGAAGGTCTACAACTACTTTCCGCGCCTGAAGACGCGGCGCAGCTCGCAGGCTGCCTACACCTCCGGTGGTGAGCAGCAGATGTGTGCCATCGGCCGCGCGCTGATGGCCAACCCCAAGATGGTGCTGCTGGATGAACCCAGCATGGGCCTGGCGCCGCAAATCGTGGAAGAGGTCTTCGAGATCGTCAAGGACCTCAACACCAAGGAACGGGTCACCTTCCTGCTGGCTGAGCAGAACACCAACATGGCGCTGCGCTATGCCGATTACGGCTACATCCTGGAAAACGGCCGGGTGGTGATGGATGGCCAGGCCAAGGCACTGCGCGAGAACGAAGACGTCAAGGAGTTCTACCTGGGCGTCGGTGGCGGTGATCGCAAGAGCTTCCGCGATTCCAAGAGCTACAAGCGCCGCAAGCGCTGGCTGGCCTGACAAGGTGCGCCGGGTGGCTGAGACCTGGGGCTTTGCGCCACCACCTTTCAAGCCCGATGAAGCGCTTCAGCGCGCCAGGCGTGAGCTGCGCGACGCTGGGCTGACTGAACGGGAGGGCCGGTTTGAACGCCGTGGCCTTGCCATGGCGCAACTGAGCCTCACCGATGAGGGGCTGCTGTGGACCCGCGTCAGGCGGCCCTCCCGCAACAGCCCCGAGTGGCTGAGCCCCAAGACCCTGCGAACCAGCGCTGAGCTGCGCGACGCACTGGCCGAACTGAAGAAACACATGGCCGCCTGGAGCGACAGTGATGACTGACTTCTTCGACACGCTCGAGATCCGCAGCGCTGACGAGCGCGAGGCCGCCCTGATGGCCGCCCTGCCCGGGCAGTTGCAGGCGGCCCTGCAGGTACCCGCGATGGCAGCGCTGCTTGGCAGCGTCGACCCGGCGTCCGTGGCGTCGCGCCAAGCGCTCGCGCAACTGCCGGTGACGCGCAAGGGCGAGCTCCTGGAGCGCCAGAAACTCGGCCGGGCGGCCGAAGGGACGTCCTGGGACCCTCTCGGCGGCTTTTCGGCGATTGGCTGGCGGGCCATGGGCGCGCTCCGCCCGGCGCGCCGGGTGTATCAATCCCCAGGCCCCATCTACGAACCTGAACCGAGCACGCCGGACTACTGGCGCTGCGCGCGGGCCCTGTACGCCGCGGGGCTGCGCGGTGGTGACCTCGTCCACAACAGTTTCAGCTACCACCTCACACCCGGCGCCTGGATCATGGAAAGCGGTGCACAGGCCCTGGGCTGCGCCGTCTTCCCAGGCGGTGTGGGCAACACCGAACTGCAACTGCAGGCCATGACCGAGCTGCGTCCCGATGCCTACACCGGCACGCCCAGCTTCCTGCGCATCCTGCTGGAAAAGGCTGACGAGCTGAACCTCAGCCTGCCTTCGCTGCGCAAGGCACTGGTCAGCGGCGAAGCATTCCCGCCCAGCCTGCGGGATTGGCTGGCGTCGCGCGGCGTTGCGGCCTTCCAGGCCTATGCCACTGCCGACGTCGGCGTCATCGCCTACGAAACCGCGGCCCGCGAAGGGTTGGTGCTGAACGAAAACCTGATCCTGGAAATCGTGCGGCCCGGCACCGGTGACCCAGTGCCCGACGGCGAAGTGGGCGAAGTGGTGATCACTGCGCTGAACGCCGACTACCCCCTGGTGCGTTTTGCCACCGGTGACCTCTCCGCCATCCTGCCCGGCGCCTGCCCCACCGGGCGCAGCAACCAGCGGATCAAGGGCTGGATGGGTCGTGCCGACCAGACCGCCAAGGTGCGCGGCATGTTTGTGCACCCTGGCCAGGTGGCCGATGTGCTCAAGCGGCACCCCGAGGCGTTGAAAGTGCGCTTGGTGGTGGAAGGCGAGATGGCGCAGGACCGCATGACACTGCGCGTGGAATCCGCCGAGTCCAGCCCGCAACTGCTGCAGGCCATCGCGCAGACGGTGCGTGACCTGACCAAGCTGCGCGCCGACATCGAATGGGTCAGCCCAGGCAGCCTTCCCAACGATGGCAAGGTGATCGAGGACGCGCGCAGCTATCGATGAGGCCGTACCCGGGCAGGCCCCTACGTAGTTCCCGATCAAGGTGTCAGGCGTCGACCACCTAGCATCAGGCTTCCTCACACTTTCTGATGGGCTTGTACGCCCGGAGAGACCGATCCATGAAGAAGCTGTTGACCGCTCTGGCGACCACGCTGACCGCGACCGTGGCTTTTGCCGCTTACCCCGACAAGCCCATCACCATCGTGGTGCCGTTTGCGGCCGGCGGCCCGACGGACAAGGTCGCCCGCGACTTGGCCGAAGCCCTGCGCAAGCCGCTGAACAACGCCACCATCGTGATTGAGAACGTGGGTGGTGCCGGTGGCACGCTCGGTGCAGGCAAGGTGGCCAAGGCTGCCCCGGATGGCTACACCCTGCTGGTGCACCATATCGGCATGGCCACCTCTCCGGCCCTCTACCGCAAGCTGCCCTTTGATGTGCTGAACGATTTCGAATACGTCGGCATGATCAACGACGTCCCGATGACAGTCGTGGGGCGCAGCACGCTGCCAGCCAACAACATGGCCGAACTGCGCACCTGGATGACGGCCAACAAGGGCAAGATCAATCTGGCCAACGCCGGCCTGGGCGCCGCGTCCCACCTGTGTGGTCTGCTGTTCCAGCAAGCCGCGCAGATTGACATGACCACTGTGCCTTACAAGGGTACCGCCCCTGCGATGACCGATCTGCTGGGCGGCCAGGTCGACCTGATGTGTGACCAGACCACCAACACCTCCGGTCAAATCGAAGGTGGGAAGATCAAGGCGTTTGCCGTGACCACCCAGAAGCGACTGACGACGCCGGCCCTGAAGAACCTGCCCACGCTGGATGAGTCCGGCATGAAGGGCTTCAACGTCACCATCTGGCACGGCATGTACGCCCCCAAGGGCACGCCTAAGGCTGTCGTAGACCAGCTGAACAACGCGCTGAAAACGGCCCTGAAAGATGCCGACCTCAACAAGAAGTTCGAGTCCCTGGGCGCCGTGACAGTCACGGACAACCGGATCAATCCGGCTGACCACAAGCGCTTTGTCGAAGCCGAGATCAACAAGTGGGGTCCCGTCATCAAAGCAGCTGGCCAGTACGCCGACTGAGCGTCACTGCTGCGGCCGCGCTGCGGCTGCGGCTGCGGCTGCGGACAACCTAACCTGCGTTGTTTGACGTCCCTACCGGACCACCAGGGGCAGCGTCACCGGCCCGTCATTGACAAGCTCTACCTGCATATCAGCCCCGAACCGCCCCTGTTCAACCGACGGGTGGCGTGAACGGGCCAGCTGCACCACGGTGTCGTAGAGCATCCGCCCCTGCGCCGGCGGCGCTGCCCCGGCAAAACTCGGGCGATTGCCACCCGAGGTATCGGCAGCCAACGTAAACTGGCTGACGATCAGCAGGCCGCCGCCGATGTCCTGCACGCTGCGGTTCATCTTGCCGGCCATGTCGGCAAACACACGCAGCTTCAACAGCTTGTCGACCAGCTTCACGGCCTGGACGTCGGTGTCCGCCGGTTCAGCACACACCATGACAAGCATTCCCGGCCCGATGCGCCCAGCGCACTCGCGCGCGGGCCCATGGTGGCCCGGTGGCCCATCCGGCGCGGGTACCGTGACCTCTGCGCGCAGCACACGCTGGATCAACGCGATCACAGCAAATCCTTCTCATCGTCAAAATGGGCCTCGACCCCCATCGGCAAGAGCTGAATCGTGGCGCGCAGGCCCGGCACTGCACTCATCAATGCCTGCTCCACCGACACGCGTACCGCGGCGGCCCGCTGCAGCGTCCACCCCGGCGGCATGTGCATGTGGAGGTCGACAAAACGGCGCTGACCGGCGCGTCGTGTGGTCACGTGGTCGAAGCGCACGGTCTTCGCATGGGCGAAGCTGCTGAGCACCTGCTGGATTGCCTCATGGGTCTCAGG
>JAJTDE010000223.1 GCA_021298085.1 Rubrivivax sp.
GTCAGCGGTCTGGTTCGGCATGCCGCGAATGCCACGCCGTTTCCAGAGCGCGCACTTCGTAGGGTGGCTGAGGTTTCTCACTAATCAGGAGGGCCCTTCAACCATTGGTAGCCAGTGATCTGGGATTCCCAGAAGCTCTTGGCGGCTTCCACGGGCTGGCGATCTGCCGCCGAAAGGTTCCCGAAAGTCAGTTCAATGTGAAACGGGGGCTGGTTTGCATGCACGCTCCCCGTCACGAGGACAAGTGACGAAAGCAGCACCATACAGAGTGTGTGGCACCTGCGACCCGATCGATTACTCATTGCGGACTCCCGCTGGAGGACTTGTCCAGGGAAGGCGCAGGCCGACGCAGGTTGAGGTGGGCCAGGTTGGAACAGTCGTCGGAGCGCGACCCGCACAGCAGGATCTGCTGGAACGAATAGGGCTCGCCAATGCCCACCATCTTGATGCCCAGGACATGATCGTCATTGGCCGGGGCATATGGGCCGATGTGGTTGGGCAACCCGGGCAAGTACAGGAAGGCATGCGCCGACACGGCCTCGTCGATGACGGTGCGCGGGCTGCCACCACCGGTGGGCGGAATGTCGCGGTGCACGAGGTTGCCGTTCAGTTCAATGACCCACTCGAACGGCTGGTCATGAAACTTGAAGGGAACCCCTTGCAACGCGCCACCCGGCACAGGCACCCCGGCGTTGGGGTCCAGGCTGCCGTCGAACCGCCCCTGGATGCGCAGTTCCCAGGCACTGGCACCGGGTGCCCCAAACGCTGCCAGCAGGCCAACAAGGCAGGCCGCACGTGCCCGCCAGACGTGAGTGTTCTCTTGCATCACCACTCCTTCTTGATCTCCAAACCCATGACCGGTTGAGGGGAATGGTCGAATCCGGGCAGCCTGGCGTCTGTGCGCTGACGCACCGACACCGGCTGCGGTGGCAGCGTGACCACAGGCCAAACCTGCGACACATCGCCAGTCAGCAGGCGCTGGGCATCCCTGAACGTGTCGCCTGCGCCAGCGCGTGCAGCCTGAACGAGATCAACCACCTGACGCAGCAGTTGCAGCAGCTGCGCCAGTCGCTGTCAGACGCTGCATGACACGGCACGCGCCTGCGCGTTGTCGACAACCCCTTACCGGAGAGAACCATGGCCATCGATCAAGCCCTCTACACCGCCCAAGCCACCGCCACCGGCGGCCGCACCGGCACCGCCGCCTCTGACGACGGACGCCTGTCGGTGCAGCTGTCCACGCCCAAGCAGCTCGGCGGCGACAGCGGCCCGGGCACCAACCCGGAACAGCTTTTTGCCGCGGGGTACTCCGCCTGCTTCATCGGCGCCCTGAAAGCCGTCGCGGCACGCCAGAAGCTGAGCCTGGGTACCGATGTCTCCATCACCGCCAAGGTGGCCATCGGCCCGATGAGCGGCAAGGCTGGCGCCTTTGGCATCAGCGTGGACATGGTGGTCAACCTGCCCGGCATGGAGCGCGGCGCCGCCGAGGCACTGGTGGCCACCGCCCATGAGGTCTGCCCCTACAGCAACGCCACCCGCGGCAACATTGACGTGAATCTTTCGCTCGCCTGATTCACCGGCGGGGCAGGCGGGCTCAAGGCCCGGGAGGGCTGGCCGATACCGAGGCGGAGTGCGCCGTAAGGCCTGGGCACAGGGCCCCGGGTCTGCGTGGTGCACTCGGAGCCCCCATGTGAATCGCCTTCCGCTTGACTCCGACAACCTGCCTGCCTGGCGCAGCTGGCTGCTTGACCGCGTGATCGCGATCACGCTTATAGCGTGTCTGGGTCCGGTGGGATTGGTGACGCTGGAGGCCGGCCGCAGCGGCCTGTGGGGCCACGCGATCCTGTGCTGGTCCAGCCTGGGGCTGCTGGCCGTGCTGAGCCGGCCACAGCTGGCCTCGCACACCGTCCGTGCGGCCTGCTGCGGCCTCCTGCTGTACCTCTTTGGCCTGTGGCTGCTGACGCGCGGTGCAGCGGCAGGTATGCTGTACCTGCTGGCCTTTCCGGTTCTGCTTGCCATGGTGCTGGACACCCGGACGGCAATGCTGGCCCTGGCCGGTGCGTGCCTGAGCCTGGCGGGCGCCGGCTGGCTTCTGGAGCTGCCCATCCCGATGTTGATCGGGCTCCCGGACGACAGTGTGCTGCGCTGGGTGACGATTGCCGGCAACCTGCTCTGGCTGGGCGTCCTGATGACCCTGGCCACTGGCTTTTTGTTGCGACGGCTGGAACGAGCTCTGGACAGCCAGCGCTACAGCGCGGCCTTGCTGCGCGAGGTGGCCTCCCAGGTGCCCGGCATGGTGTTCCGGCTGAGCATGGAGCCAGGGCAACGCCCCCGCTTTTCCTATGTCAGTCCGGGTTCCCAGCAGGTGCTGGGCCTGGCTCCGGAGGCCTTGCTCGAGGACGCGGGCGCCCTGAGCGCCCGGCTGGACCGCGACGACCTGCGTGCACTGCGCGATCAGCTGAGCACGGCCGTGCATGCCGGGCTGGACCACTGCGAAGCCGAGGTACGGGTGCGCCAGCCCGACGGCAGCCTGCGCTGGGTGCAGGTACAGGCTTCCGAGGTGAAACGGCAGGGCAACATGGCGGTGCTCACTGGCGTCGCCACCGACATCACCGAACGCAAGCAGGCCGAGGAGATGGTGCAGCGCCAGGTCTACACGGACATGCTCACCGGCCTGCCGAACCGTCTCTCGCTGCAGATCGAACTCACGCGCGCACTGTCTGACGCCCAGCGTCACCAACGCAAGGTGGGGCTGCTGCTGGTCGATCTGGATCGGTTCAAGGAAGTCAACGACACCCGTGGCCACGCGGGCGGCGACGCGTTGCTCGTGCAGGCCGGCCAGCGGCTGCAGGATTCCATCGGCCCCAAGGGGATCGTGGCACGTGTGGGCGGCGACGAGTTTGTGCTGCTGGTCACCGGTGCCGATTGCGAAGAAGCCGCCGCAAGGCTGGGCCAGCAGGTTCTGGAGGACATGTCACGCGCCTTCATGGTGCAGGGCCAGCAGGCGTTTGTCTCCGCCAGTGTGGGCATCACCATCCACCCCGACGACGGCGACGATGCAGGCGAACTGCTGACACGCGCCGATCAGGCGCTCTACGAAGCCAAGGGAGCTGGGCGCAACCAGTGCATCCGCTTCACCAGTGAGCTGCAGGAGCGCGCGCAACGACGCGTGCGCTTGGCCAACGACCTGCGCAGCGTCATCGACAGCGGGCAACTGTCACTGGTCTACCAGCCGATCATCGAACTCGGCAGCCGCCGTGTGGCCAAGGCCGAGGCGCTGCTGCGCTGGCAGCATCCTGAGCTGGGCGCCGTGTCACCAGCGGAATTCATCCCGATTGCAGAAAGCGCAGGCCTGATCGATGGCATCGGTTCCTGGGTGCTGACCACCGCGGCGCAGCAGGCCCGTGTGTGGCGGCAGACACTCGACCCAGCCTTTCGCATCAGTATCAACCACTCACCCCTGCAGTTTCGCAGCGAGCAGGGCCGTGCGGAGCCCTGGTCACAGCACCTGCAGAGACTGGGGATTCCCGGCGAAGCACTGATCATCGAGATCACCGAGGGCCTGCTGCTGGACCACAGCGACAGACTGTCCGACCGCCTGCGCGAGCTGCGGGCCACTGGGGTCCAGATTGCTCTGGACGACTTTGGCACCGGTTACAGCGCGCTGGCCTACCTGCACCGCTACGAGATCGACCTGCTGAAGATCGACCGCAGCTTTGTCAGCGGCACGGCCTCCGGGCAGACAGGCCGCTCACTGTGCCGGGCCATGGTGGCCCTGGCCCAGGAACTGGACGTACAGGTAGTGGCCGAGGGCGTGGAGACCGCTGAACAAAGCGATTGGCTCAAGAGCATTTGCTGCGAGCATGCACAGGGCTGGCTGTACGCGCGCGGCATGCCGGCGCCCGAGTTCGAGCGCTGGTACCGGCATCACCTGGCGGCCGTCGCAGAGCCGGCGTGAGCCTTCAGTGCCCTGCCGTCAACGGCATGAGCACGTCGGCGTACCAGGCGCAGTTGAGCCCGAGCGACTCGTCTTGTGAATGGTCCCGTGTGCGCATGTCCATGCGAGTGGAATGAATGCCCAGCAGTTGCCAAGGCAGGGCCTGGCTGGCCGCGCCAGGCTGCGTCCGTCGACGGACCACGGGCGAGCCGCTGCTGCCTCGGTGGGTGCGCGCATCTGTCAGAAAGCAGCCCTGGCGCTGAAACCGGATGCCGTAGGCCGACGCTACCGACGCGCTGCGCGCCACCGCCAAATGGTGGACCGTGTCGTGGAAACCCAGCGGGTACCCGGCGATGGTCAGTGCATCACCAATGGCCACCGTCTGGTCCTGAGTCTCCAGGTGGCTGGAGTCAAACGCCTGGAACACGGCGTTCAACGGCAAGACGGACTGCGGTACCTCAAGGACCGCCACGTCCACCAGGCCGCCAGTGTCGGTCGCTTCGCGCCAGAGGCCCACACCGTTGCGGTACAAGGGCAGTGACACCATGGTGTGTCGCGTCAGGTCGTGCAGGTCGGTGTGGATGCCGATGTCCACACCATCCGGAAAGTGGGCATTGTCGCCATCAGCAAAGACATGCCGGTTGCTCACCAGGAACAGCCGATCGCCACGGCGAAAGAAGAAGCCGCTGGCGCTGGTCAAGACGCGGCCCTGCACAAAGGTGCTGACGCGTGTGGTGGTCAGCATCAAGGCGTCTGCGGGCAGCGTCTGCACAGGCGGGCGCACAGGGGGCAGACCGCCGGCCAACAAGGCCCGGTTACTGGCGACATCCCGCTCGAATGAGGCCAGGACCACGTCGGAGAAGTCGGTGTGCAGCAACACCGTGCGCGCGGCTTCCGCATTGGCGTCAAACATCGCCATCAGCCGCGCGCGGCTGTCAGCACTGAGTGAGCCCACCACCGCCGGCACCAGTGCCTCTAACGCCACCAAGCTGCCTTTCAGCTCGCAGATGCGCTCGGTGGCCTCTTGGAGGTTCTTCACGGTGACATCCTCGAAAAATGCAAAAAGCGCGGTTGGACCGCGCTTTTGAGAGGTCGGACGCCGGCATCAACCGGCTTCCGTGGGCACAAGCTGGTCAGCCCAGGTTGCGAATATTCGAGGCTTGGGGGCCCTTTTGGCCCTGCGTCACTTCAAACTGCACACGCTGATTTTCAGCGAGTGTCTTGAAGCCCGTGCCCTGAACTTCCTTGAAGTGGGCGAAGAGATCTTTGCCGCCATCATCGGGGGCGATGAAGCCGAAGCCCTTGCCTTCGTTGAACCACTTGACGGTACCGGTTTGAGTTGTCATATCGAAATCCTTTTGAAGTAACGGGGCGCAATACGCACCCGGCGAAGAGACGCCAAGAAAATCTTCAAAAGAGAATTCAACTCAAACACCGGAAAACCGGATCAGGGAAGAAGAACTAGTGAATGGACGGTCTTGCGTAAATCTGCAGAGCGATAGTAACCGATATTCACGACCATGTGTCAGTTTTGTGCG
>JAJTDE010000224.1 GCA_021298085.1 Rubrivivax sp.
ACCTTGCCGGACACCAGGTAGTTGGCGCCGAGGTTGGCCAGCATGGCGACCTGCGTGTCGAGCAACGCCATGTCGATGACCTGGCCTTCTCCGGTGTGCTCCCGGTGGCGCAGCGCAGCGAGGATGGCCACCGTGGCGTACAGGCCGGTGAACAAGTCTGCGACTGCGACGCCCACCTTCTGTGGGCCGCCTCCCGGCAGGTCATCCCGTTCGCCGGTGACACTCATCAGGCCACCCAGACCCTGCACCGCATAGTCGTAGCCAGCACGCTCCCGGTACGGTCCCGTCTGCCCGAAGCCGGTGATCGAGCAGTAGATCAAGCCAGGATGGAGTGCCTGAAGACTGGCCGCATCCAGCCCGTAGCGCGCCATGTCCCCCACCTTGAAGTTCTCCACCACCACATCGCAGCGCCTGGCCAAGCGTCGCACGAGCGCCTGGCCCTGTGGCGTTGACAGATCAACCGTCAGCGAACGTTTGTTGCGGTTGGCGCCCAGGTAGTAGGCTGATTCCGCCGTCTCGCGACCCTGATCATCCTGCAGAAAGGGAGGGCCCCATGCGCGTGTGTCGTCACCCGTTCCTGGCCGCTCGACCTTGATGACGTCGGCGCCCAGGTCCGCCAGGGTCTGGGTGCACCAGGGTCCAGCCAGGACTCGGGACAGGTCGAGGACCTTGATACCCTGCAGGGCGCCTGGTGGTGGCTGGTGGAGTGGCTCGGTGCTTCGGTCGTGTGGCATCCGCAGATTCTGGCGTCCCCCGCTTCGCGTGGGCGACACAGGGCTTGAAACAGGCCTCCCATAATGCGGTTATGGTGCAACGACGCATGCCTCCAGCCGCTGGCAGCCGGGTGACGGTCAAACCCGCCTGGCTGATGCATGGCCTTGTGATTGCGGGGCTCGCCGGTCTTTCGGCCTGCTCGCCCCGCCTGGACTGGCGGGAAGTGCGGCCAGAAGGGACGGCGCTCATCGCCCAATTGCCCTGCAAGCCATCGCGCCACGCGCGGCAGATCGAACTGGCAGGGCAGCGTGCTGACATGAATTTGATGTCCTGCCAGGCGGGGGACGCCACCTGGGCGGTTGCCTGGGTCGAACAAGCTGACGTGCGCAGCATCTCGCCGATGCTTGAGGCCTGGCGCGCGGCCTCTATCCGCAACGTTGCCGCTGAGCGTACGCAGGCACTCCCGTTGAGCGTACCGGGCGCGACCCCGCAACCATCGGCTGGACACTGGCGCAGCGTCGGAAAGCGTCCAGACGGTACGGCCGTCACCCAAGAAGTGGCACTCTTCTCTCATGGGGTGCAGGTCTTCCAGGCGACAGTCCTGACAGGGAACTCGTCGCTGCCGGAGGCTTCCGTGTTTTTCGCGGGACTGCGGTTCAAGCCCTGAGTCGCCACCACGCGACCCACGGATAGTCAAGGTATCACCTGAGATGACCCCCGTCACGGCGACCGTTGCAGCCCGCATTTTTCTGGCCTACGCGCTCGCGTATTTCTTCTCGGCTTTGCTTCGCGCAGTCACGGCCACACTGGCGCCACTGTTTAGCAGTGAGTTGCAACTTCAGGCTGCCGATCTCGGGTTGCTGGCGGGGGCGTACTTCCTGGGCTTTTCGATGCTGCAATTGCCTCTGGGCACTGCACTGGATCGATTTGGCCCGCGGCGCGTGCAGTTGAGCCTGATGGTTCTGGGTGTGGTGGGTTGCTGCGCATTTGCGATGGCGGGTGGCCTGGCTTCGCTGTTTCTGTCGCGTCTTCTGATCGGAATGGGCGTTGCGGCCTGCTTGATGGCCCCCCTGACGAGCTTTCGTCACCGATTCAGCCCCAGTGCCCAATTGCGCGCCAATTCCTGGATGCTGATGACGGGTTCGCTGGGGATGCTCGCGTCGACATTGCCTGTGCAGGCGCTCTTGCCGGCGCTTGGGTGGCGCGGTCTCTTCTGGGTGTTGGCGGCCTGTTTGCTGGTGTCGATGTGGGTGATGTGGCGCATCGTTCCGCGTGACGCGGAAGATATAACTGGCGCCCCTGCGCCGACGGCGCCTGGTTCGAGCGAGCGCGATGTGGTGCCGCCGTTGGGCGGATTTTGGTCTGGGTACCGATTGGTGTTCCAGCACGCCAGCTTTGTGCGCTGCGCGCCACTCGGCTTTTTTACCTACGGCGGGATGGTCGCCATCCAGGCGTTGTGGGCTGGCCCCTGGCTCACGCAAGTTGCCGGTTGGACACCTCAGGAGGCGGCCGGCGGGCTCTTCTTCATCAATGCATGCATGCTGTTTGCCTTCATGGCGTGGGGGGCGTTCATGCCACGTCTGCTGGCGCGCGGTTGGGATGCCAACCGATTGATGTCGTATGGCCTGCCCCTGAGCCTGCTGCTGCTGGTGGGCATCGTGCTTTGGCCGGAGCCGGTCGGTGCCCCGGTTTGGGCACTCTGGTGCGTGCTGTGTACCTGCGTCTCTCTCAGCCAGCCAGCGGTTGCCCAAGCATTTCCAGCGTCATTGGCCGGACGCGCGCTTTCAGCGTTCAACCTGGTTATCTTCCTAGGGATCTTCTCGCTTCAGTGGGGCATCGGACTGGCCATCGATCTCTTGATGTCTGCCGGGACATCCGAGCCCCAGGCCTTCCGGTGGGCCCTGTCCATGTTTGCACTCAGTTGCGCGGCGTCGTACGTGTGGTTTCTGGGATATCCGCGGCCGGCAGACAATGGTCCTGCGCGTGATCGCGAGCATTGAGTCCAGGCTTTGCGTCAGCGGAATCGTCCACGCCCTCTACGGCCAACATGACACAGCTCATCATCATTGCCCATGCTCCCTTGGCAAGCGCGCTGGTCGAGGTGGGAAAACATGCGTTTCCCGAGGCGGCACACGCCGTGCAGGCATTCGATGTGACACCGAACGAGCGCGCCGAGCAGACCGAAGACAGACTTCGGACAGTGCTGGCTCAACACCCCGAAGCGTTGTTGCTGGTGGATGTATTTGGCGGAACGCCGGGAAACATCGCTGCGCGTTTTGTTGACGGGACGCGGGTTCGTCTCGTCTATGGCGCGAGTGTTCCGATGCTGTGGCGAACACTGAACTATCGGAACCGCTCTCTGGCGGAGTTGGCCGACCTGGCGGTGTCGGGGGCCGTTCAGGGGGTTATCGCCATGGCCAGCAGCACCCGGCCGCAAAACCAGTCCAACCTGGCCGCACAGAATGATTCATTCAACGCTCAAGATCAGCAATAAGCTCGGGCTTCACGCCCGTGCCTCGGCCAAGCTCACGAAGATCGCGGGTTCGTTTCAGAGTGATGTTCACCTCAGTCGCCAAGGGCGGCGCGTCAATGCGAAGAGCATCATGGGCGTGATGATGCTCGCCGCCGGATATGGCAGTGAGGTGGGCCTTGAGGTTGATGGACCGGATGAGCAGGCGGCAGCCAGCGCCATCCAGGCGCTTGTTGACGACAAGTTTGGCGAGGGCGAATAGCCGTCACGGACCCATCGACTCGCTAGGCACGGGAGGACAAAATGAGCATTCAGCTGTTTGGTGTCAACGTATCCCGCGGCGTTGCTATTGGCCGAGCCGTCCTGATCGCCAGCAGTCGAATCGATGTAGACCACTACTACATCGCAGCCGAGCAGGCGGACGCTGAGGTCAAGCGTTTGCTGACGGCCTGCGACTCGGTGAGTGGTGAATTGGAGGTGCTTCAGCGCGACCTGCCGTCTGATGCGCCTCACGAACTGGGTGCACTTCTGGATGTGCACCGCATGCTCCTGCACGATGAAGCCTTGATTGGCGTGGCGGCGGGCTGGATTCGTGAGCGGCACTACAACGCGGAATGGGCACTGGCCGCCCAGCTGGAGGTGTTGGTCCGTCAGTTCGACGACATGGAGGACGACTACCTGCGTGAACGCAAGAGCGATCTTGAGCAGGTGGTGGAACGGGTCTTGTCATGGATGCGCCGCAGCCGCAGTCCGGCCGATGCGTTCCGTGGTGTCACGGGCGAGGACCCTCTGGTCTTGATCGCTTCGGACATTTCGCCCGCGGACTTGCTGCACTTCAAGCGCAGCATCTTCCAGGGCTTCGTGACAGAAGTTGGAGGGCGAACGTCTCACACAGCCATCGTCGCCCGGAGCATGAACATTCCTGCTGTTGTCGGTGCGCGGGAAGCCAGCCGATTGGCGCGCCAGGATGACTGGGTCATCATTGACGGGGAGGCAGGGGTTGTCATTGTCAATCCGTCGCCCATCGTGCTTGACGAGTACAGATTTCGGCAGCGTCAGGCCGATGTCGAGCGTGAGCGACTCGACCGTTTGCGGCACACCCCGGCAGTCACCCTGGACGGGCAGCGGATCGAGCTACTCGCCAATATTGAACTTCCGCAGGACGCTGCTGGTGCATTGGCCGCCGGTGCGATGGGTGTTGGACTGTTCAGAAGCGAGTTCCTGTTCCTGAATCGGGCAGGGTCGTTGCCAGATGAGGACGAACAGTTCGAGGCGTACCGCAGTGCCGTGCTGGCCATGCAGGGGCTTCCGGTAACGATCCGCACCGTTGACATCGGTGCAGACAAGGCCCTGGATCGGCCAGGTAGTCACGATCAACGGCATGAGCATGGGCTCAATCCGGCATTGGGGCTGCGTGCCATCCGTTGGAGCTTGGCGGAGCCGAGCATGTTTCGGCAGCAGATCAGAGCCATCCTGCGTGCTGCGGCCCATGGCAAGGTCCGGATGTTGATCCCCATGATCGCGCAGCGAAACGAGATCCGCCTGACATGGGAGGCCATCCGTCGAGCCCAGGCACAACTCGACGAGGCCGGCAAGTCGTACGGCCCCGTGGAGGTCGGCGCCATGATCGAGGTCCCGGCTGCAGCGGTCAGTGCCGAAATGCTGCTATCAGCATTCGACTTCGCTTCCATAGGAACCAATGACCTTATCCAGTACACGTTGGCGATCGACAGAGCGGACGAGGCGGTGTCGCATCTGTATGACCCATGGCATCCTGCGGTGCTGTGGCTCATCGAGAACACGATCAAGTGCGCCATCAAGCTGAACAAGCCCGTTAGCGTGTGTGGTGAGATGGCGGGAGACCCGCAGTTCACGGAGATCTTGCTGGGCATGGGTCTGCGAAGCTTCTCGATGCACCCTGCCCAAATGGCCGCCGTGAAGCAGCGCATCTTGCGGGCAGATGCACAACGCTTGCGCCAACCGAGAGCAGATGTACTCCAGCGACCGTAGCGATGGACATGGGTCGCCTCAGCGAAGGCTTTACCGGCAGGGGTCAGGGGCCGGGCTCTATCAGCACGTTTGGCGAGTGCATCAGAATCTCGTGCGACCGAGCCGAAGCCTGGTTGTCGACATAAGCCGCAGAGAGGCAACTGCCCTTGCTGATGGCGATTGCTGCCGCCTGTGTTTACAGGGCTGTTGACACCCTCCAAGCACCCGTCATAGAATGCAAGGCTTCGCTGCTCGCGGAGTGGTCTAAGTGACGGCCAAGCGAGCGGCGGCACGA
>JAJTDE010000063.1 GCA_021298085.1 Rubrivivax sp.
CGCAGCGGCTGCTGCGTCAGGTGCTGGCCGTCCTGCCAGATCCAGTGGGTGTCGATGGCCGTGACCCGCCCAGGGGCGGCCGCGGCCACCTGGGTGAACAGGGCCAGTGAGATGTCGAAATGGTTGTTGGAGTGCGAGCCCCAGGTCAGCCCGGCGTCGCGGCAGGTCTGTGCCACGCGGACGGCGCCGGAGAGTGTCCAGAAGTGCGGGTCGGCCAGCGGGATGTCCACCGCCTGCAGCGCCATGGCGTGCTGCAGCTGGCGCCAGTCGGTGGCCACCATGTTGGTGGCCGTGGGCAGGCCGGTGGCCCGGCGGAATTCGGCCATCACCTCGCGCCCGGAAAAGCCGTCTTCGGCGCCGCAGGGGTCTTCGGCGTAGGCCAGCACGTGGCGCTGGTCGCGCAGCAGGCGAATGGCGTCGCGCAGGCGCCAGGCGCCGTTCGGGTCCAGCGTGATGCGGGCCTCTGGGAAGTGCTGGTGCAGGGCCTGCACGGCTTCCACTTCAGCCTCGCCGGCCAACACACCGCCCTTGAGCTTGAAGTCCTGGAAGCCATAGCGGGCCTGGGCGGCTTCGGCCAGGCGCACCACGGCCTGTGCGGTCATCGCGGGCTCGTGGCGCAGGCGGCACCAGTCGTCGGCGTCGGCCGGTTCGTCGCCGGGGCTCCGGTAGGGCAGGGGGGTCTGCGTGCGGTCACCCACGAAGAACAGGTAGCCCAGCACCGGCACCTGCGTGCGCTGGATGCCTTCACCCAGCAGTGCGGCCAGCGGCACCTCCAGGTGCTGGCCGAGCAGGTCCAGCAGGGCGCATTCCACCGCGGCCAGCACGTGGATGGTGGTGCGCAGGTCAAAGGTTTGCTGTCCGCGGCCGCTGGCATCCCTGTCGCCGAAGCGGGTTCGGATGTCGGCCAGCACCTGTTGCCATTCACCCAACCCGCGCCCCTCGACCAGTGGGCTCGCATCCACCAGCGTCTGGCGGATGGCCTCGCCACCCGGCACCTCACCCAGCCCTGTGCGGCCGGCGCTGTCGGTGACGATGACCACGTTGCGGGTGAAGAAGGGGGCGTGTCCACCCGACAGGTTCAGCAGCAGGCTGTCGTGGCCTGCCACCGGCACCACCTCCAGGTGGCTGACCCGTGGCGTGCCGGCCGTGGCGTACGCCATGGCTCAGTCGGCCTTGATGCCGCGGCTGCTGATCAGGCGCTGCCAGCGGCTGAACTCGGCGGCCTGGAATGCCGCAAACTGTTCAGGCGTATTCAGCACAAGCTCGAAGCCCAGGGCTTCCAGGCGCTGGCGAATGGCGGGTTCCTGGATGCTGGCCACGATGGCCGCATGGACCTTGCCCTTGATGTCAGCCGGCAGCCCGCGGGGGCCGGCAACCGCTTGCCACGACTGCACGTTGGCCCCCTGCACACCGCCTTCTTCCAGCGTGGGCACCTGGGGCAGCAGCGGTGATCGGGTGGCACTGGTGATGCTCAGTGCCCGCAGCTTGCCCGCCTGGATCTGCGGCAGGGCGGTGTTGATGTTCATGAAGGAGCTGTCCACCTGGTTGCCCAGCAGGTCCTGCATGACGGGGCCGCCGCCCTTGTAGGGCACGTGCACGCCGCTGGTGCCCGTCTGCTGCCAGAAGAGCTCCGCGGTGAGGTGGTCGCTGCTGCCATTGCCAGAAGAGGCAAAGGTCATCTTGCCGGGGTTGGCCTTCAGGTGGGCCATGACATCGGCCATGTTGCGGTGGGGGCTGGCCGACGGCACGACGAGCACATTCGGGGCCTGCACCACCACGGTCAGCGGGTCCAGTTCCTTCAGGGCGTCGTAGTTGACCTTGATGAGGTGCGGCGCAATCACAAACGGCCCGAGTGAAGCCACCAGCAGCGTGTGGCCATCAGGCGTGGCACGGGCCACGCTGCCGGCGCCGATGGTGCCGGTGGCACCGGCGCGGTTTTCCACCACCCAGGTGCCACCCAGGCGTTCCTGCAGCCTGGGCTGCAGGGTGCGGGCGATGAGGTCCGTGGAGCCGCCGGGCGGAAAGGGCACCACCAGCGTCACCGGCTTGTCGGGCCAGGCCTGGGCCAGCGGGGCCAAGGCGGCCAGGCTGGCGGCCAGCAGCAGCGCACGGCGCAGGCCGTCGGGGAGGGTCAGGCGTCGGGTCATCGGGGTCTCCTGCAGGCGGACGGTAAGGGCGGGTTGGCTGTGTCGGCAACGGGGTTTGTTGTCAGACATCGTACAACCGGCATCGTACAAGCGCCCCGGCCTGTGGGCCTCAGCGATTCCCCGGTCTCGGTCTCAGCGCATGGCCCGGCGGCGGCGCTCGCAGCTGTTGGCCAGGTGCTGGCGCATGGCCATCCGCGCAGCCTCGGCACGGCCGTCGGCGATGGCCTGCACGATGGACTCGTGCTCGGCATTCACATGCCGCAGGTAGGCCAGGCGCAGCGTGTCGGGCACCGCTGCGCCCTGGAGGCGGGCCCGCGGGATGGCACCTTGGCCCAGCGCCGCCAGCACACGCTCGAAACGTGCGTTGCCGGTGGCCTGGGCGATGGCCTGGTGCAGCGCCACATCGGCGGCCACGGCATCACGGCCGGCGTCCACCGCCTGGCCAAAGTCGCGCAGCGCACTGCGCATGCGGCGCAGGTCTTGTGAAGAACGGCGTTCCGCGGCCAGCGCCGCGGCTTCAGATTCCACGGCGATGCGCAGCTCCAGCACCGCAATCACATCGTTCAGCGTGGCCAGTTCATCGGGCCGCACCTGAAAGAACGATGCGTCCACCGCCTCGCTGACAAAGGTGCCCACCCCGTGGCGCGTCTCCACCAGGCCGGACGCCTGCAGGCGAGACAAGGCTTCCCGCACCACGGTGCGGCTGACGGCATGGGCTTGCGCCAGGGCGCTTTCGGTGGGCAGCCGGGTGCCCACACCCAGTCTTCCCTGGCGGATCTGGGCCGAGAGCGCGTCTACCAGGGCGGTGGCCAGCGGGGGCCGGCGTGTGCCGTCGGGTGGTCGGGTGGTCGCTTGGGCGGCCAGCCGGGTGGCCGGGGCGGACGAGGTGGGGCCGGGCATGGCGGGATGGTAGGGGATGCGCCTGGCCGCCCCCAGAAAGGCCAAAGCCCGTCAAAAGCAGGGCTCGGCGGGCTTTGGTGGCTGTCTGGTGCCGGTGAAGAGAGTCGAACTCCCGACCTTCGCATTACGAATGCGCTGCTCTACCAACTGAGCTACACCGGCGAAAACCCGTGATTATAAGCACACGGCTTCTGCAGATGCTGCGGGCCGATCTGGCGGGCGAGGGTCCGGCTTTTTCAGGCCTTGCCCGGGAGCGTCGCAGCGGAGACTGGCCGGGCGAGCCTTGTGGACCTTTCAGGCGTTCGCGGCTGCGCCATGGTGGCGTTGCCGTGACACCGAAGGGCCTGGGGCTGGCGCCATGCCATGCCGGTTGCTGCCCCTTCATCGTCACCTTCTGCCGCACACGACCCCGCCCTGCGGGCTCGTCCAGCCGCCGCTGCGCCGCCGCCGGCCGCTGACCGCTGGCCGCGCCTGGTGCTGGACCTGCAGGCCGTGCTGCTGAACCAGCCGCGCAGCGGGCCCGCGGCGGCCGCTGCGGTGTGCTGGCTGGCGCCGGCACTGGGCGCCCGACGTGTGTCGGTGGGCTGGCTGCAGCCCAACCGGCAGCTGACGCTGCTGGCGGCCTCCGACGGCCAGGGCCAGTACCAGGCCGACCTGGCCACCACCGAAGACAGTGTGCTGGGCCTGACTGTCACCACGGCCGGCCCTGATGCCCTGCTGGCGGCCATGGGCGAGTGTGTCGACCAGCGCGCCAGCGTGCTGTGGCCACCGGCCGCCGCGGTGTCGTTGGCCGCGGGTTCATCGGCCAGCCGCCCGCGTGAGCTTCCGCGCATCAGCGTGGCGCACCGCGCCCTGAGCCTGATGCAGGCCTGCGCCGTCTGGACAGTGCCGCTGAGCTGGCGCGGCGAGGTGCTGGGCGCCTTGCAGATTGAATGGCGTGACGCCAGCGCGCCCGTGGGGGTGCAGCTGGCGGCCGTGGAGAACCTGGCGGCCTGGATGGCGCCGGTCCTGGGCCTGATGCGCGCCAATGAACGGCCGCTGCACCGCCGGCTGCGCGACGCGGCGCAGGCCTGGATGCGCAGCGACGATCGCCCGGAACGCCGGCCCTGGCGGTGGGTGTGGCCTGCGCTGGCCGTGGTGGCGCTGGTGGCCCTGGCTTGGCCGGTGGCCTGGCATGCCAGCGGCGCTGCCCGCCTGGAAGGGGGCGTGCAGCGGGTGCTGTCAGCGCCGGCCGACGGCTTCATTGAAAAGGTGCATGTGCGCCCCGGCGAGCGGGTGCGTGCTGGCCAGCCCCTGGTGGACCTGGCCGACCGGGATTTGCTGCTGGAGCGGCAGCGCTGGCAGAGCCAATTGGCCCAGCAGCTGGAAGGCCACTCGGCCGCGCAGGCGCGGGCTGACCGCGCCGCGCTGGCGCAGCACCAGGCCAAGGCCGACGAGGCGCAGGCCCAGCTGGACCTGGTGGAACAGCGTCTGGCCCGGGTGCGGCTGGTGGCCCCATTTGATGCCCTGGTGCTGCAGGGTGACCTCTCCCAGCAGCTCGGTGCCCCCGTCAAGCAGGGCGCCGAGCTCGTGACGCTGGCACCCGAAGGCCAGTACCGCGTGGTGGTGGCCGTGGACGAGCGCGATGCCGCGCGCGTTGCCGTCGGGCAGACGGGCAGCCTGGCGCTGTCGGCGCTGCCCTGGGACGCCATGCCCCTGACGGTGCAGCGCATCTCGCCGGTGGCCAAGGCGGTGGAAGGCCGCAATGTCTTCGAGGTGGAGGCCGCGGTCTCGGCCGAGGCCCAGCGCCTGCTCAAACCCGGTCTGCTGGGCCAGGCGCGCATCCACATCGGTGAAGCCGGCCTCGGCTTCCAGTGGCTTTACCAGGCGCTGGGTTCGCTGCGCCTGTGGTGGTGGCGGTGGTTCCCATGAGCGACACCACGCTGTTTCATCCGGAGCCCCTGCAGCCCACGGTGGCGCTGCTCAGCCCGCTGTGGTTTCGCGTGGCGCGGCTGTGCCCCCGGCTGGACCCGGGTGTGCGGGTGCAGCGCGCCGTGGTGCGGGGTGAGGTCTGGACCACGCTGGTGCGGGCCGATGGTGCGCGCAGTTTCCGCATGACTGCCGCGGCCTGGGACATCGTGGGCCGCTTCGATGGTGACATGCCACTGCAGCGCCTGTGGGACGCCGCGCTGCAGGCGCAGCCCGATGCCGCGCCCACCCAGGGCGAGGTGCTGGAATGGCTGACGCGCCTGCAGACCAGCGGCTTTGTCAGTGTGGACAAGCTGCCCGACTTTGGCCAGCGCGGTGACGCACCCGGGCAGCGTCCGCGCCTGGACGCCGCCGAGCGTGGCGACCAGCCGCAGAGCTGGATGGCCTGGCGCGTGCCGCTGGGGCGGCCGGATGCGATGCTGGCCGAATGGGCCAACCGCTGGGGACCGCTGTTGCGCCAGGCCTGGTTGCTGCCCCTGCTGCTGCTGGTGGTGGGCCATGCGGCGGTGCTGGCGGTCTTGAACGCGGGCAGCCTCACGGTGGCGCTGTCAGAGCTGGCATCCAGCCCGCGCGGCTGGTGGCTGGCGCTGCTGGTCTACCCCGTCATCAAGCTGCTGCATGAGCTGGCGCACGGGGTGGTCTCTCGCCTGCATGGGGCGCCGGTGCCGCAATGGGGCGTCACCCTGCTGATGCTGATGCCGGTGCCGTATGTGGATGCGTCGGCGGCCTCGGCCTTGCCACGGGCAGGCCAGCGCCTGGCGGTGGCATCGGCGGGCATCCTCGTCGAAGCGCTGCTGGCCAGCGCCGGACTGTGGCTGGCCCTGGCCAGTGAACCCGGCTGGTTGCGCGACCTGGGGCTGACGGTCTTCTTCATTGGCGCGTTGTCCACCCTGGCGGTGAATGGCAACCCGCTGCTGCGCTTCGACGGCTACCACATGCTGTGCGACGCCGCAGACCTTCCCAACCTGGCCACCCGCAGCCAGCGCTGGTGGCAGCAACGCCTGGCCGTCTGGGCGCTGGGTGTGCGCCCGGCGCACCCCTTGCCGCTGGCGCCGGGTGAAGCGCGCTGGCTGATCGCCTACACCCCGTTGTCGCTGCTGATGCGCTGGGTGGTGGCGCTGGCCGTGCTGGCCTGGGTGGCCACGCTGTCGGCCCCGCTGGCGGTGGCCGTCGGCGCCGCGCTGGGCTGGGCCATGCTGGGCAAGCCACTGTGGGCCGCCACCCGGTTTCTGGGTCAGTCGGGCCTGCCGCCCTCTCGGCAGCGCCAGCGGCTGGTGCGCCTGATGCTGGCCATCGCCGTGGTGCTCGGTCTGCTGGTGGTGGTGCCGGTGCCGCACCGCACGGTGGTGCAGGGCATCTGGTGGCCCACCGAAGAGGCCTTGCTGCGCACCCAGGTGGATGGCTTTGTGGCCGAGGTGCACGCCACCCATGGCCAGGCGGTCAAGACAGGCGACCGTCTGCTGACCCTGCACACGCCGGCGCTGGAAGCCGAGGTGGCTCGCCTGGCCGCCCGCGAACAGGCCCTCGTCAGCGAACACTGGCAGGCGCTGCGCGACGACCCGCCCAAGGCCGTGCAGCTGGAACAGGACATGACCTCGGTGCGCGCCGAATTGGCCCGCGCGCAGTCCCAGCGTGCTGAGCGTGTGCTCTTTGCGCGCAGTGACGGCGTGGTGGCCTGGCCGCAGGAGCAGGACATGCCCGGCCGCTGGCTGGCGCGTGGGGCGCTGGTTGGCCACCTGGTCACCACCGCGCCTGCCCGGGTGCAGGTGGCCATTCCACACGATGAGGCGACGGCGGTGTCGCAGGCACGGCCCCGGGTGGAGCTGCTGCGCAGTGACCGCGTGGGCACGGGTGACGCCGTCATCGGCCGCTGGGATGGCCGCTGGAGCGCCGCCGGCGCCCAGCTGCCCAGCGCCGCGCTGGCCGAACGCCATGGCGGGCCCATCGCCACCGACCCGCAGGACCCGCAGTCGCTCAAGCCGCTGCGCGCCGTCGCGCTGGCCGAAATCCGCGTGGAACCGCCGCGTGGCCCGTCGCTCCCTGGCAGGCCCTCGGGCCATGGCACCGAACGCATCGGCGAGCGCGTCTGGGTGCGTTTTGACCACGGCAGCCTGCCGCTGGCCGCGCAAGCCTGGCAAGGCCTGCGCCGCACGCTGCTCAAGCACCTGGGCACCAGCCCTTGATCAACCTCCTCACCACCCCTCCTCGCATGAGTGCTGACGCCAACACCTTCTCGAGCCCGCCCACCGCTGCACCGGCGCACAACGTCCCGGCGCGGGCGCCGTCGCCGTGGGTCCTGCCGGGCCTGCACTGGGGCCTGCAGCCGCAGCGCGCCGATGACCAGGCCGCCTGGTACGACGCTCCCTGGCAGCGGCTGAAATCCACGCTGCGCCCGCGTGAACTGCGCCTGACCCAGGTGTGGCTGCTGCGCCTGTTGCAGCAGCACTGGGAAACCATGGGCACGCAGGAAGAGCTGCAGCAGCGTGCCAGCCTGCGCGCCACGCTGGCCGCCAGCGGCTTCACCGACGAACTGCGCGACCAGGCCCTGGGCTGCGTGGCCGCCAAGACCCAGCGCGTGCTCAAGCGCAACCCCTACGACACGCAGCTGCTCTGCGCCCAGCAGCTGATGGCCGGCCAGCTGGTGGAGATGGCCACCGGCGAGGGCAAGACCTTGGCGGTGGCCATGGCCGCCGCGGCCTGTGCCTTGTCCGGCACGCCCGTGCACGTGATGACCGCCAACGACTACCTGGCCGCGCGTGACGCACGCCTGCACGCCAGCCTGTTTGTGGCACTCGGCCTGCGGGTGGCAGTGATCACCGCGCGCTCCAACGCCGACCAGCGCCGCGCCGCTTATGGCGCCGACATCACCTACGCCACGGCGCGGGAGATCGCCTTTGACCACCTGCGCGACGGCCAGCTGCTGCAGGGGCAGGCACTGCCCGCCGGGGGCGACCTGGGCCTGCGCGCCGCCGGCATGGCCGGCGAGGCACCGCCGCCGCTGATGCAGCGAGGCCTGTGCTGCGCCATCCTCGACGAGGCCGACAGCCTGCTGATCGACGAAGCCGTGACACCGCTGGTGCTGGCCGAGACCGAGGACGACGCCCAGATGCGCGCCGTCTGTTACCAGGCCCTGGCGATGGCAGCGCAGATCGAACCCGGTGTGCATGTGTCCATCGACCCGCAGACCCAGCAGGTGCACTGGACAGGCCACGGCCTGCGCAAGCTCGACCAGGTGGCCGAACCCTATTCCGGCGCCTGGCTGAACCGGCCGCACCGCCTGGATATGGTGGCGCAGGCCCTGGTGGCCCAGCATGCGCTGCAGCAGGGTCTGGATTACCTGGTGCGTGACGGCCGCGTGCAGCTGCTGGACAAGATCACCGGCCGCATGGCCGAAGGCCGGGTGTGGTCACGCCAGCTGCAGACGCTGGTGGAGCTGAAGGAAAACTGCCAGCCCACGCCGCCCACCCGCACCGCCGCGCAGACCAGCTACCAGCGCTTCTTCGCGCGTTATCACCGACTGAGCGGCACCAGCGGCACGCTGCAGGAGTGCCGCGCCGAGCTGGCTTCCGTCTACGGCCTGCCGGTGGTGCGCATGCCGCTGCGCCGCGCCAGCCTGCGCGAGGACTTTGCCCTGCGCAGCTTCGACTCCGCCGTTCAGCGGGAGTCCGAAGCCGTTCAGCGGATCCAGTTCTTTGTGGCGTTAGGCAGGCCGGTGCTGGTGGGTGTGGCCTCGGTGGCCGCCGCACAGGCACTGTCGGCCGCGCTGCGCGAGGCCGGTGTGACACACCGTGTGCTCGACGCCCGCCACGAGGCCGAAGAAGCCGAGATCGTTCGCCAGGCCGGGCAGACCGGCGCCGTCACCGTGGCCACCGCCATGGCCGGGCGCGGCACCGACATCGAGTTGGGCCCGTGTGTGGCTGCCATGGGCGGCCTGCACGTGCTCGACATGCTGGACACCCCGTGCGCCCGCACCCGCCGGCAGTTGCTCGGCCGTGCCGCACGCCAGGGTGACCCCGGCAGCGCAGAAACCTGGCTGGCGGGTGACGCCGACAGCTGGAACCAGGGGCCATTTGATGCCCCGGGCAGCCAGGCACCCCAGTGGGCCGCTGAGGCCACCAGCCGGCTGCAGCAGATTCACCATCGTTGGACCACACGGCGTCAGCGTCGCCGCCTCTTGAAGCAGGACTTGTCATGGCAAAGAAGACTCGGATTTCAACAGCGGCACGCCTGATCCCCGGATCGGGTCTGTTGACGTTGCTGATGCTGTCGCCGTCACTGGCGGGCGGCCCGGCCGTGGCCAGCGATGCGGCGTCGATGGCGGCGTCGGCGTCGCAGGGCAAGCCACCGCCCGTCAAGGGACCCGGGCTGCGTTCACCCGCGCCCACGGGCGGTGACCCGGCCTCACAGGCCGGTGCGGCGCCAGGCGCGAGCAGCGCTGCGAGCGGTGCACCCAGCGCGCCGGTGCCTGCCGCGGCCACGGGTGGCGCCAATGCGTCGGGCAAGCCCGCCCACCGAAATTCCGTGGCCTGCCTGATCAGCCCCGAACGCACCGCCGATGTGGGCACCCCGGTGACGGGTGTGGTGTCCGACATCCGGGTGGAACGCGGCGACATGGTGCGGCGCGGCCAGGCCCTGGTGGTGCTGGAGCAGAACGTGGAACGTGCGCAGGTGCAGGCCGTGGCCGCCAGGCATGCCATCGAAAGTGATGTGCGCAGCGCCGAGGCCAACCTGGTGCTGGCCAAGGAACGCTGGGAACGCATGCGCAGCCTGGCCGGTACCGGTGCCGTGGCGGCGCTGAACATCGAACAGGCCCGCGCCGAGATGGACGTGGCCGCACAGCGACTGCAGCAGGCCAGTGGCCAGCGCCAGGTGGTGCTGCAGGAGCTCGGTGTGGCCCAGGCGCAGCTGGCCCAGCGCACCTTGCGTGCGCCGTTTGACGGTGTGGTGGTGGAGCGCCTGGCCCAGGAAGGTGAGCGGGTGGAAGACCGCCCCATCGTCCGTGTGGCCCAGCTGGACCCGCTTCGGGTGGAGCTGGTGATGCCGGCGGCGCGCTGGGGCAGCGTGGAGCGGGGTGACGCCATCACGCTGCTGCCCGATCTGCCCAGTGGCGGCAAGCTGGTGGCCAAGGTCACCCATGTCGACAAGACGCTGGACGCCGCGAGCAACACCTTCCGGGTGCGCCTGGTGCTGCCCAACCCTGGCTACAAGGTGCCCGCCGGGGCCCGGTGCCGCGTGGACGAACCCAGCGCCGATGCTGGCGCCACGGCCACCCCCTTGGCCGGCCCGACACCCACGTCCAGGCCCACAGCGAAGCCTCACCCGGCGCCCGCCACGACAACCAGCCCGCCCCGCGGCGCCTGAGGTCCTACCCGAACGCGGAACACCGAGACAGAGCCGCCATGCCATCACCGCTGTTGCCACCGCTGCACGCGCCGTTGCCCGTACGCCAAGCCGTCCTCGAAGCGTTCGAGCCGCGCATCCTGTATGCCGCTGACGCGGCGGCGCTGGCCTGGGCGGCCGGCGGCGGCCTGGCGGGCGGGGTGGGTGTGCAATCGGTTCAGCAGTCCTGGGCCTTGACCCAGGATCTGCAGGCGGGTGCCGGCACCGAATCCGCCGCCGGCAGCGTGCGCGAACTGGTGGTGGTTGACCTGTCCCTGCCCGACGCGCAGGTGCTGCTGGCGGGTCTGCAAGCGCAGCGTGATGCCGGCCGGCCCATCGAGATCGTCACGCTGCAGGCGCAGGACGATGGCATCGCCGTCATCGGTGATGCGCTGGACCAGCACCAGGGCCTGACGGCACTGCACCTGCTGACCCATGGCGGCCCCGGCCATGTGCAGCTGGGCGCCGTGCGGCTGGACGCCACCACACTCAGTTGGCAAGCTGCTGAAATTGCACGTTGGAGCTCAGCCTTCGCGCCGGGTGCTGATTGGTTGATCTATGGCTGCGACGTCGCCCAGGGCGGCGCCGGGCAGAACTTCGTGCAGCAGCTGGCGCTGCTCAGCGGCGCCGATGTGGCGGCCAGCGACGACAGCACCGGTGCGTTCAGCGCCGGTGGCGACTGGGTGCTGGAACAGCAGACAGGGGCCGTGCAGGCCGCGCTGGCGGCTGATGCGCCGCTGCAGCAGGCCTGGCAGGGCTTGATGCAGGCCTCACCGCTGTCCACCCAGTTCACCGTCAACCAGGTGGCCGACAAGAACCAGAACACCTTGTCGCTGCGCCAAGGCAGCCAGAACGCCGTGGCGCGAGACGTCCAGGGCAACTTTGTGGTCGTCTGGACCAGCGACGGCCAGGATGGCAGCGACCGTGGCGTCTTTGCCCGGCGCTTTGACCACGCCGGCAACGCGCTGTCGAACGACATTCAGGTGAACGCCACCACCAAAGGCAACCAGCAGCACGCGCGGGTGGCCATGGCCGACGATGGCCGATTTGTGGTCACCTGGACCAGCACCAATCAGGACGGCAGCGGCGAGGGTGTCTATGCGGCTGTCTTTCAGGCCAATGGCAACGTGCTGGTCACCGACATCCTGGTCAACAGCACGGTTGCGGGTGACCAGCGCAACCCGGTGGTGGGCATCAACCGCAGCACGGGCGAGTTTGTCGTCGCCTGGGAGGGCAATGGTACGGGCGACAGCAGCGGCGTCTTTGCCCGGCGCTTTGGCGCCAATGGCGTGGCCGAAGACGCCGAGCAGCGTGTCAATGGCGCGGGCGCCACGGCAGGTGACCAGCGCAGCCCGGCGGTGGTGATGAACCTCGACGGCAGCCATGTGGTGGCTTGGGAAAGCGGCACCGACATCCATTTCCAGCGCTTCGATGGCGCCGGTACGGCCCAGGGTGGCGCTGTCCTGGTGGACAGCAGCAGCCTGGCCTATGTGGCGCCGGCGCTGGCCGCCGACGACCAGGGCAACTTCACCGTGGCCTTCATGGGCGACACCACCAACCCCGGTGTGTTCTTCCGCCGCTATCTGGCAGACGGCCGCGCCGCCGGGGCCATCACGGCTCTCAGCAACGCCAGCACGGCGTCGCATGTGGCGGTGGCCGCCGCCGCCGACGGCAGCCGCCTGGTGACCTGGCGTGAAAGGAACAGCAACACGCAGGGCCGAGACATCCTGGCCCAGGCCATCCGGGCCGATGGCAGCCTGAATGGGGCGATGTTTGTCGTCAATACGTCCACGGGCGGTGAACAGCAGGCGCCGTCGGCGGCCATGTGGGACGCCAACCACTACGTGGTCGTCTGGAGCGGCAGAGGCGAGGAGGTGTCGGCGCGTGTGTATGCCGAGCCCCCTGCTGCACCGCGGGTGGTCCTGCCCGCTGGCCAGACGGTCTACCGCGTCACCGTGAACGAAAACCAGACGGCGGTGGCCACACTCACCGCCAGTGACGCCAACTTGCCGGCGCAGTCGCTGACCTGGGCGGTCTTGGCGGGTGGCGACGGCGCTGAGTTTGAGTTCGCGCCGAACTCAAGCGTCCTGAGATTCCGGTGGGCGCCCAACGCTGAAGCACCGTTGGATGCGGATGAAGACCGGGTCTACGAATTCACTGTGCGCGTCACCGACAGCAGCGGGCGTTCGAGTGATCAGGCCGTCGCGGTCACCGTGGTGTCGGTGGCCGATGAACCTGTGGCGGTGGATAAGTATGTGTCTGTGGCTCCCAACGGCATGGTGACCATCTCCCCGATGGCCCTCGATACCTTGCGCAACAACGATGGCGACTTGCGAATGCTGGACTACCGGCTGAGCTCGTCGGCCAATTCGGTCATTGCGGGCCAGGGGACAGTGACCGAAGTCGCCGAAGATGCCGACGATGAGCAACTGCGCTATGTCGCACCCGCCGGCGCCCTGTTGCCTCCCGACCGTATCCAGTACATCCTGGACGACGGAGAGCAGAACGTGGTGTCGTATTGGCGCCTGAACGGTGGGACTGGAACGCTGGCTCTGGACGTACTGGGCGTTGGCGATGGCGAGTTGCACAACAGTCCGCAACAGGTGACAGGCGCCTTTGGAACGGGCTACCAGTTTGGCGGAAATACACGCCTGGAGCTGCCGTTCACTGACGACAACGGCGGCTACACCCTCGGTTTCTGGTTCAAGCTGGACAACTTGGCGCTGGGTGCCAACCAGGTCATTCTGCAGCAGAGCAGCCCGGGCGGGGCCTTGCTGGAAGTCAGGGTGAGGCAGCAAGCCGGGGCGGCGCAGAGCGGTGCGCGGGAACTTGTCACCACCATGCGCGCCAACGGCGGCACGGTACCGGAGCGCAGCATCATCACGCCGGTGACAGGTGCGGGCAGGGGTGGGTGGTTCCAGTATTCGGTGGCGGTCTCACTGAATCAGACCACCACGGTGTTCCTTGACGGCGAGCTGTCCGATCGCATGGACGGCGTGGGAACGGCCGCGTCCGATCTGCAGGCACAGCCTTTCTGGTTTGGCGGCTCCAAGGAAATGACCGCCAGCGCCGAATCCTTCACCGGAGCCATCGACGCGGTAGGATTGGTCGGACACCCATTGGTACCCAACGAGACCGACGGCCGCGTCTTCGGCACCTATCTGGATGTGGGTGAGACCTTCCTTGGGAATGCGCCATTGAGCGTGTTGACAGCCAGGATCAACAGCTACACGCTGAATGAGGACACGTCGCTCCGTGCAGAGACGATGGACAACAGCTGGTTTGCTCCCGCGTGGTCGTATCGCCAGCGCATCGACTTTGCCAACAACGGGCCTGGCTTGCAGAACACGCCCGTTCGCCTGACCCTGGACACCCGTGCGTTGACGGCCAATGGGATGGACGTCACCGGCAAGGACCTCCGGTTTGCGGACCCGAACAATCCGCAGACTGCGCTGGCCCACTACGTGGAAAGCTGGAACGTGGATGGGACTTCAGTGGTGTGGGTCAAGGCGCCCAGCATCGCGAATGGCAGCAGCAGCAGCATCCATGTGTACTATGGCAACCCGTTAGCATCAGACACACAGAGCGCTGGGGATGTATGGGGCCCTGACGCGGCGGTGGTGCTGCACATGGGCGATACGCTGGCCAGCCCGCTCAATCCGGCTGGACATCGGGTCACCCAGAACGGGGCAGCGCTACAGGCCGATGGCGTCGCGGGCGCCGCCCGCGACTTCAACGGCAGCGAGAGCGACATTGCCATCGTGTCAGCCGGCGCGCCAGGAGGCCCGCCCGTGTCGCCGAGCGATTTGAACAATGTCTTCGCAGGCGGCGGCGCGGTGTCCGTTTGGATCCGGCCCGACACCGCGGGTGAAGAGGGCTTCGGCACCATTGCCGACAAGGCTGGCGACGAACAGGCTTCCTTGGGCTGGAACCTTCAGGTGACGGCAGACAACCGACTGCGGTTTTCACACGGGTTTGGCGGCGTCGAGCGCAGCTGGTCAACAGCGCCTAACAGCATTCGCAGGGATGCATGGGCGCATGTGGCGGTCGTCTTCGACAGCGACAACCCGTTGGCAGGGCCCAAGTTCTACATCAATGGTGTTGACAATTCGGTCCCCACCATCATTTCGGGGCTCGGCCTGCCCGCCAGCGATGCCGCCTATGCGCTTCACGTGGGCAACCATTCGCAAGAGCCCAGCCGCACCTTCTTCGGCCTCATCGATGAGTTCAGGCTCTGGCGCAACACGCGTGAGCTTGCCGACATCGCTGCGGAATACCACAGCACGGCATCGGTGACGTCCACGCTCCGCGCGGACATCGAACGCCCGGGTTTGGCGGCCAACGCCAGCGCCAGCGGCACCCTGATTGCCGTGAAGCTGAGCAACCCGAGCCATGGTGTCATCGAGTGGCCGTCGAGTGCAGCTGACGGGCGCTTCAGCTACGTGCCGCGTGCCAATTTTTCAGGTACGGACACATTCACCTATGCGCTGACCAACGGCAGTTCCATCAGTGAACCGGTGACGGTGACGCTCACCGTCCAGCCGCAGCCGGATGCACCCGTGATCACCCGGCCCGTGGCTGCGGGCCAGGAATGGGTGATTCCCCACGCTGAAAACAGCCTGCACGTCACCCGCTTGACCGCCACCGACCCTGACAACGTGGGCGGCAGCGGCGCGACGTTGAGGTGGTCGATTCGCAACAGCAGTGAGCACCCGGAATGGCCCCAGTTCGTCATCGACGAACGGACCGGTGACCTGTCGTTTGTGGCCCTGCCGGACTTTGAAGATCCGCAGGACAGCGAGGGTGGCGACAACATCTATGGCATCAGGGTGCGGGTGACAGACGAAGCCGATCGCGTCGACGACGTCGATCTCAGCATCCGCATCATGGATGTGGTGGAACAGCCCATTGCGCGCACCGACACCGGCACCACCGCGTTCCGGAACATGCCGGCTGACCTGGCCGTGCTGGCGAATGACGTGAGCCAGCAAGACACTCCCTTGAAGCTGCTGGACGCCCGAGGCGCCAGCGTCGACGACGCGAACAATCGGCTTGCCTACACGCCGGGAGCGGATGCCAGCGGCGATGTCAGCCTGGCCTATCTGCTGACCGACAGTGAGCAGGGCCTGCAGCATTACTGGCGCCTGGATGGCAACGCCCAGGATGTGATGGGTTCAGCCCACGGGTCGCCGCTGGGCAACCCGGGTGTCGTGACCAATGGCGCCTGGGGGCAGGCGATGGGGTTCGATGGCATCGATGACGCCATCCGTTTGCCCGATTTGAATTACGCCAGCAACTTCACGCTGTCGATGTGGTTCAAGGTGCCCAGCAACGCGGGCACCCAAGCCCAGACCCTGTTTTCCCACGGCACCCGGGGCGAGCCGAACAGCTTGAACATCCACCTGCGCGAGGCGACTCACCCCTTGGGGCCGAACCAGCTGCGCACGCGCCTCGTGGACGCCAACGACACAACGGGCGTCGACCGCAGTGTGTCGCTGGATGCCAGTGACTTCATCGACAACCAGTGGCACCTGTACACCCTGGTGGTGCAGCAAGGCCAGGCGCCGTCGGTGTACGTCGATGGTGTGCGCAGAGTCACTGGTACAGAAAACACCGGTGCCTTCAACCCGGGTGGCGACGCCGTGCTCGGGAGCAGCACCAACCTCACGGAGGCGGACCGCTACCTCAATGGTGGCCTCGACGGTGTCAACCTGTTCTCACGGGCCTTGTCGGACGCTGAGGTGATGGCGCAGTACACCGGCGGGACGGCGCTGGGGAATGTGACGGTGAGTGTGTCGGAGCAGGTCAATGTGCCACCTGAAATCACCTCCAATGCTCGCGCTGATGAGGTGACGCTGACCCTGAATGAAAACACCACCCGGGTGATGGATCTCCGCGCGACCGACAACAACGTGCCCGCGCAAACCTTGACCTGGTCGCTGAGTGGCCCTGACGCGGCCCGCTTTCGGATCAACGAGGCGGACAACAGCCTGCACCTGGTTCAGGCGCAGGATTTTGAAGACCCAGCGGGCAGCCCCATCTGGGAAGTGGTGGTCACGGTCAGCGACGGCCAGTACTCCGACACGCAGCGCATCAAGGTCGTGCCGCGCAATGTGGATGAAGGGGACGTTGGCGAGCTGCGCAGCGCGACCGGTGAGACCCGCAGCGTGACTGAAACGGCCGACGTCGGCAGCGCTGTGGGGCTCACCGTGGTGGCCTCAGACCCGGATGGGGGTGTGACATATTCGCTGCTCAACAATGCGGGTGGGCGATTTGCCATCAACAGCACCACGGGCGTTGTCACCTTGGCCCAGAGCCTGCTCGGCGGGACCGAGACCCACTTCGACATCACGGTGAAGGCGGCTTCGACGGGCAGCAGCAATCAGGGCGTCTTCCGGATTGGCGTGGATCGCACACCGCCCACGGGCAACGCTGACAGCTTTGCTGTCAATGAGGATGCGAACCTGGCCAGCAGCGTCATGGGCGCGAACTGGTGGAACTCAGCGTGGCAGTACCGCCAGCAGGTCACTGTCGCGGGAAACAACACCACCCTGCCGACCAACACCCCGCTGCGCGTGACGCTGAATGCGCGCGACCTCCTGGCCAATGGTGCGGCGGCGAATGGGCGCGATCTGCGGTTTGTCACGGCCGATGGCAGAGCAATATCGCATGTGGTCGAAAGTTGGTCTGCAACCGGTAACGCCGTGGTATGGGTCAACGTCCCGCCGGCCTCTGTCGCACCCGCTGCCAATCACTTCTTTGTGTACTACGGCAACGCCGCTGCCACCGACACGCAAGCGCCCGCCGGCGTGTGGGGGGCAAATGCCTTGCTGGTCTTGGATACCGGCACCGGCAATGGAACCGACCTGGCCGGCAGCGGCAGTCAGATCACGTTGGAAGGTGCGCCTCCTTTAGGCAGCAATGTGCCAAGCCGGCTGGGTACTGCCCGGCTCTTCACGGAAAGTGACGACCGGGTGGTCATCGATCCCCCTGCCAATTCCCGTTTGGACAACTTCTTCGTCGGTGGCGGTACGCTCATCGCCTGGGTCAATCCCCAACAGAATGCGCTCATCGGCAACGGCAGTGGCCGCATTGCCGCCCGCGCGAACGGCCTTGACCCAACAGTTGGCTGGGACTTCAGCATTCAGAATCGCCGGCTGTCGCTCGAGATTGGTCTTGGCGGACAGCGTTGGCAATGGACAACGGGTCCCACGGGGATGGACGCGGGTACGTGGTACCAGGTGGCCGTCACCTTCGATGCCGGTGATCCCGACGCCACACCGATCATCTACCTGGACGGGGCGCAAATGGCCCTGGATAGGCCTAACGTGACAACGAATGGTGTGACACGCTCGCCTCGCGACTACGCCAACGACAGCGGACTGCTGATGAACGTTGGTAACCACCCCAACACGAACGGCCAGGCACGCCAGCTGTGGGGTCAAGTCGACGATGTGCGCATCTACGACGGGATCCTGAGCAGTACCGTGATCGAGTCCTTGGGGAACTTGGGCAATGGCCCCGCCGTGTCACTCGGCCTCAGGCAACGGCAGGGCGTTCTGGGCAACGACGTCCGCGTCAACGGCCGGGGGCCTCTCACGGCGGTCCTCGGCCAGGGGCCCAGCCATGCCAGTGCGTTTACCTTGAGCGACGATGGCACGTTCAGCTACAGACCCGAGGCCAATTTTTTCGGTACCGACAGCTTCACGTATCGCGTGGATGATGGCGTGGCGCAGAGCGAACCGGTCACGGTGATACTGAACGTGGTGGGCCAGCCTGATGCGCCGGTGATCACGGATGGTGGTCAGTCTGTCGTGTCGATCGATGTTCCAGAGAACCAAGCCACCGTGGGTGCGCTCCAAGTCGTCGATCCGGACGCACTGTGGGGCGGCTCGGAGACGCTGACCTGGACGATCTTGAGCGCGAATCCCGTGACGGGCAGCAACCTGTCGGTGGATCACGCCGCATTCTTGATAGACCCCTTCACGGGCGCGCTGAGCTTTGAACGGGCCAAGGACTTTGAGTCTCGGGAGAGTGTGAACGAGAACAACACCTTCGAGATTGTGGTCCGTGTCACCGACAGCACAAACCGGGCCGATACCCAGTATGTCCGTGTGAACGTCACCAACGTCATCGAACCGCCGCAGGCCAACCCGGACACCGTGACGGCGAACTACAACGAGGCCGTGACCATCGACGTGCTGCAGGAGGGTAACCTGGCAGCCCCTGGGCGCGACGTGAGCCGGGACGGCCGCAGCCTTCGCGTCCTGGATGTCGAAGACGGCGAGTTGCTGAACGATGACCGGGTGACATACACCCCAACGCCCGACCAGAGCGGTGTCACCGACACCTTCCGCTACCGAATCTCTGACGGCAGTGAGGGCCTGACTTACTACTGGCGCATGGACGAAACCGTGGTGTCAGCCATCGGTTCAGCCGAAGGTCAATCGTCAGCGGTCACCGATACCGAGGGTGCCTTTGGGCGGGCACTGAGTTTCAACGGCAGTTCCAGCGAAGTGGTGCTGCCCAGCCTTGACTACAACGCCAATGGCTGGACGTTCAGCTTCTGGTTCAAGCTCGACGACCTGGACGGCGCCGGTGTACGCACGTTTTTTGACCATGGTACCGAGAGCGTCAACAACGGGCGTGCCGACAGGCTGTCGGTCATGGCCTATGGGTCCGGTCACGCTGAAGCCGATCTGCGCAACCAGCTTCGTACCCGCTTGATGATGGGTGCCACCGAGGTGGAGCTGGAAATCCCGCTGGTCACTCAAAGTGGCACTCTGCTGGGCGGCTGGCACGCCTACACCCTGACGGCGTCATCCACCGCCGGTGTACGGGTGTACATCGATGAGACGCAGGTGGTGGAAAGCAGCACCGCGGTGGCGAATTTTGCGCCGCAAGGCTCGGCTTATTTTGGACGTTCGACATCTGACGACACCCCGGATCGCCTGCGCGGCGCCATGGACACGGTCGCCTCTTGGAACCGCGCCCTCAGTGCCGATGACGTGCGGGTCTGGGTACCTGCCAACGCGAACGATACGGTCGACAGCACGGTGTCGACCGTCACCGTCAACATCGGTGCCCGTCCGCCTGAGGCTCCCCGAATCACCTCATCGGCCAGCGTTGAAACGCCGGAGAATCTTCGGGACATTGTCCAGGTGACTGCCGAGGACAGAGACCTCAGCACGCCGCGCAGCGAGATGCGTTTCAGCATCGTCGGCGGCGCCCACGCCGGGCTTTTCAGCATCGACGCGGTGAGTGGTCAACTCAGTTGGGGCGCGGCGCCTGATTACGAAAACGCACCGCCCAGCGCCATGGCGCGCACTTATGTCGTGACGGTGCGCGTGACCGATGACAGCCGCCATGATGAACAAACCATGGTGGTCAAGCTGCAAGACGCTAATGAGTTTGGCGTGGCATTTGTCCCTGCCGAGTCCGGTGACCAAGACCCGAGTGAGAACGTGGTCCCGCAGGCAGCAGCCACCGGGATCGCCGCAGGGGTGCGTATGTTGGCCGTTGACCGTGATGGCACCACCAACTCCGTGCGTTACAGCCTGTCTAACGACGCGGGCGGCCGGTTCATGATCGAGCCGTTCACCGGCGTCATCCGTGTGCAGGCGCCCATTGGCAATGACCCGCCGGCAGAGTACGTGCTGCGGGTGGTGGCGAGTTCCGCTGACGACAGCGTGGCTGAGATCCCGGTGACCATCCGGGTTGAGCCCACACCGAACCTGCCGCCGCGGCTGCCGGAGCTGGCACGCCTGAACATTCCGGAGAACAACTGGGATGTCACGGTGGTGCAGGCCACCGATGACGGCGAGCGGCAGCCCTTGCGCTACAGCCTGCATGGCGGCCCCGACATGGCCTTGTTCGAGTTGAACGCGAGCACCGGCCAGCTTCGCCTGATATCGCCGGCTGACCGCGAGCGCGCCCTGGACGCCAATGACGACAACGTCTACCAGGTCACCGTGGCGGCGTACGACGGAGAACACACGGTCCTTCAGTCCATCGAGCTGCGCATCGATAACGTGGAGGAGGCGCCCACCTGGGCCGTCAACCAGATGACCATCACCAACGGACAAGTCCAACTGCAGATCCGCGCCGACGACGTGGACACACCTGCCGATCGCCTGAGCTACACCGTGTCGGAGGCCAGCGGTGGCTGGTTTGCGCCCAGCGGCAGCCCCAGCACCCGCCTGGGCAGCTTCACGCAGGCCCAGGTGCTGTCCGGTGAGGTGGTCTTCCGGCTCGACGGTTCCGGCCGCACACCCGGCTTCACGCTGTCGATGAGTGATGGCACCAGCCAGCCGAAGCTCCAGGAAGCAGCAGTTACCGTGATTGGCAGCATTCCCATGGCCTCGGTGGCCCCGGCGCCAGCCCCCAGCGCACCTGCCCCCAGTGCACCGCCGCCCCGCCCAGCGCCAGCCCCGGCCGCCGAGTCACCGGCCAGCCCCCCGGCGCCTGAGCGCAGCACTACGCCCACCCTGGCGCGTATGGCCAGCAATGCCGCTGAGGCCACTGACGAGGCGCAAGGCGACAAGCAGTCCGACGCTGAGCGCGAAGGAGTAGCCGGTCTGGATGCGTTGCTGGAAGGCCGCGCGTCGCGTGAGGCTGCCGAACGCGCCGTCGGCCGCCGCGCCTTGTCGGCCCTGATGAGTGGTGGCCCGTCGGCGGCGGGTGCCTTCTCCAGTGCTGCCGCCCTGGCCGTCAGGGCGCTAGACCTGGCCGACGCCATGGGTCTGGACGGTGCATGGCGCGGGCCCATCATCACCGGTGCCGACAGCAGCAGCGGCCTGCGTTCGGGCTACAGCGACACCGCTGAGGCCAGAACCTACTCGGCCCTGATGCAGGCCATGAACCGCGTGCGCGAGGACGTCACCGGTGAGGAGTTGGAGGTCGCCGTGACCGTGGGCTCCACCGCCTTGCTGTCCGGCAGCCTGAGCGTGGGTTATGTGCTGTGGCTGCTGCGCGGCGGTGTGCTGATGGCCACCGTGGTGTCCAGCGTGCCGGCCTGGGCTGGCATTGACCCGCTGCCCGTGTTGCGCCAAGGCCGCGGTGCTGACGACGAGGATCGCGATGAACAGGACGCCGAGCGTGATGCCGACCCGCTGGAGCGGCTGTTCAGCAAGGCCCGCAAGATGCTCCACAAGGACGCGGCCGCGGCCAGCGGCGCCCCTTCTACACGGGCTGCCACGCAGGCCGATGACAAGACCCTGGAGGTGTCACCATGAAGCGCCTGTCTTCCCGCTTCTACATGGCGCTGGGGCTGAGCGCCATCGTGGTCACCTGCATGCTGCTGGCGCTGTTTGCGGGCCTCGTGCCAGACCGTGACGGCGCCGCGCGGCAGACCCGGGCCACCCTGGCGGAGTCCACCGCCATCAGCATCACCCTGCTGCTGGCCGACGATTCCGCCGATCAGCGCATTCGCCAGCTGCTGGGCTTTGTGGTGGAGCGCAACCCCGAGCTGCTGTCGGTGGGGCTGCGCGGTGCCGACGGCAAGCTGCGGCTGTGGGCCGGCGATCACCCGCAGGCGTTTCCGATCACGAGCGATGGCAGTTCCACCGAAACCCATGTGCGCCTGCCGCTGATGCAGAGTGGCAAGCCCTGGGGGCAGGCCGAACTGGTGTTTGTGCCGCTGCACGGTGAAGGCTGGAAGGCGTTCCTGGGGGCGCCCCCGTTGATGATTTCGAGCGTGGGTTCGTTGTGCTTCTTTCTGTTCTACATCTACCTCAGCCGCACCCTCAAGCACCTGGACCCTTCTCGGGTGATTCCAGGCCGCGTGCGCACCGCATTCGACACCCTGGCCGAAGGCCTGTTGGTGCTGGACCCGAAAGGGCAGATTGTGCTGGCCAACAAGGCCTTTGCCGACGTGCTGGGTCTGGACGGTGATGCCCTGACGGGCAAGGCTGTGTCCAGCCTGGGGTGGACGCAGCCTGTGCAGGAAGGTGTCCCGCCTATGTTGTGGAACGTGGTGCTGACCGAAGGCCAGGCTTTTCGCAACGTGCTGATGTACCTGCCCGATGCGCAGGGCCAGCGCCGCAGCTTCATGATGAACGGTTCCATCGTGCCCGGCGCCGGTGGCAAGTCGGCCGGCATGCTGGTCAGTCTGGACGATGTGACCAGCCTGGAAGAAAAGGAGATCCAGCTGCGCCTGGCCCGCGACGCGGCCGAGGCCGCCAACCGCGCCAAGAGCGATTTCCTGGCCAACATGAGCCACGAGATCCGCACCCCCATGAACGCCATCCTGGGTTTTGCCGAACTGCTCAAGCGCGGATGGCATAACGGTGGTTCGCAGTCGCAGCGCCACCTGGACACCATCGTGTCCAGCGGCAAGCACCTGCTGGCGCTGATCAACGACATCCTGGACCTGTCCAAGGTGGAGGCTGGCCGCATGGAGGTCGAGCGCATCCCCTGTGCGGTGCACGAGGTGGTCAACGAGGTCGCGGCCATCATGCGTGTCAAGGCCGACGAGAAGCAGATCGGCCTTGACGTGGTGTACCCGCAGTCACTGCCGGCACAGATGCTGGTCGACCCGGCGCGCCTGCGCCAGATCATCACCAACCTGGTGGGCAATGCACTGAAGTTCACCCAGAAAGGCGGCGTGCGTATCGAGGTGAAGCTGCTGCAGCAGTCACCCACGGTGGTGCTGGGCATCGATGTCAGCGACAGCGGCATCGGCATCGCCCAGGACAAGCTGGAAGCCATCTTCGAGCCCTTTGTGCAGGCCGAAGCCTCCACCACGCGACAGTTTGGTGGCACGGGCCTGGGGCTGGCCATCAGCCGGCGTTTCGCGCGTGCGCTGGGTGGTGACATCCGGGCCAGCAGCGTTCCGGGCCAGGGCAGCACCTTCCATGTGACGCTGGACGTGGGCCGTGCTGGTGGTGGACGACGGTGCGGAAAACCGCGAGTTGGTCCGCCTGGTGCTGGAAGGCGCCGGCCTGCAGGTGGTCGAGGCCGAAAACGGGGCCATTGCCCTGCAGCGGGTGACCGAACACCGGCCGGCGATGGTGCTGATGGACGTGCAGATGCCGGTGATGGATGGCTACACCGCCACCCAACGCCTGCGCGAGATGGGCTACACCGAGCCCATCATGGCCCTGACGGCCAACGCCATGAAGGGCTTCGAGCGCGAGATCGAAGGCTCCGGCTTCACCGGCTACCTCACCAAGCCCGTGGACATCGACGCCCTGCTGGCCGACATCGGCCGGCGCTTGGGCGGTCGCCAGCAGGTGCCGACCGACTACGCACCGCTGGACGCGCTGGACGCGCTGGACGCCATCGACGCGATGCAGCGGGCCGAACAGTCGGCGAGCCCGACCAGCGGCGCCGTGGGCGCTGGCGCGCCGTCGTCGGCGTTCGGCCCGCCCATCGTGTCCCGCCTGGCGCACCACCCGCGCCTGTCCAAGGTGGCCCGCACCTTCTGCGCCACGCTGCCTCAAAAGCTTGCCGCCATGGAGCATGCCCTGGCCAACCGGCAGATGGACGACCTGGCCGATCTCGCCCATTGGTTGAAGGGTGCAGGGGGCACCGTGGGTTACGACGAGTTCTTTGGGCCTGCCAAGCAGCTGGAGGGCCATGCCAGGGCGGGGCGCATACCCGAACTGCGCCAGACGCTGCAGACCATTCAATCTCTGGCCGCGCGCGTTCAGCCGCCGCCTGAACGTGCAGCCGCACCGGTGGAGGCCTGAACATGTCGCAGATGTACGAGGCCGGGCAAGACGCCTTCAAGCCCAGCGCTGAAGCCGATGCCCGCCATGCCCAGGCCCTGCAGGATGCCTCCATCATGATCGTCGACGACGAGCCCATGATGATCGAGGTCACCCAGACTTACCTGGAAGACGCCGGCTATACCCGCTTTGTGTCGGTGACAGACCCGCGTCTGGCCCTGGCCACCGCACGGGTCAAGAAGCCGGGGCTCATCCTGCTGGACCTGATGATGCCCGGCATGAGCGGCTTTGATGTGCTGCAGCACATCCGGCGCGACGACGTGCTGCGCTACACACCTGTCATCGTGCTCACCGCGGCGAGTGACCCGGCCAGCAAGCTCAAGGCGCTGGAGCTGGGGGCCACCGAGTTCTTGTCCAAGCCGGTGGACGAGAGTGAACTCAAGATCCGCGTGCGCAACTCGCTGGCCTTCAAGGTCTACCAGGACCGGCTGGCCAACGATGACCCGCTCACCGGACTGCCCAACCGCCGCGTGTTTGTGGAGCGCCTGAAAGCCGCGATGGCCTTTGTGCTGATGCGCAAGGGCCGCATGCTGGCGCTGATGCACATCAACGTTGACCGGTTCCGACAGGTCAACGACACGCTCGGCCACAAGGCCGGCGACGCGTTGCTGGCCGAGGTAGCGTTGCGCCTGCGCACAGCCACCGAAGCGCTGTCGAGCCCGGACCTCAGCCGCGCCACCCGCCAGCCCGTGCTGGCGCGCATCGGTGGTGACGAGTTTGGCCTGCTGCTGCCGGACGTTGAAGGCCCCGCTGCCGCTGCCGACGCCGCGCGCGAGCTGCTCACGGTCTTCACCAAGCCCTTTCAGGTGGACGGCCAGGACCTGATCATGACCGCGAGCATCGGCATCGCGCTGCACCCCGGTGACGCACGCGACGACGCTGCGCTGCTGAGCAACGCCGGTGTGGCGATGAAACATGCCAAGTCCACGGCGCGCAACTGCTGGCAGTTCTACACCCAGGAGATCAACAACGTCTCGCGCGAGAAGCTCAAGCTGGAGATGCAGCTGCGCAAGGCACTGGAACGCAAAGAGCTGCGGCTGTACTACCAGCCCAAGGTGGACCTCGCCACGGGCCAGGTGTGTGGTTCAGAAGCACTCATGCGCTGGGCCCACCCGGAACTGGGCATGGTGCCACCAGGGCGTTTCATTCCCATCGCCGAGGAGACCGGGCTGATCGTGGAAATGGGCGAGTGGGTGATCCGCGAGGCCTGCCATCAGATCGGCCAGTGGCGCCAGCAGGGCCTGAACCTGCCGGTATCGGTGAACGTGGCCCGTCACGGGCTGGCGTCGGGCAACCTGGCCGGTGTGCTGGTGGAGGCGCTTCAGAAGCACCAGGTGCCGCCCGGCCTGCTGGTGCTGGAGCTCACCGAGAGCATGCTGATGGACCAGGTTGACACCATGGCGCGCAAGCTGCTGCAGCTGCGCGAGGTGGGCGTCGAGCTGTCGATCGACGACTTTGGTACCGGCTATTCGTCGATGAGCTACCTGAAGCAGTTTCCGCTGCAGGAGCTCAAGATCGACCGCAGCTTTGTGACGGGTGCTGCCTCCGACAAGACCGACGCAGCGAT
>JAJTDE010000225.1 GCA_021298085.1 Rubrivivax sp.
ATGCACCTCGGGCGTATCCAGGCCACCTGAAGGTTCTTGGCGCCGAAGCAGCAAGTCCAACAGGTCGTTATCGGCCAGGTCCATCAGGGCCATCAGCCCAACAGCCTGGCTCTCGGTCAGCGTTTCTTCGTGCTGCTTGAAAAAACGTTCGATGAGAAGGTCGTTTTCGAGCAGACCCCGACGGCAACGCCACTTCAAACGGCTCTTCGAGCGCTCATCCAGCAAGGCAGTCTCCATGCGCTGGCTTTCAGTGGGCTGATCGAAGGGGGTGGCGGTGCTCGGGGTGTGGCTTGGCTGCATCACACCGCGCGGCGCACCATCAATTCCTTGATCTTCCCGATGGCCTTGGTGGGGTTCAGGCCCTTGGGGCAAACGTCCACGCAGTTCATGATGGTGTGGCAGCGGAACAGGCGGTAAGGGTCTTCGAGGTTGTCCAGGCGCTCGGAGGTGGCCTGGTCACGGCTGTCGGCGATGAAGCGGTAGGCCTGCAGCAGGCCGGCGGGCCCGACAAACTTGTCGGGGTTCCACCAGAAGCTGGGGCAGCTGGTGGAGCAGCTGGCGCACAGGATGCACTCGTACAGGCCGTTGAGCTCGTCGCGCTCCTCGGGCGACTGCAGGCGCTCCTTCTCGGGCGGCTGGGTGTCGTTGATGAGGTACGGCTTGATGCTGTTGTACTGCTTGAAGAACTGCGTCATGTCGACGATGAGGTCTCGCACCACGGGCAGGCCGGGCAACGGCTTGAGCACCACCACATCGGGCAGCGTGCGCATGTTCGTCAGGCAGGCCAGGCCGTTCTTGCCGTTGATATTCATCGCGTCAGAGCCGCAGACGCCTTCGCGGCAGCTGCGGCGGAAGCTGATGGACGGGTCCTGGCTCTTGAGCTTCATCAGCGCGTCAAGCAGCATCCGCTCGCTGCCATCGAGCTCGACTTGGTAGGTCTGCATGCGCGGCTTTGCGTCGGTGTCCGGGTCGTAGCGGTAGATCTGGAAAGTACGCAATGTCATGGGTGTCTCGTCAATTCAGGCGTTGGCTGACGGGGGTGCGGTGATCAGGCGGTCAGAAGGTGCGAACCTTCGGCGGCACCGAATCCACCGTCAGCGGCTTCAGGTTCACGGCCTTGTAGTCCAGCCGGCTGTCTTCGCTGTACCAGAGGGTGTGTTTCATCCACACCTTGTCGTTGCGGCCCAGCGGGAACTCGGCGTCGTCGGCACCGCGCTCGTAGTCCTTCACGGTGTGGGCGCCGCGGCACTCCTGGCGGGCAGCTGCCGAGACCATCGTGGCGCGGGCAGACTCGATCAGGTTCTCGACTTCCAGCGCCTCGATGCGCGCGGTGTTGAAGACCTTGCTCTTGTCCTTCAGGCCGATGCGCTTGACCCGTTCGGCGATGGCCTCGATCTTGGCCACGCCTTCGTCCATGCTGGCCTGGGTACGGAACACACCGGCGTGCTGCTGCATGGTGTTGCGGATGTCGTTGGCCACGTCCTGCGCGTATTCGCCGTCGGTGGTGCTGTCCAGGCGCGCGATGCGGGCCAGGGAACGGTCAGCGGCATCGGCGGGCAAGGGCTTGTGGTTCTTGGTCTTGCCGATGTTGTCCACCACGTGCAGGCCGGCGGCGCGGCCGAACACCAGCAGGTCGAGCAGCGAGTTGGTGCCCAGGCGGTTAGCGCCGTGCACGCTGACACACGCACATTCGCCGACCGCGTACAAGCCGTTGATGATGTCGTTGCTCTGGCCGTTCTTGGGCGCCACGACCTGGCCGTGGATGTTGGTCGGGATGCCACCCATCTGGTAATGGATGGTGGGCACCACGGGGATCGGTTCCTTGGTGATGTCGACGTTGGCGAAGTTGTGGCCGATCTCGAACACGCTGGGCAGGCGCTTCATGATGGTCTCGGCGCCCAGGTGCGTCATGTCGAGCTGGATGTAGTCCTTGTTCGGGCCACAGCCACGGCCTTCCTTGATTTCCTGGTCCATGCAGCGGCTGACAAAGTCGCGCGGCGCCAGGTCTTTCAGCGTCGGGGCATAACGTTCCATAAAACGCTCGCCATTGACGTTGCGCAGGATCGCGCCTTCGCCGCGGCAGCCTTCGGTCAGCAGCACCCCGGCGCCGGCCACGCCGGTGGGGTGGAACTGCCAGAACTCCATGTCTTCCAGCGGGATGCCGGCACGGGCGGCCATGCCCAGGCCGTCACCGGTATTGATGAAGGCATTGGTGCTGGCCGCGTAGATGCGTCCGGCTCCGCCGGTGGCAAACATCGTCACCTTGGCCTGCAGGATGTGCACCTGGCCGGTTTCCATTTCCAGGGCCGTCACGCCCACGACGTCGCCATCGGCGTCACGGATGAGGTCCAGCGCCATCCACTCAACAAAGAAGTTGGTGCGCGCCTTCACGTTCTGCTGGTACAGCGTGTGCAGCATCGCGTGGCCGGTGCGGTCGGCCGCGGCGCAGGCGCGCTGAACGGGCTTCTCGCCGTAGTTGGCGGTGTGGCCGCCAAAGGGGCGCTGGTAAATGGTGCCATCCGGGTTGCGGTCAAACGGCATGCCGAAGTGTTCAAGCTCGTAGACGACCTTCGGCGCTTCACGGCACATGAACTCGATGGCGTCCTGGTCGCCCAGCCAGTCGGAGCCCTTGACGGTGTCGTAGAAGTGGTAGTGCCAGTTGTCTTCCGACATATTGCCCAGGCTGGCACCGATGCCGCCCTGGGCTGCCACGGTGTGTGAACGGGTGGGGAAGACCTTGGAGAGTACCGCCACGTTCAGGCCGGCACGCGCCAGGCGCAACGAGGCCTGCATGCCGGAACCGCCGGCGCCGACGATCACGACATCAAACTTGCGGGTAGGGAGATTGGCATTGGCCACGTTCACAGCCTCCAGAGCACTTGGACAGCCCAGCCGGCGCAGCCGACCAGCCAGACGATGGTGAAGACCTGCAGCGACAGGCGCAGGCCCACGGGTTTGACGTAATCCATCCAGATGTCGCGCACACCGACCCAGGCATGCCAGGCCAGCGCGACGATGACGACAAAGGTCAGGACCTTCATCCACTGGGCCGAGAAGATGGCCGACCAGCGGTAGTAGTCGAGCGGGCCGCCCAACAGAAGCTGGGCGATCAGGACGATCGTGAACAGGGCCATCAGCACCGCGGTCACGCGCTGGCTGAGCCAATCCCGCATGCCGTAGTGCGCGCCGACGACCAGACGCTTGCTGCCGTAGTTTTGTGCCATGGTGGGGTCTCCTGGGGCGGTGTCAGAACTGACCGAACAGCTTGGCGCCAAGGGCCAGCGTCAGCACGACGCCCAGCGCCAGCGTTACCAACGCCGAGGAGTGCCCCTGAGCCTTGGTGACGCTGTGGGTGGCGTCCATCCACAGGTGCCGGACACCGGCGATGAAGTGGTGCAGGTAGGCCCAGATCAGGCCCAGCACCACCAACTTGACGAACCACCCGGGCAGGAAGCCCAGGCCGGCGGTGAAGGCAGCGCGGAAGCGCTCGAAGCTGGCTTCAGAGCTGACGCTCACGTCGAACAGCCAGATGATGAAGGGCAGCAGCAGGAAGAGCACGGCCCCGCTGATGCGGTGCAGGATGGACACGATGCCGGCCGGCGGCAGCCGATAGGCGACGATCTGGGAAACGTGGATATTCCGGAACTGCGGACGCGGCTTAGCGGTATCGGCCATCGGTGGTGTCCTTCGGGACGTCTCGGGTGGGTGTTATGGAAGGCGTTGCCAGCTACGGCAAAACCCTAGGATTTTATGACACGCTCACACTGCGCCAGCCTTACTCGCAACGCGGTGATCACATCAGGACGTTTCGGTAGTGGTGCCCTTCGGTGCGGTAGACCCCGCGCCGCAGCTCCACCGGCTTGTCGCCATAGGTAAAACACAGGCGGTCCACCGACAACAGCGGCGCCCCTTGCGGCACCTGCAGCACGGCGGCCTGGGCGGCATCAGCCGCCACGGCGCGGATCTTCTCTTCAGCGCGTGTCATGTGCACGCCGAATTCAGCCTCGAAGAGGCGGTACATCGGGCCCTTGTAGGCGCTCATGCGCTCGGCGCTCAGGCCCTTGAAGAGCTGGCCGTGCAGGTAGATGTCGTCCAGCACCACCGGCGTGGCAGGGCCGTCGGGCTGCGCCGGGGCGCTGAGCAGCAGGCGCCGCAGCCAGACCACAGGATCACCGGGCTTCAGGCCCAGCGCACGCGCCACGTCCACCGTGGCCCGCAGGCGCCGGCAATCCACCAGGTGGCGCTGCAGGCCACCCACCGGGCCTTCGCCCTCGGTCTCGTCGGGCGTCAACCGCAGGAAGCGGTACTGGGTTTCTTCCTCGGCGTGGGTGGCCACGAAGGTGCCCTTGCCCTGGCGGCGCACCAGCAAGTTTTCAGCCGCCAGTTCGTCCACCGCCTTGCGCACCGTGCCCTGGCTGACGCGAAAGCGCTGGGCCAGCTCGATTTCGCTGGGGATGCTCTCACCCGGCTTCCACTCGCCACCCTGGAGGCTGGCCTTGAGCAGACCCTTGATCTGCTGGTAGAGCGGGCTGAAGGAAGGCGCAGCGGACAGTGAAGGCGTGGACATCGGCCGCGATTGCAGCACATTGCACCGGTCTACCGCAAGCTGTCTTGTAGAAGATATAAGAGTGAATACGCAATTTGATGCCTTGAGTGATGCATTTGTCAGATGCGCAAAAGGGCCCAGTCTTACACTGCCGGGCTTTTGGTCGTGGGTGGGCCCGTGCGGCAACCCCGATAAGGTTTTGTTGACCCTGAGGAGCTTCATCCATGAGCAAGAAACCCGTCCGTGTCGCCGTCACCGGTGCGGCTGGCCAGATTGGCTATGCCCTGCTATTTCGCATCGCCAGCGGCGAAATGCTGGGCAAGGACCAGCCCGTCATCCTGCAGCTGCTGGAGATTCCCGACGAGAAGGCCCAGAAGGCGCTCAAGGGCGTGATGATGGAGCTGGAAGACTGCGCCTTCCCGCTGCTGGCCGGCATGGAAGCCCACGGCTCACCCGAAACCGCCTTCAAGGACACCGACTACGCGCTGCTGGTGGGTGCGCGCCCGCGCGGTCCCGGCATGGAGCGCGCCGACCTGCTGGCCGCCAACGCCCAGATCTTCACTGCCCAGGGCAAGGCACTGGACAAGGCCGCCAGCCGTGACGTGCGTGTGCTGGTGGTGGGCAACCCCGCCAACACCAATGCCTACATCGCGATGAAGAGCGCGCCCAGCCTGAAGCGTGAAAACTTCACCGCCATGCTGCGCCTGGACCACAACCGCGCCGCCAGCCAGTTGGCCGCCAAGACGGGCAAGGCTGTCGCCAGCATCAAGAAGCTGGCCGTGTGGGGCAACCACTCGCCCACCATGTATGCCGACTACCGCTTCGCCACCATCGACGGCGCCAGCGTGAAGGACATGATCAACGACCACGCCTGGAACAAGGACACCTTCCTGCCCAC
>JAJTDE010000064.1 GCA_021298085.1 Rubrivivax sp.
CGGGCCGCCACTGCACCTGCTGGCTCAGCACCTGGCCGCCCACCCGTGTGCGTGCCGTGACGATCCACGGCGCGGCCTCACCCCGCCAGCGGGCATCGGCCTGCGGCATCAGCCAGGCCTGACCACCGGCATCGGTCCTGGCCCAGACGGGCAACTCGGCACCGGCGCCATCCTGCACGCGCAGCGCCACATCCGGAACCGGCCGGCCCTGGGCGTCCACGATGCTCACCCGCACGCGGTTGTCCACCGTCAGCGGCCGCTGGACCAGGCCCTGGTGGCGCTCCAGGAAGCGGCGGAACTCGCCGAAGTCGCTGTTGTCGTCGACCATGCCGGCGGTCACGGCCGGCTGCGTGGCTTGGGTTGACGGGACGCCGGGCTGCTGAGGTGGCGACACCGAGGCCGACAAGGCCATCGAGGGCGATGCACTGACCACCGCGGCTGAGTCTGCGCTCGCGCGCTCGGCACGGCCGGGTGCGGCCGGGCTGGCTGCCATGGCGGGTGCGGCCTTCGCCGTCGGGGCTGAAAGCGTCCTCGCGACGCTGCCGAGCATGGGCACAGGCGGTGGGGACGGCTCCCTCCAGCCCGGCTGGGGGCCCGGCATGGGCAACCCCGAGGCGACGCTGAAGGACCGCGGCGGGCGGGCGCAGTCTGACGCCTGCGGCTCGGCCGGCGCACCCTGTTCAGGCCCGGCCCAGACCAAGCCCGGCGGGGGCTGCGACGGCACCCCAGGCCCGGGCGACGGCCAGTCGTGGGCGACGGCGGCCGCCGCGGCGCCCATCGCGAGGCCGCTGACCAGGGCCCAGCGGGCACGGCGAGACAGGGGGGCCAGCCACCAGGGCTGGCGGGGGGAGGGGGGTCTGATCATGCAAGGCTCCATCGAAACAGCGGCATCGGGCCACCGGGTTGGCTGGCCGGGAAGGCCTGGCCATCGCCCGGGGTCTGCGGGTTGATACGAATGGGCGTGTGGTTTGGGGTGAAACTTCCCCCTTTGGGGTGAACTGCTGTGTGTTTTCACCCCGTTTGGGCACCGCCAACGTTTCAGGGCAGATGGGCTTGGGTTTTCTGCGGCAAGGCGCCGCCACGGCGCCATCGGCGACGGCGGCGGCCGACAGCGACGAGGCACTGCTGCGGGCGTTTGCCCAGGGGCAGCCGCGCGCTTTTGAGCAGCTCTATGCCCGGCACCACCAGGCGCTGTACCGGTTTGTGCGGCGCCTGCTGGTGCACGCTGCCGCTGACGCGGTCGACGAGGTGTTCCAGGACGCCTGGATGAAGCTGGTGGAGCAGGCGCCGCGGTGGCAACCCCAGGGGGCCACGGTGAGAACCTGGTTGTTCACGATGGCCCACCACCGCGCGGTGGATGTGCTGCGCCGAAGCGGGCGGGAGGTCGGCCTGGCCGCTGCTGACGAGACCGACGCCGACGCGGCTGAACCCTTCGAGCCCACCCACACCGCCTGGGCCGAGTGGCCCGCCGCCGATGCGGCCGATGCGGTCTTCTGGCGCGACGCCGGCCAGCGGCTGCTGCAGTGCCTGGAGCACCTGCCCGGCGCCCAGAAGGCGGCCTTCCTGCTGCACCACGACGAGGGCCTGAGCATCGACCAGGTCGCCCGCGTGGTGGGCGCGGGCGTGGAGACGGCCAAGACCCGGCTGCGTTATGCGATGAGCCGTCTGCGTGTCTGCATGGGCGCCTACCTGCCCGCACCGGCGCCAGGGCGCGTGGACAACGGATCACCCCGATGACAGCACCGACGCCACACACCCCTCCCGACGCGTCAAGCGCGCCCGACGCCCGCCTGATCGCGGCGCTGCAGGCGCTGCGCCACGGCGAGCCGCCGGTGCCGCCGCTGGTGAGCGCTCGCATACTGGCCCATGCACAGGCGCAGGCCGCTGTGCGGCCAGCGCCCAGGTGGCAACGTGTGCTGGGCCGCTGGGGGCTGCAGGGGCAGGCCGGCCCCGCCCTGGCCGCCACCGTGGTCGTGGGCGTGCTGGTGGGTCTGGTGGCGTTGCAGCGGCCCGGACCGGCGCCGGAGGCCGACGACACCGTGGTGGCCGCTGCCCCCGCCCCCGCGGTGGAACCCGCGCAGGGCGTGGCACGGGCCGTGTCGCCAGACCGTGTCGCGACGGTGCCGGCCGTGCGGCCCGTGCCGCCGGCCCCGACCCCGACCCCGACCCCGACCCCGACCCCGGCAAGAGCGGCAACAGCAACAGCAACGGCAACAGCCACAGCACCCGAGCCGGCCCCCGCGCCGGCGCGCGCCAAAGTCGCCGCGAAACCACCCTCGGAGGCGGTGATCGTGGCGGCCTCGCCAATCGCACCGGCCGCACCGGCCGCACCGGTCGAGTCGGCCACCGCGCCACTGGCAGACGCCACCGTCGCGCCGCCCGCCGCCGCCCGCCTGCAGGCCCAGCCGCTTGAGCCGCTTCAGTCGTTCACCGAGGCAGCCACGGGTGAGGCGCTGCGCACCTCGCTGCAGCTGCTGGTTGAGCAGACGCGGGGCACCTGGCGCACTGCGCCATGGGATGGCGCGGCGTCGGTGGTACCCGTCCCGAACACGACGACGCTGACGCTGCGGTCGCCGCCCAGGCCGCCCCCAGCGGCCCTGGCAAGCAGCCTGGCGCCGCTGGAGCTGACGCTGTCTGACTCGCGGGGCACGGCAACGCTGCGCCTGGACGCAGACGGCCTCAGCCTGTGTCGAACCGACGAAGTGCCCTGCTGGCGGGCGCCCTTGAGCCCCGAGCAACGCGATGCGGTAGCCCAGCGGTGGCGTGCGATGCAGCGGTAAGGGGCGGAATCACGCGCAGCGCCGCTTGCTGGCCTTTATCGGCCCTTATCGGACGTCAGCGACCGTCCAGGCAGCTGCGCAGGAACTGCATGAGCGGTGGTGTCACCGTCACGTCCAAAGCCGCGCCCAGCGCGCTGTCGTCGGTGCCGATGGCATTCTGGTAGAGCTGTTCTGGCATGTCGGAGGCGCCTGTGCAGGCTCAATGGCCAACGCGTGAAGTCATGCCTCCAAACAGCCCCTGGCCCTGACATCGCCAGTGCGTTCCCCTCGGGACACGGCGCCGCCGCGCCGTTGCTCAGCCGAACACCGCCCCCACGTTGAGCAAGGTGAGCACACCCAGCACCGCAAAGATGGCCGCGGCGACGCCATGCACCACCCGCATCGACACCTTCTTGGCGATCTTGTCGCCCAGGAACACCGCGGGCACGTTGGCCAGCATCATGCCCACGGTGGTTCCCATGACCACCTGCACCACCTCGGTGTAGCGGGCCGCCAGGGCCACGGTGGCAATCTGCGTCTTGTCGCCCATCTCCGCCAGAAAGAAGGCGACGACGGTGGTGCCGAATACACCGAAGCGTTGTTTGCCTGCCCCGGTGTCATCGTCGAGCTTGTCTGGCACCAGCATCCACAGCGCCATGGCCAGGAACGACAGGCCGATCACCCAGCGCAGCACTTCGGGGCCCATCAGCTGTGCCACCCAGCCCCCCAGGGCGCCCGCCATGGCGTGGTTGGCGAGGGTGGCCACCAGGATCCCGGCCACGATGGGCCAGGGCCGGCGGAACATGGCCGCCAGCACAATGGCCAGAAGCTGGGTCTTGTCACCCATTTCACCCAGCGCAACGACGCCGGTGGACACCAAAAATGCTTCCAAAACAGTCTCCACCGGGCCGGAACGATACCGATGACCACACCGCGACCCCGGCCCGCACCGGAGGCTGTGTGGTCAAAGGTCTTGCCAGGCATTTGGAGCTGCCCGCGCCATGGCCATCGGCCAAGCGTGTTGACGAGGGCCCCTGCACGGCGCAGGGCGGCTACTCCCCAGTGACCCCACGATTCTATCGGGCCGCGAGGGCCATGACGCAACGCCCAAGGGCGGAGACGGTGACCTTCGCCCGCCATGCGTGTAACCGTTCGGTGCGCCAAGGCGAATACCATGGCCCACACCCTTTGATCGGATCAGCGATGCCCGCGACGCTTCCACCACCGGCCCCCGACCACGACCCGCTCGCAAGTCGTCAGCGACGGCCTGGACGGCCACCGGTTCGCTGGACAACACCCGGAGCACGCTGATGGCCCGCCTCTCCAAACCGCTGCTGTGGGCCGGCGCCGCGGCCGTGGCAGGCCTGGCCGTGTGGGCCTGGCAACACTTCGGCCTGGGCGCGCTGCTGACGCTCGACACCCTCAAGGCCAGCCGCGACGCGCTGCAAGGCCAGGTGCAGGCGCAGCCGCTGGCCACGGCGGCCATCTTCTTTGCGATCTATGTCGCCGCGGCGGCGCTGTCGATCCCCGGCGCGGTGATCTTGACGCTGGCGGCCGGTGCGCTGTTCGGGCTGGGCTGGGGCCTGCTGCTCGTGAGCTTTGCGTCCAGCCTGGGCGCGCTGCTCGCCTTTCTGGCGGCCCGCTACCTGCTGCGCGACACCATCCAGGCGCGTTTTGGCAAGGCGCTGGCGCCCATCAACGAGGGTGTGCAGAAAGACGGCACCTTCTACCTGCTGACACTGCGCCTGGTGCCGGTGTTTCCCTTCTGGCTGATCAACCTGCTGATGGGCCTGACGCCGATGCGCGCCGGGCGCTTCTACGCCGTCAGCCAGCTGGGCATGCTGGCCGGTACCGCGGTGTACGTGAATGCGGGCACGCAGCTGGCGGCCATCCAGTCGCTGGGCGGCATCCTGTCTCCCGGGCTGCTGGGCAGCTTTGTGCTGCTGGGGCTGTTTCCCTTGCTGGCCAAGGCCGGTGTGGGCTGGCTGGCGAGCCGCAAGGTCTACGCCAAATGGACGCGGCCCCGCCGCTTCGACCGCAACCTGGTGGTGATCGGCGCCGGCGCAGGCGGGCTGGTCTCGTCCTACATCGCCGCGGCGGTCAAGGCCAAGGTGACGCTGATCGAAGGCCACAAGATGGGCGGCGACTGCCTGAACTATGGCTGCGTGCCCAGCAAGGCGCTGATCCGCTCGGCCAAGATGGCGCGGCAGATGACCAAGGCGCACGAGCTGGGGGTGACCAACGCCGCCGGGCGTGTGGACTTTGCGGCGGTGATGCAACGGGTGCACCGTGTCATTGCCGACATCGAACCGCACGATTCGGTGGAGCGTTATACCCACCTGGGCGTGGAGGTGCTGCAGGGCCATGCCCGCATCACCAGCCCCTGGGCGGTGGAGGTCACACTGGCTGACGGCACGACGCAGACGCTGACGACCAAGGCCATCGTGATCGCCACGGGTGCCAGCCCCTTCGTGCCCCCCATCCCTGGCCTGAAAGAGGCCGGCTTCCTGACAAGCGACACCGTCTGGGGCCTGACCGAATGCCCCCGGCGCCTGGTGGTGCTGGGCGGCGGGCCGATCGGCAGCGAACTGGCGCAGAGCTTTGCGCGCCTGGGCAGCACGGTCACCCAGGTGGAGATGGCCCCGCGCATCATGGTGCGGGAGGACCCCGAGGTCTCGGAATTGGTGCTGGCGTCACTGCGCGCCGATGGTGTCCAGGTGCTGACCGGGCACCAGGCGGTGCGGGTGGAGGTGGTGAACGGTGAGAAACGCCTGGTCGCCACACACGCCGGCGCCGAGGTGGTGATTCCCTTTGACGAGCTGCTGTGCGCCGTCGGCCGCAGCCCACGTGTCACCGGCTACGGGCTGGAAGAACTGGGCATTCCGCTCACCCCCCGCAAGACCATCGAGACCAACGCCTACCTGCAGACGCACTACCCGAACATCTACGCCGTCGGCGACGTGGCCGGGCCGTTCCAGTTCACGCACACCGCCGCGCACCAGGCCTGGTATGCCGCGGTCAATGCGCTGTTCGGGCGCTTCCGCCGATTCAAGGCCGACTACCGCGTCATCCCCTGGGCCACCTTCACCGACCCCGAGGTGGCGCGCGTGGGCCTGAGCGAGACCGAGGCCCAGGCCCAGGGTGTGGCCTATGAGGTCACCCGTTACGGCATTGACGACCTGGACCGTGCGATCGCCGACGGTACCGCACACGGCTTTGTCAAGGTGCTCACCGTGCCAAGCAAGGACCGCATCCTGGGTGTCACCATCGTCGGCGAACACGCCGGTGACCTGCTGGCCGAGTACGTGCTGGCCATGAAACACGGCCTGGGACTGAACAAGATCCTGGGCACCATCCACACCTACCCCACGCTGGCCGAGGCCAACAAGTACGCCGCCGGCGAGTGGAAGCGAGCCCATGCGCCGCAGAAGCTGCTGCAGTGGGTGGCGCGTTATCACGCCTGGGAGCGCGCATGACCGACTTGACACGACGCCATGGCCTCGCCACAGCCGTGGCCGCCGCAGCGACTGCGGTGCTGCCAGCAGCCGCCTGGGCACAGTCCCCCGCCTTCGACCATACCCACACCGCCTGGACAAGCCTGCTGCGCAAGCACGTGCGCCTGCTGCGCGGTGGCCAGTCCACGCAGGTGGCCTACGCCGGCTTTGCTGCCGACAGGGCGGCGCTCAAGGCCTACCTGGACAGCCTGTCGGCGGTCGGCACCATCAGCTTCGCGGGCTGGCCCAAGGCCGAACGGCAGGCCTTCCTGATCAACGCCTACAACGCCTTCACGGTGGAGTTGATCCTCACGCGCTACCCACAGCTGAAATCCATCAAGGACCTGGGCAGCCTGCTCAGCAGCCCCTGGAAGCCGAAGTGGATCCCGCTGCTGGGGGCCAAGTTGTCGCTGGACGACATTGAACACGCCATGCTCAGAAAGCGTGGCGAGTATGACGACCCTCGTGTGCACTTCGCCGTCAACTGCGCGAGCATCGGCTGCCCGGCGCTGCGCGAGGAGGCCTTTGTGGCGGCACGCTTGGACGCCCAGCTCGATGAGCAAACCCTGCGCTTCATGAGTGACCGCACCCGCAACCGCTTCAACGCCCCGCGCGGGCGGCTGGAACTCTCCAAGATCTTCGATTGGTACGGCGAAGACTTCCGGCTGGGGCACCGTGGCATTGCTTCGCTGCCGGCGTTCGCCGCACGGTATGCCGAGCAACTGGCGGACACACCCGCTGACCGCGAGCGCATTCGCGGCGGCGCGGTGGACATCGCCTTCACCGACTACGACTGGGCGCTGAACGACGCGCGATGAGGCCGGCCCTGAACGAGGCAGAGGGCATCGTCGCCGTGCTCGAGGCCTGGCAGCCGCTGCGTTCCCGTGGGGTGGAGATCGTGCTGGCCGGTGGCGGCAGCACCGATGACACCCCCCGGCGGGCTGCACCCTGGGTGGACGTCGTGACGGCCTCGGCGCGCGGCCGCGCGCGGCAGATGAACGCGGGTGCCAGCCGCGGATGCTGAAGGTGGTCGCCGCGATGATGAACTTGCGCTCACGCTTGAGCAGCATTGGCACCGGCGACCAGGCCATCTTTGTCACGCGCGAGGCCTTTGACCGTCTGGGTGGCTTTCCTGTCCAGTCCCTCATGGAAGACATCGAGCTGTCGCGCCGCCTGAAGCGGCTGGGCCCGCCGGCCTGTCTGCGCACCCGTGTCCAGACCTCGGGCCGGCGCTGGGAGCAGCGGGGCGTCTGGTGCAGGCGCTGGTTTGCGGGCATGATGAACTGGGCTCGCGTGAGCCCATGCCCGCACGCAAGGCGCTGCGCAGCAGGTCCAAGGCCTGATCGACCTCGTCCTCGCTGATCGTCAGCGCCGGCATCAGCCTCAGCAGGTGGGGGCGGGGTGCGTTCAGCACCAGACCCACGGGCGACAGCTCGCGCGCTGCCTCCACCACAGCGGGGGCCGTGTCACCGGGCAGCACCAGCGCCCGCAGCAGGCCCGCGCCGCGCTCGGCCACCAGGCCATGCTCGCGGACGATGCTGTTCAACCCGCGGGCCAGCTGGTCGGCCCGCTGGCGCACGTGGGCGAGGAAATCTTCCTGGCACACCGTGTTTACCACGGCCAGGCCCACGGCGGCCATCAAGGGGTTGCCGCCATAGGTGCCGCCCTGGTCGCCGGGTTCGAAGCCATTGAGCCACTCCGGGCACAGCACCGCCGCCAGCGGCACACCGCCACCGATTCCTTTGGCCAGCGTCATCACGTCGGGCTGGATGCCCAACAGCTCGTGCGCAAACAGCCGGCCGCAGCGGCCGATGCCGGTCTGCACCTCGTCGGCGATCAGCAGCAGCTGACGCTCGGTGGTGAGCGCGCGCAGCTCGCGCACAAAACCCGGGTCCGCCAGGTTCACGCCGGCCTCACCCTGCACCAGCTCGATCATCACGGCCACGCTCTGCGGTGTGATGACCCGCTCGACAGAACCGATGTCGTTGTAGCGGGCCTTGGCAAAACCCGCAGGCATCGGCGCAAAGAGGCTGTCCCAGCCCGGCTTGCCCGACGCGCTCATCATCGCCAGCGTGCGGCCGTGAAACGCGCCGTCGAAACTGATCACCTCATGCGCCCCGCCACGGTGGCGGCGCCCAAAGCGGCGCGCCAGCTTGACGGCCGCCTCGTTCACCTCGGCCCCCGAGCTGCCAAACCAGACACGGTCAAAGCCGCTCAGCTCAACCAGCCGCCGGGCCAGATCCAGCATGGGCCGGTTGTGGAAGGCCGGGCTCGGGTTCAGCAGGCGCCGTGCCTGCGCCGACAGTGCATCGGCGATCACTGCCGGGCTGTGGCCCAGGCTGTTGACCGCCCAGCCCTGGACCAGGTCCAGATACTGTTTGCCGGCCTCATCCGTCAACCAGGACCCATGCCCTTCGACAAACACGGTGGGCGGGCGGGTGGTGACGGTGATCAGGTCACGTCCGGTGTCGGTCGCGTCGGGCGCCACCATGGGGTTCAGCGTCAGGGGTGCGTTCATGGGAGGCTTTCCTTGTCCATGTTCATCGGGGGTGCTCCGCGTCTGCAGCGGTGAGGGTGCAGAGGGTGCCAAGCATCGCCCCAGACGCCGTTGGCCGCCAGGACGCACTTCCCACCTTTTCTGCCATCATCGGGCGATGAGCTGTCGCATCCTGTTTGTGCTGTTCCCCGGCTTCCAGCAGCTGGACCTGGCCGGCCCCATGGCCGTCTTCGAGCTGGCCCGCCTGGCACGGCCCGACAGTTATGCGTGGCGCTTGGTGGCCAGCCAGGCACCGGCCGTGCGCAGCTCCGCCGGGGTGCACTGGCCCGTCGACGCACTGCCGCGGCGGCTGGCCGACAGCGACCTGGTGATGGTGATCGGCGGCGACGGCGTGGATGCCGCCTGCGTGGACACGCGGCTGGTCGGCTGGCTGCAACGCGCCAGCCGCTGCGGCGCCCGCGTGGCCAGCATCTGCAGCGGCAGCCTGCTGCTGGCGGCGGCCGGCTTGCTGGACCACCGCATGGCGACCACGCACTGGTCGCGCAGCCGCCAGTTTGCGCGCGACCACCCGGCGGTGCGCCTGCACCCCGACCGCCTCTACGTGCGCGAGCCGGCGTCGCGCCGCGGCACGCTGCGCCTGCCCGAGATCTGGACCAGCGCGGGCATGACGGCCGGCATCGACCTCTGCCTGGCGCTGCTGGCCCACGACCATGGCGAGGCGCTGGCCCGAGAGGCCGCGCGCCAGCTGGTGGTCGAGCGCCGGCGCCCGGGCGGGCAGTCGCAGTTCTCGCCGCTGCTGGACCTGCAGCGCCCTGAGGGCCGGTTCGGTGTGCTGCTCGAACAGGTGCGCCACCAACTGGACGCCGACCACAGCGTGGAAGCGCTCGCCGCGCGGGCCTGCATGAGCCCGCGCCACTTTGCGCGCTCATTTCGGGACGAGACAGGCACCACCCCAGCCCAGGCCGTGGAGCGGCTGCGGGTGGAGGCGGCACGCACCGCGCTGCAAGGCGGCGAGCCCTCGGTTCAGCGGGTCGCCGAGCGCTGCGGTTTCGGCAACACTGAGCGCATGCGCCGCTCGTTCCAGCGGCTGCTGGGCCGCTCACCCCGAGCCTTCTGCCGGCCCGGCGAGGCACCCTCCCCACCGGCGCAACCTGTACGCGCCAGGCGCACCGCACCCGACACCCCCGAGGCTCACACATGATCACTTCCACGCACCGAGGCGCCGCCCGCACCGTGGCGGCCGGGCTGCTCGCACTGGCCCTGTGCGCGGCCCCGGCACAACGGCTCCAGGCGCAGCCGCTGCCCTCAGCGTCGCTGGACGCGCTGATGGCGCGGGCCGCGTCCGACGGGCGGGTGAAGGTGCTGGTCAGGCTGTCGACGCCGCTGCGCGACGACGCCACGCTCAGCCCGACGTCGCGCATGGCGCAGCGGCAGACCATCGCCAGCGCGCAGGCGCGGCTGGAGGCGGATGTCCTGGCCACCAGTGACTCCGTGGTCACGCGGCGTTATGCCACGCAGCCGCTGCTGGCGGTGGAGGTGGACGCCAATGCCCTGGCACGCCTGCGTGTGTCGGGGGCCGTCAGCCAGGTGGTGGAAGACCGGCCGCTGCCGCTCAACCTGCTGCAGAGCACGGCGCTGATCGAGGCGCCCACGGCCTGGGCGCGCGGGCAGACTGGCTCGGGGTGGGCGGTGGCCGTGCTGGACAGCGGGGTGGACGGCAGCCACCCTTTCCTGGCCGGCAAGGTGGTGGCCGAAGCCTGCTTCTCCACCACCAGCGCCGCGCTGCGCTCGACGTCGACCTGCCCCGGCGGGGTGGCCAGCCTCGTCGGCGCGGGTGCAGGCGTGCCTTGCGTGGGGCCGTCGCTGTGTGCCCACGGCACCCATGTCGCGGGCATCGCCGCCGGCGGGCTGCGGGTGGCCGACGGGTTCCGCGGCGTGGCCCCGGGGGCGCCGGTCATCGCCGTGCAGGTGATCAGCCTGGTGTCGTCGGGCAAGCCCGGCGCCGCGCCCAAGCTGGAGGCCTGGAGCAGCGACCTCATCGCCGCGCTGGAGCATGTCTACACGCTGCGCCACAGCCACCCGATCGCCGCCGTCAACATGAGCCTGGGCACAGGCCGGTTTGAGCAGGCCTGTGACAACGACCCGCTCAAGCCCATCATCGACCAGCTGCGCGCGGTGGGCATTGCCACCGTCGTCGCCGCCGGCAACAACGGCTTCAGGCAGGCGATGAACACTCCGGCCTGCATCTCGAGCGCCATCAGCGTGGCCGCCACCTGTGACGAGGCCACGGGCGGCTTCTGTGCCACGGGGGTGGACGGGCTGGCCAGCTACAGCAACGTGTCCAGCCTGACCTCGCTGGCGGCGCCGGGGAGTTTCATCACGTCATCGCTGACGGGCACGGCCTACGGACGCTGGAGCGGCACCTCGATGGCCGCGCCGCATGTGGCGGGGGCCTGGGCCGTCTACCGCCAGTGGCAGCCCGAGGCCTCGGTGGACGCGGCGCTGGCGGCCCTCAAGGCCCATGGCCTCACCATCGCCGACACCCGTGCCGGTGGCGTGGCCAGCGGGCTGCCGCGGCTGAACCTGGGCTTTGTCGCGCAGCAGGCGCGTTGGCCCCTGAACCTCACGCGGGCCGGTGCCGCCGCCGCGCAGGGCACGGTGCAGTCGGTGCCGGCCGGCGTCAGCTGCGGCAGCGTCTGCACGGCCACGTTTGACCATGGCACCCGTGTGACGCTGACGGCCAGTGCACCGAGCGATGCGGCCTTTGCCGGTTGGAGCGGTGCCTGCACCGGTGTGCAGCCCAGCTGCACCGTGACGATGGACGCGGCCCGTTCGGTTTCGGCGGCGTTCAATGTGCGCGAGGTCTCGCGCTTCAGCTTCTCGGCGGCGCAGCAGCGCGTCTCCGAAGGGCAGGCCACGTTGACGCTCACGGTGACACGCGGCACGGCGCTGGGCAAGGCCTCGGTGGCCTTCTCCACCGCCGATGGCAGCGCGCTGGCGGGCGCCGACTACCTGGCGCGCAGCGGCGTGGTGCGCTTTGCGCCTGGGCAGACCAGCCGCAGTCTCAGCGTGCCCATCCGCCGCGACACCCGGCCGGAGTCCACCGAGACCTTCAGCGTCCAGCTGAGCCTGCCCGAGGGGGGTGAGCTGGGCCTGCACCCGACGGTGGTGGTGACGATCGACGACGACGATTGAGGCTGCCTCGGGCTGCCTCGGGCGGCCTCTCAGGGTCATCCCTGGCAGCGTCGGGGCCTGCCAGGCGGTGTCTTCCGCGTAGATTCGGGGGTGTCCACCACCTGCACACCCCTGGAGAACCGCCGATGCAACGCCAACGCTTCCTGTCGACCCTGCTGGTGACGTCCACGCTCGTGGCCGCCAGCCTCCTGAGCCTGCCGGCGCGTGCGCAGCAGGGGGTGGTGAAGATCCTCGTCGGCTACCCGGCCGGGGCCACCAGCGACGCCCTGACGCGGGTGATCGCCGAGCACATGGCCGGCACGCTGAAACAGACGGTGATCGTCGAGAACAAGCCCGGTGCCGGCGGGCGCATTGCCAACGAACTGGTCAAGGCCGCGCCTGCCGACGGCCTGACACTGCTGATGACGCCGATCGCCACCATGGGCATCTTTCCCCACAGCTACGCCGGCCAGCTGCGCTACGACCCGCTGAAGGACTTTGCACCGGTGGCCCACCTCACCAGCTTTCAGGTCGGCCTGGGTGTGGGCACCCAGGTGCCGGCCAAGACCTTGGCCGAGTACGTGGCCTGGGTGAAGACGGACCCGGCCAAGAACGGCTTCTATGGCTCGGCGGCGCCGGGCAGCATCCCGCACTTCTTCGGCGTGATGTTTGGCCGTGCCGCCGGTGTGCCGATGACACACGTGCCCTACAAGGGCACGGCCGCCGCGATGCAGGCCCTGGCCAGCGGCGAGATCTCTGCGCTGTCGACTGTCGCCGCCGACATCCGCACGCTGGTGCAGAGCGACCGCGCCCGCCTGCTGGCCGTGGCCGGTGACCGGCGTGACCCGGCCTTTGCCAACGTGCCCACCTTCAAGGAATTGGGCTTTGACCTGGTGGCCAAGCCCTGGTACGCCCTGTTTGCGCCTGCGGGCACGCCGCCGGCGGTGCTGCAGCGGCTGTCGGCCGCGGCGGCCGCGGCCGTGAACGACCCCGCCGTCAACAAGCGCCTGGTCGAGATGGGCCTGGAGCCAACCGGCCTGGGGCCTGATCAGCTGGCCGCCATCCTGAAGGCCGACCATGAGCGTTGGGGCGAGGTCATCCGCGCCTCGGGCTTCAAGCCCGGCGACTGACACCCGCACTTGGCAGCCCCCAGGAGTTCCCCATGAACGTGCTGTTCATCATGGCCGACCAGCTGCGCTGGGACCACCTGGGCTGCGCCGGCCACCCGTACCTGAAGACGCCCCACCTTGACGCGCTGGCGGCGCGCGGGGTGCGCTTCAGCAACGCCTTTGTCAACAGCGGCGTCTGCGGGCCGAGCCGCATGTCGTACTACACCGGCCGCTACCCCATCAGCCACGGCGCCACCTGGAACCGCGTGCCGCTGTCGGTGGGCGAGGTCACGCTGGGCGAGATGCTGCGGGGCGGTGGCCACCGCCTGGCACTCGCCGGCAAGACGCATGTGATGCCTGACCACCAGGGCCTGCGGCGCCTGCAGCTGGACGGCGGCAGCGAGCTGGCCACGCTGCTGTCGCGGGGTGGTTTCGACGAGATCGACCGCTACGACGGCCACCACACGCCGGGCGACGAAAGCGGCTATCCCGCCTTTCTGCGGGCGAACGGCTACGCCGGTGACGACCCGTGGAGCGAGCACGTCATCTCGGCCGTGGGCCCCGATGGCGAGGTGGTCAGCGGCTGGCACATGCGCCACTGCCACCTGCCCGCGCGGGTGCAGGAAGCGCACTCAGAAACCGCCTACATGACCGACCAGGCCATCGGCTTTGTGCGCCGCATGGGCCAGCGGCCCTGGGTGCTGCACCTGAGCTACGTGAAGCCGCACTGGCCCTACATGGCCCCCGCGCCCTACCACGCGATGTACCGCACCGACCAGTGCCTGCCGGTTCACCGCAGTGGCGCCGAGCGGGCCGACGAACACCCGGTGCTGGCCGCCTACCGCCAGCACGAGGAAAGCCAGAGCTTCCAGCGCGACGAGTGCATCCGCACCGTGCGGCCGGCCTACCAGGGCCTGATCAGCCAGCTGGACGACCACCTGGGCCGCCTGTTCGACGTGCTGGCCGACGAGGACGTGCTGTCAGACACGCTGGTCATCTTTACCGCCGACCACGGCGACTACCTGGGTGACCACTGGCTGGGCGAAAAGGAGCTGTTCCATGACACGGTCCAGAAGGTGCCGCTGCTCGTGTCAGACCCCCGCCGTGCGGCCGACGCCACCCGCGGCACCGTGGACACGCGCTTTGTCGAGGCGGTGGACATCGTGCCCACCATCCTGGACGCGATGCAGGTGGTGCAGCCCGCACAGCGCCTGGAAGGCCGCAGCCTGCAGCCGTTGCTGCACGGTGAGGCGCCGGCCGACTGGCGCGACATGGCCTACAGCGAGCTGGACTACAGCTACCGCCAGGCCCGCCTCACCCTGGGCCGCGCGCCCGACCGCTGCCGCGCCTTCAGCCTGCGCACGGCGCGCTGGCGCTATGTCTACTGGCTGGACCTGCCCGAGCAGCTCTACGACCTGCAGGCCGACCCCGACGAGTTCCACGACCTGGGCCGCGACAGCAGCACGGCCGCCGTGCGCGCCGAGCTGAGGGACCGCCTGCTGGCCTTCCTGGCCGCGCGCCGCCACCGCGCCACCGTCAGCGACGCGCAGGTGGCCGCCGCCACCGCCGGCCACAAGCGCGCCGGTGTGTTCTACGGGCAGTGGTGAAGTCATGGCATTCCTCGCACGCAGATCGCGCCGGGCAGCCGGCCTGTGCATGCGTCGGTCCACGGGGTTACTCTTGGCGGGTTTGCTGGTCTGGTTTTTTTGCACGCCAGTGGCCCAGGCGCAGATACCCGCCGAGCGTTTCTTTGCCGCACCGCAGGTTCGCGAGGCGCTGCTGTCACCATCGGGTGAACAGTTGGCCGTGACCACCGGCCGCGGCTCGGCGCGGGTGGGGCTGGTGCTGATCGACCTGCGGGACCTGTCCAAGCCGCCGCGGCGCCTGGTGAGCTTCGACGACGTGGACATCGTTGGCGTGCGCTGGATGGGCGAAGACCGCCTGCTGTTTTCGGTGACCGACCTGGACGCCACGGGCGGTGCGGCCCAGACCAGCGGCGCAGGTCTGTACCTGGTGCAGGCCGATGGCCAGGAACTGCGCAACCTGATCCGGCGCCGCTCGGCCTTTGTGGTCGAGGCCTCGCCCCTGGCCCGGCGCGGACTGGAAGCCTCCTGGACACTGCTGAAGGTGCCGGTGGCGGGACCGGGTGTTGACCCCGACGAGGTCATCGTCGGGCAGTGGCGTCGCGAAGGCGGCCACCTGCAGGTCAGCCCGATGTGGCTCAACGTGCGCACCCTGCGCACCCGTCAGGGTCAGCTCAAGGGCCCCGATGGCAGCGCCACCGGCTGGCTCTTCGATTCCTATGGCGCACCGCGGGCGGTGACCACCGCCGACGGCCTGCGCCGCCAGGTGCATGTGCGCCCACCCGGCCAGGACGGCTGGCGCCTGCTGGTGGACCAGCCCGCCCCTGAGGTGAGCACCCATCTGCACAGCATGGACGACAGCGGCCACATGGTCGTGACCACGCTCGACGGCCCTCAGCAGCGCCGGGTGCTCAGGCGCTGGTACGCCGACAAGGCGGCACCCGAGGCCGAGCCCTGGGTGCGGGTGGACGGGTTCGATTTCAACGGCTCGGTGCTGCGCACGGGCAGCGGCCCGCAGCAACGGGTGCTGGGCGTGCGCACCGAAGGCGAGACCGGCATCACCGTGTGGCTGGACGAGGCGATGAAGGCGCTGCAGCAACAGGCCGACGAACGCTGGCCAGGCCGCGTCAACCGCCTCGATTGCCGGCGCTGTGGTGAACCCGATGCGGTGGCCCTGGCCCACAGCTTCAGCGACCGCGACCCTGGCGAGTGGTGGCTGTGGCGCGCCGCCGCCCGCGAGTGGGTGCGGGTTGCCCGCGTCATGCCCGAGATCGACCCTGCGCAGATGGCGCGTGTGGACGTGGTTCGCATCGCCGCGCGCGATGGCCGCGAGCTGCCGGTGTGGATGACCCTGCCCGCGGGCGCCGCGCCGGGCCAGCCTCGCCCGACGGTGGTGCTGGTGCACGGTGGACCCTGGGTCCGCGGTGGCTTCTGGCGGTGGGACGCCATGGCGCAGTTTCTGGCCTCGCGCGGCTGGCTGGTGCTGCAGCCCGATTTCCGCGGCAGCGCCGGCTACGGGCTGGCCCACCTGCGCGCCGGAGACCGCCAATGGGGCCGTGCCATGCAGGACGATGTGGCCGATGCCCTGCTGTGGGCCCGCCAGCAGAAGCTGGCCCACCCCGACCGCACCTGCCTCATCGGCGCGAGCTACGGCGGCTACGCCAGCCTGATGGGCCTGGTGCGCCACCCCGAGCTCTACCGCTGCGGCGTCAGCTGGGTGGGCGTGACCGATCTGATGCTGCTGCTCAAGGGCAGCTTTTGGGTGGACGACGATGCGAGTGATGTCTGGCGCGAACAGGGCCTGACACGCCGCGTCGGCAACGGCGACCAGGAAGCCGACTGGCTGCGCGAGGTCTCGCCGGTGGAGCAGGCCGCGCGCATCCGGGCGCCCCTGCTGCTGGCCTGGGGCGGGCGCGACCGCCGGGTGCCGCCGCAGCACGGCGAGCGGCTGCGCGATGCGATGCAGAAGGCCGGCCTGCAGCCCGAGGTCCTGGTCTACGAGGACGAGGCCCACGGCTGGCGCAAACCCGCCAACCAGGTGGACTTTGCGCGGCGTCTGGAGGTGTTTTTGGCGAAGCACCTCAACGAGGCGAAAAAGCCTTAAGGCAGAGCCCGGTGCGTGCGGTGGTGTTCACCACTGGAGTTCGCATCGGGCACGGACTGGTCATCCTGGGGTGACTCGAAGCCCGCGTCGCAGGCGTGGCCCCAGGCAAACCCATTCAATGCGAGGTCAACCACCACGCCGCCCACCAGCAACACACCGATCACGGATGGCACCACGCGTTTCACCGGGGCGATTGTGATGGAGAGGTCCCCAGGACCGGCTCCTGGCCAGCAGCGGCAGTGGCAGCGGCAGTGGCATCATTGCGCCACATGAGCCCGCAGACCCACCCCCGTTTTGCGCAACCCGCCGGCGACAGCCTGCGGTGGCGCTTCAAGCGCAACTGTTCGATCACGCCGCGCCAGCTGGGCTTGGCCTACCTGCTGCTCAGCGCGATGTCATTGGCCGTGGCCGGCTATTTCTGGTTCATCGGGGTGCGCTGGATTCTGTTCTTCACGGGCTTGGAACTCACCGCCCTGGCGGTGGCTTTTGCCATCTGCGCGCGCCACGCCACCAACCAGGAATCCATTGAACTGGGCCCTGAGCGCCTGGTGATCGAGCAGGAAGTGGCCGGCCGTGTGCACCAGGTGGTGTTCAACCGCCAGGGCGCCCGCGTCGCCCCGCGCCAGACGCCAACGCAGCTGATCGAGGTGTGCGAAGGCAAGCGCTGCGTGTGCTGCGGCCACCACATCCGCCCCCACTGGCGCGACGCGGTGGCCCGCGAGATCCGCCTGGCCCTGCAAGGCCGTTGAGCGTTCCGCCGGCGCGCTGGTTCCAGGATGCGACGCTCGACGGCGCTGGTGGTGGTGGCCGTGCTGCTGGTGGGTCTGGCCGACAGCCAGGTGGACTGGGAGACGGTGGACACGCGCGGCCTGGCCAACGTCAACGGCGTTCGTGTGGACATCACCGGCTGGGCGCGCGACACGGTCCAAGGCACGCTGCAGTCCTTGGGCGCGGGTTGTGCTGGCGTCCTGCAAGCGCTGCCAGGCAGCGAGGCCGGCGTGGCAGCCCTGGCTGCAGTCGCGCAGTTCAGCCCGCCCGATTCGGCCAACCCGCGCTGGCACCAGGGGCTGCAGTCCGGCGACTGGTTGCTGCTGGAACTCTCGTTCGAGCGCCTGAGCCCGGCGGTGGTGCTGCTCCAGCGCGGGCCCGAGGGCTGGCGCCTTCACCCCACCGCCATCTGGAGCGGCAGCACCGAGCCCTGGCGACCGGGCCCGCTGATCCGCGACCACCTGGCGCAGCAGGCGCCGTTGGCGCCCGAGGCGCTGATCGGCTGCTTCCGGCCTCAGCAGGACTTTCGGTCATGGGCGCCCCGGGTCGTGGAACCCTCGCAGCCTTAGTGCCCCACAATGGCCAATGAGCCGCACCCTCCCCACGACCGCGTCTGACCTGCAGGGCACCGTGCGCCTGGCCACCGAAGCCACTACCGGCATCACCGACCTGGTCGAGGCGGTGCACGAACGGGTGGCCCGTCTGCCGGGGTTGCCACCACCGGGCCGCGCCGGCCGCACCCGCGGCATCACCGGCTGGGTCTACCGCAGCGTGCGGGGGGTGACACACCTGGTGGGCGGCAGCGCTGAAGCCCTGCTGGGCCTGCTGCCAGCGCGCCCCACGCAACCCACCCACCCGGCACGCCTGCCTTCGCCACGCCGTGAGGCGCTGGTGGCGGCCGTCAATGGTGTGCTGGGCGACCACCTGGCCGCCAGCGGCAACCCGCTGGCCATCACGATGGCGGTGCGGCAGGCCGGCCGCCCGCTGACGCTGGAGCGCGCCGCGCTGGCCCAGGCGCTGCCGCAGGCCAGCGGTCACGTGCTGCTGTGCATCCACGGCCTGTGCATGAACGACCTGCAATGGGCGCAGCGCGGGCACGACCATGGCGCCACGCTGGCCGGTGCCCTGGGCTGCACGACGCTCTACCTGCACTACAACAGCGGCCAGCCGGTGGCCACCAATGGCCGCGAACTGGCCAGCCGCCTGGAAGCGCTCTGCGCGGCGTGGCCGGTGCCGCTGCAGCGGCTGACGTTGCTGGGCCACAGCATGGGCGGGCTGCTGGCGCGCAGCGCCGTGTTCGAGGCCCAGCAGGCCGGCCACCGCTGGCCCGCGGCCCTGACCGACATGGTCTTTCTGGGCACGCCCCACCACGGGGCACCGCTGGAGCGGGCCGGCCATGGGGTGGACGTGCTGCTGTCGGCGCTGCCCTATGCCGCGCCCTTTGCACGGCTGGGCAAGGTGCGCAGCGCCGGCATCACCGACCTGCGCCATGGTGACCTGCGGGCCAGCCGCCAGGCCGGCCGGGGAACCGCTGCGGCGCGCCGCGCCACCCGCCCGCCGGCGGTGCCGCTGCCGGCGGGTGTCCACTGTTATGCGCTGGCGTCCACCCTGGGCGACAGCGCCGACGCCTTGCAGGGCCGTGTACTGGGCGATGGCCTGGTTCCCCTGGACAGCGCGTTGGGCCGGCACCCCGACCCCGCGCGTGCCTTGGACATCCCGCCGGCGCACCAGTGGGTGGGCGTGGGCATCGGGCACCTGGCGCTGCTGAGCGATGCCGGGGTGGCTGAGCAGTTGCAGGCCTGGCTGTCGGGAGCTGACGGCGGCGAGGGCGGCGAACGCGCGCTGCCGAAAGGCGTGCAGGGCGGGCCAGAATCGCCGCCTGTCACGCCTTGACCGAAAGTCCGACCATGCGCCTGCCCACCATTCACCGCCGTCACCTGCTGGCCCTGGCGGCCAGCAGCGTCGTCCTGCCCGCCAGCCTGCCCGCCTGGGCGGCCGCCGCCCGCAGCCCCAAGCTGCCGCGCCTGCCGGTGGCCCGCATCGAGCCCGTGTCCGAGACCTTCTTTGGCGAGACGATCACCGACCCCTACCGCTGGATGGAGAACCCCAAGGACAAGGATTGGGAACCCTTCATGCGTGGCCAGGACGCCCACGCCCGCGCGGTGCTGCAGGGCATTCCAGGGCGGGATGCGCTGAAGGCCCGCATCAGCGCGCTGTCCGGCGGCACCGCCGTGGCCTATGGGGTGCAGCGTTGTGGCGACAAGCTCTTCTACCAAGTGCGCCCGGCCGGGGCCGACAACTTCAAGCTGGCGGTGCGCCAGGGCGCCAGCGGCGCCGAGAAGATCCTGCTGGACCCGACCACGATGAAGGGTGAGGGCGGCACCCATGTGTCGCTGGACTGGTGGCGCGCATCACCCGACGGCCGCCACGTGGTCTATGGCCTGTCGCCCGCCGGCAGCGAAAACTCGGTGCTGCATGTGATGGAGGTGGACACCCAGCGTGTGCTGCCCGAACGCATTCCCGGCACGCAGTACGCCGGCCCTTCGTGGCTGCCCGATGGCTCGGGCTTCTTCTACGGCCGCGTGAACGACCTCAAGCAGCTGGGCACCGTCGACTACTACAAGCGCTCACCGGCCTTGCTGCACAGGCTGGGTACTGACCCGAAAGACGACGTGCTGCTGGCCCAGTTCGGGCGCGACGCGGCGCTGCCGCTGGGCGAGACGGAGTTTCCGGCGGTGATGACCAGCGCCTCCGGCGAATGGGCCGTGCTGGTGCTGTTTGGCGGCGTGCGGCGCGAAAACCCGCTGTTTGTGGCACCGCTGGCCGACGTGGCGGCTGGCCGTGCGCGCTGGCGCCCACTGTGCACCATCGCCGACGAGGTCACGGACTTTGCCTTTGACCACCGCGACATCTACCTGCTGACCACACGCGCCGCTGAAAACGGCAAGGTGTTGCGCACCGACCTGGCTGCCGGCACGGTGGCCACGGCCACCACGGTGGTGCCGGAAGGGCCGAAGGTGGTCGAAAGTGTCGCCCTGGCCAAGGACGGCCTCTATGTGCGTGACCTCGATGGCGGCTACCACAGCCTGCGCAAGCTGGGGCGCGACGGCGCGCTGAACGCCGTGCCGCTGGGCTTTGAGGGCTCCATCGAAGGGCTGTCGGCCAGCACCACCGACGACGGCGTGTTCCTGGACGGCACCGGCTGGCTGCTGCCCTTCACCACTTTCCGCCACGACCCGGCCACGGGCCGCACCGAACGCGCGGGCATCGCGCCCCCGTCCACGCTGGACTTGTCCGGCTACGAAGCCATCCGCCTGCAGGTCAAGGCGCGCGACGGCACCCTGGTGCCGCTGTCGGTTGTCGCCCGCAAGGGGCTGCCGCGCAACGGGCGTAACCCGGCGCTGGTCTCAGCCTATGGCGCCTACCAGATCAGCGGCAACCCTTACTTCAGCCCGCGCACCCTGGCGCTGCTGGAGCGCGGTGGCCTGTTCTGCGTGGCCCATGTGCGCGGCGGCGGCGAATACGGCAAGCGCTGGTGGAAGGGCGGCCAGAAGCTGACCAAGCCCAACACCTGGCGCGACCTGATCGACTGCTGCGAACACCTGGTCAAGGAAGGCTGGGCCAGCAAGGCCACGCTGACCATCCAGGGCGGCTCGGCCGGCGGCATCACCGTGGGCCGCGCACTCACCGAGCGGCCAGACCTCTTTGCCGGCGTGATCAGCAACGTCGGGGTCAGCAACGCGCTGCGCGCGGAGTTCTCGCAGAACGGCCCGCCCAACATCGACGAGTTCGGCACGGTGAAGGAACGCGATGGTTTCGCGGGGCTGAAGTCCATGGACGCGATGCTGCACGTGAAGGACGGCACCCGCTACCCCGCCGTGCTGCTGACGGTGGGCATGACCGACCCCCGGGTGGATGCCTGGCACGGCGCCAAGATGGCCGCCCGGCTGCAGAAGGCCAACCGCGGGCCCAACCCGGTGCTGCTGCGGGTCGGCTTTGACGCCGGCCACGGCTTGGGCAGCACCCGCAGCCAGATCGACGACGAACGGGCCGACGAGTTTGCCTTTGTGCTGTGGCGCGCGGGCCACCCGATGACGCGGGGCCGCTGAGCGGCCCTGCCCGCGTCCCCACCACCGTCATCACCCCGTTCGCCAATCTCCGATCAGTGAGCCACGCCCATGTCATCCGGAAAAATCCTCGTCGCCCAGGGCGGCGGCCCCACCGCCGTCATCAACCAGAGCCTGGCCGGCGTGGTGCTGGAAGCCCGCCGGCACCACGGTGTGCGCCTGGTCTACGGGGCGCGCCATGGCGTGCGGGGCATCGTCAACGAAGACCTGGTGGACCTGACGCGCGAAACCAGCCACAACCTGGAGCTCGTCGCGGGCACCCCGGCGTCGGCGCTGGGCAGCACCCGCGACAAGCCCGATCTGGCCTACTGCCAGGAGATCTTCAAGGTCCTGCAGGCCCACGCCATCGAGCACTTTTTCTACATCGGCGGCAACGACAGCGCCGACACGGTGCGCATCGTGGCCGAGGAGGCCGCGCGCGCGGCCTACCCCCTGCGCGCCATCCACATCCCCAAGACCATCGACAACGACCTGGTGGGCAACGACCACACACCCGGCTTCCCCAGCGCGGCGCGGTTTGTGGCCCAGGCCTTTGCCGGCGCCAACCTGGACAACGCGGCGCTGCCGGGTGTCTACGTGGGGGTGGTGATGGGGCGCCACGCCGGCTTTCTGACAGCCGCCAGCGCGTTGGGCAAGAAATTTCCTGACGACGGCCCGCACCTGATCTACCTGCCCGAACGGGTCTTCGAGGTCGACCGTTTCCTCAGCGACGTGAAGGCCGTCTACGAGCGCCATGGGCGCTGCGTCATTGCGGTGAGTGAAGGCATCCACGACCGCGACGGGCAACCCATCATCACGCGCCTGGCCCAGGAGATCGAGAAGGACGCGCACGGTAATGTGCAGCTGTCGGGCACCGGCGCGCTGGCCGACCTGCTGTGCGAGGAGATCAAGCGCAAGCTGCAGATCAAGCGGGTGCGCGGCGACACACTCGGCTACCTGCAGCGCAGCTTCGTGGGCTGCGTCAGCGATGTCGACGCGCGCGAAGCCCGCGAAGTGGGCGAAAAGGCCGTGCAGTACGCGATGTGGGGCGACAGCAGCGGCAGCGTCGCCATCCGCCGCACCGGCTTCTATTCCGTCGACTACGAACTGCAGGCCCTGCAAGACGTGGCCGGCAAGACCCGCGTGATGGACGAAGCCTTCATCGCGCCCAGTGGCACCGACGTGACCGACGCCTTCCGCCTCTACCTGCGCCCCTTGCTGGGTTCGGGCATGCCCGACGCCTACCGCCTGCGGCCCAACGCGGTGCCGAAGGTCCTGCGCCGGGACTAGGCACGCGGGGCCTGGGCGGCTCAGCGCGTGGCCAGGCCGTACGTCCAGTAATCGGTGTCGTTGGGGATGCCGCCACGGGTCACGCTGCCGGCGGGCAGTTCCAGCACCACCGCGCCAGCGGTGGCCGCGGGCGGCTCGTAGCTGAAGGTGTAGACGTCGGGCGCGCCGGCCGCGGACGTCCGCTGCAGGTTGCTCAAGGTGCCCACCGACACCCGCAGCTTGGCCAGTGTCAACGGCGCATCGAGCACGCCGCTGAACGTCAGCGTGAAGCTGCCAGCGCCGCTGATGAAGCCCAGCGCCGTCACCGGGCCGCCAAAACTCAGCGTGGCCAGCGG
>JAJTDE010000226.1 GCA_021298085.1 Rubrivivax sp.
GTCTATGTGTGGCGGGGCCAGAGATTGGCACCGCCCCTCCCCTGCAGCGCTCAGGACCAGCGGCCGTCCTCGGTTGCGGTCTTGGCGCTGTGGCAGGGCTTGCACAGCCCCTGCCAGTTATCCGAGTCCCAGAAGAGCGCGCGGTCGCCCTTGTGCGGCTGGATGTGGTCAACGTCGGTCGCCGGCACCAGCTTGCCTTGACGCTGGCAGTGCAGACAAAGCGGGTGCGAACGCAGGAACCCTGCGCGCGCCTTCTGCCACTGGCTGCCGTAGCCGCGCTGGGACGATGAGCCGCGGCGCGCGTCGAGCTGCTGCTGCTGGCGCTTGGCGTGCTCGGCGCAGCGGCCGCGCTCGGTGGCCATGGCATTGCAGCCGGGCTCGACGCAAGGACGCGGTGCGGCGCGGGGCATCAACCACACTCCAAAGCACCAGCGGCACGGCACGCCGATCGACTGGGTGCACGTGCCGCTGAGTTTGGCGGATTCTGCACGGAAAATACCAAATGACAAAAAGTCCGGCGCATCAGGTTTCGTCGACCAGGACGGCGGCCACGCGCGTGCGTGCGAGGCGGGTGCTGGTGCGCTTGACCCGTGGCGGGCGGCGCACGGGGTCGAGCGGCTCGCCCTTCTTGCGTTGATCGAGCAGCCGCGCGAGGGTGCGGTACAGGCGCTTGTGGCGCTCGGCCAGGCTGCTGGCCGCCAGGCCGAGGGTCTGCGCCAGGCGGGCGCTGTGCGGGTAGGCGGCCACGGCAAAGCGGGCCAGCTCGGCGGTGTCGGGCCGGTGGGCGAGCAGGCCGATGAACTCGTGGGTCTCGCGTTCCTCGAGGTACAGCCGGGGCACGCCTTCGTCGCTGGCGGCCCAATTGCCGAGCGGGCTGTCGCCGGCGCGCATGCGGGCCCAGGTGGCGACCTTGGCACCACCGGCGCCGACGCGCCACGCGCCCCAGCGTTCCAGGCGCAGGGCCCAGTAGGTGGGCTTGCGGCGCGCGCTCATCGGCCGGGCTCCTGGCGCAGCCAGGCGGGCGACGGCCTGGCATCGAACTGGGCGCCGCGGCGGAAGGGCGTGCCGACCTCGCGGCCGGCCTCGGTGGCGTGGAAGCGATCGGGCTCGCCCTTGAGCCCGGCGCGGATCGCCGCATCAATGCCCTCGGCACCGAAGGCGGCGCGCAGCTCGTCAATGAAGGCGGCGGTGTGCGGCATCTCGTGGCGCAGGCTCACAGCGTCTCCGCCACGTGCTGCAGCGCCTGCTCGACCGCCGCCTCAAGGACGTCGGGCTGCAGCGCGGCCTGGGTACCGCAAGCGTCGGCCTTCTGCTCCAGGATCACCAGCGTGGCTTCGTACAGCCGCCGGCCGATGAACTGCGCCTGCTGATGCGCCGCCCTTCTGAGGGCCTGCCGATCGCCGCTTTTCAGCTTGGGGACTTCCACCTTCCTAACCTCCTAACTGGGAAATGAGGCGTCACGTGACGCGCGGGCGCGTCGCCCGCATCGCGCCCGTCGCGCCTGTGCGCCACGTGAGCGTGCGAATTTCAGTTGGGAACGTTAGGAACCCTCAGAACGGCAGCGGGTCATCGTCCACCTCCTGGGAGTGCTGCGCGGGCCGTGCGGCTACAGAGGACGTGGCCACCTTCTGCGGGGGCTTGTACCAGTAGCGGGTCATGCCGTTGCGTCGTTCGACCTTGGTGCACCCGAGGGCGCCAAGGGCCTTGCCAATGCGGGTCTGCAGGTCGCGCGTGAGCTGGGCGTAGGCCACCTTGAGGCAGCGGAAGGCGGCATCGGCCACGGAGAACATGCCGCCGTTGGCGGTGCGCACGGCCAGCTCTTCAACGTCGGGCTCGAGCACCCAGTCGTGCAGAGCGTCGATCAGCGACTCCTGCACCACCCGGCGCTTCTGCTCGGGCTGGAACAGGCCGCGCTGCTGCTCTGGCGACGGGTAGTAGCCCTCGCCGGCGTCATAGTCGGCCACGGCTTCGGCCATGAGCTGCGGCAGGTTGCGCCGCAGCCAGTCGATGTCGATGGGCCGCGTCACCCGCACCGGCCAGAAGCGCCGGGCGCCCTGCCCTTCCTTGATGTACTCGTCCTCGTTGGTGGTGCCAACGAACACCACCTGGCGGGGGCAGCGGATCTCGCGCCGGCCATAGACCGGGCGGAACTCATCCACCGAGCGCGACAGAAAGCTCTTCTGCTTGCTGGCCTCGGCCCGGGTGACGGAGTCCATCTCGCTGAACTCGTGCAGCCACTTCCCACGCAGTGCAGACATGGAGTCCTTGTGCGTGAGGTCGAGGTCGGTGTCGCTGTACCAGGGCCCGCCGAGCACCGCGCACAGCGTGCTCTTGCGCAGGCCCTCTTCACCTTCCAGCACCAGCGCGTAATCGAACTTGCACCCGGGCTCCATGACCCGCCGCACCATGCCGCGCAGGAAGTAGCTCGACACCGCCCGGGTGTACTCGCAGTCGACCACGCCCGCGCAGGTGATAAGCCACTCTTCCAGCCGGCGCTGGCCGTCCCATGTCAGGCCGCGCAGGTGCTCGACCACCGGGTGGAAGCGGTGCTCGCGCGCCACGGTCTCGACGGCCTCGGCCACGAGGTCGGCGCGCACGGTCATGGCGAAGTGATCGCTGAGCCAGATGGCCGTGCGGCTGTCGTCTTCGCTGTCCCACTCGCCCAGGCGGCCGAAGGCGTAGGGCGGCACGACGCGCTTGAGCGTGCGCTGGCTGAACTCGTCAAAGCCCAGCACGCCGCGCCAGCGCGCGTCGCAGCGCAGGATTAGGGTGACGTTGGCGAGGCTGGCCTCGGCGCCGTTGCGCCCCCAGCGCAGGCGCGTGCGGCAGCTGCCGTCGCCATCCCCTTTCCCCTGCGGAGCTCCGTAGGCGGGTGGGGGGCCGGGGGGAGGCGCGGCAGCGGGCAGCGGCGTCAACTGGCGCAGCCGATCGGCCGCCAGCGAGGCGCGCACGGCATCGGCCGCGCTCTGGCCGGCCTGCTCGGCGCTGGCCACCACGTCGGCCACGTCATAGCCGTCGGCCAGCTCGCCGGGAGGCGGCAGGGCCACCATGCGCACGTCGCAGCCGAGAGCAGACAGCGCGCGGCCCACGTCTTCCATAGCCTTCTGGCCGGGCTGCCGCGGCAAGGGCAAGAGCACGCCGGCTTTGTCGCGCTTGGCATCGGCGTCGGGCCAAAGCACCACGCGGCGCCCGGCCAGCGGCTGCCAGTCGGCCTTGGTCACCGCCTTGCTGCCGCCCGGCCATGTGATCACCACCGCCTTGTCACCGAGCGCAGCCTGGGCGGCGTCGGCGCACTTCTCGCCTTCCACCACCAGGACGGGCGCCTGCGGGCGCTGAGCGAGCAGGTGCAGCCCGTACAACGGCCGCGGGTCGCTGAAGGCGCGCCACTTCCAGGCCGCACCCTTCTGCGGGTGTTTGCTCCACACGCACGGCAGCACTTCCTTGCCGCCCGAGCTGGTGACAAAGCGGTGCACATGGCCCAGCAGCGCGCCTTCGGCGTTGCGGTAGGCCCAAGAGGCCACCGGCTTGCCGCGCACCAGATGCGCCACCGGAGCCGGCGGCCCGTCTTCCGGCCAGGCGCCGGCGTCGTGCCAGGCGTCTTCGGTGGAGGTGGGCCGGGCGGCGGGCTGCGCCGCGTCCTTCGTCCCCCGACGATGCTCTGCCTGACCGCGCGCCTCTGTTGGCCCCGTGCGCGCGGTCTCTGAGCTACCGGCCCTTTGATCGGTGATGCTGATGCCCAGCTCGCGCGCGAGATCGCGCGCAGCCTGGCCCTGATTGCAGCCGCGGATGGCGGCGTACAGCGAGATCAGGTCGCCGCCGCGGTCTTCCGTGGCGAAGTCCGCCCAGGCACCCGTGCGCAGGTTGACCGAGCAGCTGTCGCCCTTGTCACCCCCGAGCGAGCCGCACTTCCATTCCTGGCCGTCGCGCCGGCCGCCGGGCAGCCACTGCGCCACCAGCTGCTCGGCATGCAGCAGTGCAGCCGAGGCAATGGCATCAAAGTCGAGGCGGGAGTGAGGTCCTGGCACGCGGGCGCCCGGGGGTGCGCTGGTCAGTTGGAAACGGGGCTAGGCAGGGACGCCGGTGCTGCGCGGCCAGGCCATGAGTGCGGCGAGCTTGTCTTCCACGGTGGCGGGCGGCTTGGCGCGCACCACCGGCACCGGCTTGCGGGCGCCGGGCACCTGCGCACGGCTGACCTCTTCCACATGACCGGCGGCGAGCAGGTTGCGCAGCGTGTAGCTGGCCACCTCGCGCGACATGCCGAGCTCGAGGTGCAGGTCGCGGTAGCTGATGGGGCGGGCGGCGGCCAGCTCCAGCGCGCGGGCGCCGAACTCGCCGAGGGAGCCGGAAGGGCGGCCGAGGCGCGTCATTCCTGCGCGCTCCCGGCCATTCCGGCACTTTCCCACGCAGTTCCTGCTGCAACCCGGTCGATTCCCGCACGCTTGGCGGCGTCTGCGATCACAGTGGCGGCATGGGCTTGATCAACCACATAGCGCTGCACGACCGAGCTGGCCAGCTGCGACAGGGTAAGGCCGCGCGCCTGCGCGATCTCGGCAAAGACCGCGTGCACGGACGGGTCCAGGTAGATCTTGGTGTCTTTCTTCTCGAGTGCCACTGCGATGGCCCTTTACTCGGCCCCGGTGGCAGCCGCGCTGTCAGCGCCCTGCAGCCGGTCAACGAAGGAAAAGTCGACGCTCGGCAGCAGCTGCGCCGCCTGCACCGCATTGCCGGATTCGGCCTGCACCCGAAGGGCCAAGGACTCGGACGCGGTCTTGTGGCCGTAGCTCACGAGCCGCAGGTAACCGAGCGAGGTGCCACACCGAAGCGCAAAGGCCTCGCGGGCAGCGGTGTCGGGCAGCGATTTCAGGTATTCACGGAGCGTCATGACCCCGCATGGTATACCCATAGGTAAAGGCCACGCAAGTCCATCGTTACCCCATGGGGCAATTTACCCAATGGTAATGAGGGGATGCAATCCGGAGATGGACATTCACGACATCCGGCTGGCCAACGTGCGCGCCCTGCTGGCCGAGCGGTTTGACGGCAACCAGGCCGCGCTGGCGCGCGAAGTGGGCAAGGACGCCACTTACGTCTCGCGCTGGTCTACCGAGACCGTGCACCGCAAGCGCAGTGGCGAGAAGGTGGCGCGCGAGATCGAGCAGCGGCTGGGGCTGCCGCCGGGCGTGCTGGACATCGTGCAGCCGACCCACCGCGTGCAGGAGCCAACCGCCGCCTGGGAGTACACCGACTCGTGGCTACGCGACATTCCGGTGGTGGGCACCGCTCAGATGGGCGACGACGGCTACTGGGACGAATTGCAGCACCCGCCCGGCTTTGGCGATGGCCTGATCCGCTACCCCACGCGGGACCGCAACGCCTACGCGCTGCGCGTGAAGGGCGACAGCATGCGGCCGCGCATCCGGCCCGGCGAGTTC
>JAJTDE010000065.1 GCA_021298085.1 Rubrivivax sp.
TTTAACCCCCTGGGCTGGGCCCCGCTGGCGCGTCTGGTGCCCACGGAGATCGACACGCTGGACGGCATGCTGCTGGGCCAGGTGCACGACCCGACCTGCCGCCGCATGGGCGGCGTGGCCGGGCATGCCGGCCTCTTCAGCACGGTGCATGACCTGTCGCGTTATGCCACGATGCTCCTGCAGGAGGGCTGTCTGGACGGCGTGCAGGTGATGCCGGCGGGCGCCGTGGCCGCCATGCTGGCCAATGCCTCGCCCCCCGGGGTTCCCTGGCGGCGCGGCCTCGGCTGGGACATCGATTCACCCTATGCCCGGGCACGCGGGGCCGTGTATGACCCGAGCCACAGCGCCGGGCACACCGGCTTCACCGGTTGTGCGCTGTGGCTGGACCGATCACTGCAGGGCTTTCACGTGTTGCTGAGCAACCGCGTTCACCCGCAGGCCCGCCAGGGCATCGTCGACCTCTACGAATCGGTGGCCACCGAGGCCGCCACGGCGGTGCGGTCCCGTCAGCGCGGCGTGGCGGCGCCTTGAGTGCCACTGGCGGCTGGGCGGCCGCCCAGGCGCTGCCACAGGAACGCAAATTCGAGTGCCTGCATGTCGGCGCGCTGGCGGTTGTCGGCAGCGCCCCCATGGCCGCCCTCGATGTTCTCGAAGTAGTCGACGGCGTGGCCCTGCTCGATCATCCGTGCGGCCATCTTGCGGGCGTGGCCAGGGTGCACACGGTCGTCACGGGTGCTGGTGACAAACAGCACCGGCGGAAGCTTCTGCCCGGCACGCACATTCTGGTAGGGGCTGTAGCGTGAGATCACGGCCCAGTCCTCGGGCTTGTCGGGGTCTCCGTACTCGGCCATCCAGCTGGCGCCGGCCAGCAGCCGGTGGAAGCGGCGCATGTCCAGCAGGGGCACCTGGCAGACCACGGCACCAAAGAGTTCCGGACGCTGCACCATGACCGCGCCCACCAGCAGGCCGCCGTTGCTGCCACCCATGATGCCCAGCTGCTGCGGCCGCGTGACGCCGGTCTTGATCAGGTCTTCGGCCACCGCGGCAAAGTCGTCGTAGCTCTTCTGCTTGTTGGCCTTCACCGCGGCCTGGTGCCAGGCGGGGCCAAACTCACCGCCTCCGCGGATGTTGGCCACCACCAGCACGCCGCCCTGGCTGTACCAGGCCGAACCGAAACCCGCCGAATACCAGGGCTGCAGGCTGACCTGGTAGCCGCCGTAGCCGTACAGCAGCGTCGGGTTGCGGCCATCGGCCTTGGCGCCGCGCGGCCAGACGACGAAGTAGGGCACGCGGGTGCCGTCGGCGCTGGTGGCAAAGCGCTGCTCGGCGCGCATGCCGGTGGCATCGAAGAAGCTGGGTCGCGCCTTCAGGCGTTCGCGGGCGTCGGTGCCGGTGCGGGCCAGGTAGAGCGTGTCGGGTGTGAGGAAATCGGTGTAGCTGAGGGCGTAGGCTTCGGCCAGCGGGTCGTCGGCCACCAGCGGGTCGTGCCAGGCGGCCACGCCCAGGTTGCCGGGGAAGGGCGCATCCACGGTGCGGCTCGTCCAGGCGGCTTCTGTCGGGTTGCCGCGCGGGCGCCACTCCTCCAGCCGGCCCGCCACGTTGTCCATGATGCTCAGGATGACGGTGCTGCGGGTGGTGGAGAAGCCCTCCAGCGAACGGGTGGCCGTGGGGGTGAACAGCGCGGTGTACTGCGGCTTGCCGGCCATCAGGGCTTCGGCATCGGTGGCCAGCAGGCTGCCGGCGGGGAAGGTCTTGCCGTCGTGGGAGAGGTCGCTGCGCAGCCGCATCAAGGCACGGCCATACCAGAAGCTGACCTGCGCATCGTCGGGCTTGGGCACCCGCTGCAGGGTGGCACGGCCCGCGTCGGCCTTGAGCGGCATCACCCAGTGTTCGCCGCGGTAGAAATCCACCGAGCGCCAGATGTGCAGGCGCTCGTGGCCGGGGGTGTGGTCCACACCGCTCCACACGCCCACGTCCTTGACCTGTCCTTCAAACAGCGTCTCCGCGCTGGACAGTGGCGTGCCCCGCTTCCAGCGCTTGACCACCCGGGCATAACCGGAATCGGTCATGCTGCCGGGGCCGAAGTCGGTCTGCAACACGAGGTGGTCGGTGTCGATCCAGGCGCCGTCGCCCTTGGCTTCGGGCAGCCGGAAGCCGCCCTCCACAAAGCGCCGGGTGGCGATGTCAAACTCGCGCTGCTCGGTGGCGTCGGCACCGCCGCGCGACAGGCTGATCAGGCAGCGTCCTTCGGTGCTGGCGCCCCGCGGGCGATGGCAGTCGGCACCCTTGTAGACCCAATTGACGCCTTCGGCCTTGCCGAGTGCGTCGATGTCCAGCAGCACGTCCCAGGCAGGCTGGGGCTTGCGGTATTCGGCCAGCGTGGTGCGCCGCCAGAGGCCGCGAGGGTTGGCCGCGTCCTGCCAGAAGTTGTAGAGGTGGTCACCGCGGCGCGTGACCGACGGGATGCGGTCGCGCGAATCGAGGATGGACCGCAGCTGGTCGCGGGTACTGCCAAAGGCGGGCCACGCCTCCAGCGTCCGGCGCGTCGCTGCATTGCGCTCACGCACCCAGGCCAGCGCCTTGTCACCCAGCACCTCTTCCAGCCAGAGGTGCGGGTCTTCGTCGGCGCGCGGGGCGGTGGGCTGGGGCGCAGCGGGTGTGCCCTGGGCGTGGCTGTCGAGGGGTGTGGTCATCAGGTTCAGGCTGAGGAGGGCCAGGGCCAGGCCCCGGAAAGCGCGTGTGCGCAAGGTGCTGGACGTCATGAACAAGAGGCTTTGGAAGGTCTGCGCGGGCCCCGGTTTTACCCCAGTGTGCAGGCCCGGTGGCATCATCGGGGTCTTGCAGGCAACCCGCCCATTCAACGACATGTCCACTGACAACCCGCTGTTGGCCGCCACCTGGCACACCCCGCACGGCCTTCCCCCGTTTGACCTCATCCGCCCCGAGCACTTCGAGCCCGCGTTCGAGGCCGCGATGGTCGCGCACAAGGCAGAGGTCGACGCCCTGGCCCAGCAATCCGCTCAACCGAGCTTCGACAACACGGTGGCGGCGTTTGACCGCGCGGGGCGTTGGCTGGGGCGGCTGGAATCCACCTTCTACAACCTCACGGCGTCGGAAACCTCAGACGCCCTGCAGGCCGTGCAGATGCGCGTGGCCGCGCCGCTGGCTGCCCATGGCAACGCCATCTACATGCACCAGGGCCTGTTTGCGCGCCTGGACGCCGTGCATGCCGCACGCCATGCGAGCGGCCTCACCCCGGAGCAAGTGCGGCTGACTGAGCGTGTGCACCTGGACTTTGTCCGCTCAGGCGCGCAGCTGTCGCCCGAGGCCCGCCAACGCTATGGCGAGGTGATGGAATCGCTGGCCCGGCTGACAACCCAGTTTGCACAGAACGTGCTGCACGACGAGTCCAGCTGGACGCTGCCGCTGCGCAGTGAGGACGACATGGCCGGCCTGCCGGCATTTGTGCGCGCCGCGGCCCAACAGGCCGCCAGCGAGCGCAAGCTGGCCGACCCGGTGATCACGCTGAGCCGTTCGCTGATCGTGCCCTTCCTGACCTTCAGCACTCGCCGTGACCTGCGTGAGCAGGCCTGGCGCGCCTGGACCAGCCGTGGTGAACACCCCGGTGAACACGACAACCGCAGCGTTGCGCGCGACATCCTGCAGCTGCGCAACGAGCAGGCCCGCTTGCATGGCTACGCCAGTTATGCCGATTACGCGCTGACCGACACCATGGCCGGCACCCGCGAGGCCGTCGGCCGTCTGTTGGGCGAGGTGTGGCCGCGCGCGCTCGCCGCGGTCGAACGTGAGCGCCAGCTGCTGCGCGAAGTGATGGTCGACGCCGGTGCCGGCAGCCAGCCGCTGGAGGCCTGGGATTGGCGCTGGTGGGCGGAGAAGGTGCGTGTGGCCCGCTACGCGGTGGACGACGCTGCTCTGAAGCCCTATTTCCGGCTGGAAAACATGGTGCAGGCGGCCTTCGACTGCGCCCAGCGGCTGTTCGGGCTGCGCTTCACGCACCGTGCCGACCTGCCGGTCTACCACCCCGATGTCAAGGCCTACGAGGTGCATGGCGCCGATGGCGCCCTGGTGGGCATCTTCCTGCAGGACAACTTCGCGCGGGCCAGCAAGCGCAGTGGTGCCTGGATGAGCTCCCTGCGGCTGCAGAACCGCAACGCGCCGGGTGGCGGCTTCGAGGTGCCCGTCATCCTGAACAACAACAACTTTGCCAAGGGCTCGCCCGAGGAACCCACGCTGCTGTCGGCCGATGACGTGCGCACCCTGTTCCACGAGTTTGGCCATGGCCTGCATGGCCTGCTGAGCAACGTCACGTATGAACGCCTGTCGGGCACGCAGGTGCTGCGCGACTTTGTCGAACTGCCCTCGCAGATCTTCGAGCACTGGGCCGAGGAGCCGGAGGTCATGCAGCGCCACGCCCGGCACTGGCAGACCGGTGAGCCGCTGCCGCTGGAGCAGATCGACCGCTTGAACAAGGCCCGCCAGTTCAACCAGGGTTACGAGACGGTGCGTTACTGCGCCAGTGCACTGGTGGACATGGCCGTGCACAGCCTGAATGAGGCTGAGCCCCCGGCCGACCTCTGTGCCTTTGAGGCCGCCGAACTGGAACGCCTGGGCTTGCCGTCGGGGGTGGGCCTGAATCACCGGCTGGTGCACTTCCAGCACCTGTTCTCAAGTTCGGGCTACGCCGCCGGGTACTACGTCTACCTGTGGGCTGAGGTGCTGGACGCCGACGGCTACGACGCCTTCCGCGAGGCCGGCAGCCCCTTTGACACCACGGTGGCCCAGGCGCTGCAGCGCTTCATCTACGGCAGTGGAAATACCCTGCCACCCGCCGAGGCGTTTGAGCGCTTCCGTGGCCGCGAGCCACAGATCGAGCCGATGCTGCGTCAGCGGGGGCTGGTGGAGGTCTGAAGAAAGGGGTTGAGCTGCGGCGCGGCGGCAATCGGCTCGCCTCAGCGGTTGAACTGGGCGTGCAGCCGCTGCGCGGCACTCACCAGGGCCTCTTGCTGCGACGCGGACGCCATGGCCAGGCACTCGCTGGCGTAGTCAGGGTCAGACTGAAGGCGCTCCACATGGACGCGGTGGCCCTCACGGGCCATCAGCCATTTGAAGCCGATGATGTCGGCCAAATTCGGGGAACAAGACGGCTGCGGGTTCATGGAGCGTCCGGAAGTCAGATTCAGCGGTTCAGCGCCATAAAGGCTGAAAGTTTGTTGGCGCTGACGAAGAAGACCGTATGAACGTCATGGTTGATGACGGGTCGCTGCAGCGCACCCGCAGTGTCCCGATGCGGAAAGGGCTTTGTTCAAATATGGCTTTACTGGTGTAAGGGTTTATACTTAGATGAGTGGAGTGTTGAACCAGTCTCCGCCCTTGTGCAGCGCGGAGGCGCTCGGTCAGGCGCTGGCCGCCGATGGTTTTGCGGTGGTCAGTGCGTCCACGTTGGCGCAGATGGCGGCTGTTGCCGCCGAACAACTTCAGGCCCTGGCGCCCGCGTGGAACCACCTGGCCCCCGATGCCTATCTGCGCGACGGTGGCCGATACCGAAAACGCCGCCATGGCAGCTTTGTGGTGGAGGCTGGTGAGGCGCGCCCGGTACCGCACCGCGCGCATTGGCAGCCGCTGGACTACAACGCCCTTCACGGCGGTATCGAGCGCTGGTTTGAGCCCTTGCCGCCCGAGTGGTCTGGCGACGCGGCCTTGGTGTCGCTGTTGCGCGCCTGCGCCCAGGCGGCCGATGGTCTGCACCCGGGTGTGGCGCGCTGGTTTGTCGAGGCCCACGCCTTCCGCATCGATTGCACCGACGGCATCGGCCGCCCGACACCTGAAGGCGCTCACCGCGATGGGGTTGACCTGGTGGCGGTGGTCCTGGTGGGGCGACATGCGATTCGCGGCGGTGAAACGCGCGTGTTTGCGGCCGACGGCCCCGCCGGCGTGCGCTTCACACTGGACGAGCCCTTCAGCGCCCTGTTCCTGGACGATGCGCGGGTCATCCACGAGAGCACGCCGATCCAACCCCTGGTTGCTGGCCAGCCAGGCTGGCGCGATACGCTGGTCATCACCTGCCGCCGCGGCGGCTTCCAGGACCCTCCGACCGCCTCAGCCGTATCGCTGCCACGCCAGCCGCCCGCGCCCGCCCACGCCTGACCCCACCGATAACCACGCTTCACACCATGACACTGGCCATCTGTTTCGACGACGTCACCGCGGCGGCTGCCCGCCTGCGTGGGCATGCCCACCGCACGCCGGTGCTGCGCTCTGCGACCGTGGACGCACTGACCGGTGCGCAGGTGTTCTTCAAGGCCGAGAACTTCCAGCGCATGGGCGCCTTCAAGTTTCGGGGGGCCTTCAATGCGCTGGCGCAGTTTTCCGAGGCCCAGCGCGAGCGCGGCGTGATTGCCTTTTCGTCGGGCAACCATGCGCAGGCCGTGGCCTTGTCGGCGCGGCTGCTCGGCATGCCCAGCGTGATCGTGATGCCGCAGGATGCGCCGGCCCTGAAGGTGGCGGCCACCCGCGGCTACCAGGCGGGCGACGCGCGCAGCGAAGTCATCCTGTACGACCGCTACACCCAGGACCGGGAGGCCATCGGCCGCGAACTGGCGCAGTCGCGCGGCATGACGCTGATCCCGCCGTTTGACCATCCCCACGTGATGGCCGGGCAGGGCACGGCGGCGCTGGAACTGTTTGAGCAGGTGGCTGAGCAGGGCGCTGATGGCGCTGATGGCCATGCGGTCCCGCCGCTGGATGCGCTGCTGGTGTGTGTGGGCGGCGGCGGACTGATCTCCGGCTGCGCCACGGTGGCCAAGCACCTGAACCCGGCCATGCAGGTCTACGGCGTGGAGCCCGAGGCCGGCAATGACACCCAGCAGAGCCTGGCCCGTGGCGAGATCGTGCGCATCGCCACACCACGCACCATTGCCGACGGCGCGCAGACCGAGGCCAGTGGGCAGCTCACCTTTCCGGTCATCCAGGCCCTGGTGGATGGCATCGTCACCGTCAGTGACGCTGAACTCGCCAAGACCATGCACCTGCTGGCTGAGCGCATGAAGATCGTCGTGGAGCCCACCGGCGCCCTGGCCGCCGCCGCGCTGCTGCAGGCGGCCCCCGGGCTTCCCGACTTGCGCGATCAGCGCGTGGGGGTGATCATCAGCGGCGGCAACGTCGACCTGCAGCGCTTTGCGCAGCTGGTCAGTTCGGTGGCTTGAGCGTGGGCGCAGGCGCCTGACGGATGGTCGCGGCCAGCGCCGTGCCGGCACCGGCAGCCGGCAGGTACTGGTCAGACGTCACGCCCATCGACACATAGATGCTGGTCAGTGCCTCGATGCCGATGTCGGCCGGGCTGACCCACTCCACGGGCAGGTACATCAGGCCACCGCCCACGGGTACTGGCGCGGTGGGCACGATGACGGCCAGGTGCGGCCGGCCGGCGATCAGTACCGGCTTGGGCGATGACAGCAGGGCCAGCACGGCCACCCGGCCCGGGTCGCTCGCGCTGACCGGGGCGGGGCCACCAAAATGGCACCAGACCGCACTCATCGATTTCAGCCCCTGGGCATCGCCCTGCGAAAACAGCCCCACCATCTTGTGCAGCATGTCGTAGAGCGAGCCCACCAGCGGGATGCGGGTCAGCACGGCGCGCAGCACGCGGTTCATGCCTTGCTGCAAGCCCACCTCAGCCAGCAGACCCAGCGCAAAGATGGCGGCCAGCACGATGCCGATGCCCATGGCATAACCGACGATCTCGGAACCCGTGACACCGAGGCCGATCTGCGACAGCACCCCGCCGACCTGGCTGGACGGCCCGAGCCAGCCGATGAGCAGGCTCACTGCCCAGGCGCACAAGGCGGCGGTGGCCGCCAGTGGCAGCGCCACCAGGGCGCCCGTCACAAACACGCGGACAAAGTGACCCAGGGCTTTGCGAATGGCCATGACGGGCGAGCCTCAGGCCGGGTCGCGAACGTCAGCCACCGGCTGACTGCCGAAGTCGGGCCGCTCCAGGTAGGCCAGCAGCTTGAGCGCGCATGCCTGCGCGCTGTCCAGCTGACCGCCTTCCTTCAGCGCCTGAAACTGCTTCTGGGCGCCAAACACGGCGGGGTCCGCACCGCGCAGCTGGCGCTGCATGTCGGTGTCGATGACACCGGGGGCGATCGACACCGAGCGTGCGCCGTTGGGCAGATCGGCTTCCTCCAGCGCCACCGCGCGGCTGAAGTGGTCCAGCCCCGCCTTCACCGCGCAGTAGACCGCAGCACCCCCCATCGCCCTGCGCCCCAGGCCTGAGGAGATGTGCAGCAGCCGGCGCCGGCTGGGCCAGTGCTGGGTGGCGCGCAGGAAGGCAGCGCTGAGCAGGACGGGCGCCTCCAGCCCCACCCGCAGCGCCGCGCTGGCGTCGGCCGACGAGGGGTGGCGCATGGGCGCCGGTTCGCTCAGCAGGGCGGCGTTGTTGATCAGGGTGATGCGCGACGGCGTGGCACCCAGCACGGTGGGCAGTTCGGCCAGCCATTGCGCCAGTCGGGCAGCCGCTGCGGGTGCGTCGACGAGGTCGATGGCCCAGGACTCGGCGCGCGTGCCGTATCGAGACAACGCAGAGCTTGGGTTCCGTTGGAGGGTGAGCACACGCTCACCCCGTTCGAGCAGGGCCTCGGCCAGTGCCGCACCTACACCACGAGACGCCCCGGTGACGATGGTTACACCTTGGCCAGCAGAAGGCGCAGGGTTGTCAGTTTGTGTCATGGTGCCCAGCATACGATGGGTTGATCATGGACATCGTGGACACCGCCAATCACCCGAGGCCGGCACGGCGCTGGTACCAAATGCCGGCGCTCTGGGCCTTGCTGGCCGCGGTGCTGATCATCGTGGCGGCCTTCATCCCGGCGCTCTGGCAGATGCGGCTGGTGCAGAACGGCAGCGCACCCACCAGCGCACGCGATGCCCCCTGGGAATCCCAGGTGTCGGCCGATGGCTCGCTGTGGGCCCTGGGGCTGCGGCTGCCGGGGGCCACGCTGGCCGATGCGCAGTCGCTGTGGAATGGCGGGCTCCAGGTGGTGCTGCGTGTGTCGCGAGAGGGCGACAACAGCCTGGAAGCCACGGTGGAGACAGCGCGCCCGGGTGGGGTACAGGGCCGCCTGGTGCTGCAGGCCGCCGCCTCATCAGAGCAGCTGGCGCGCTGGGCCAGCCGGCCCGCCAAGGAAGAGCGCACCGCCAGCCTGACGCGCCACCTCAGCCTGCAGCCCGATGACCTTCGGGAGGCGCTGGCCGCCCCGATACGCCTGGTGGCCTTTGTGCCGCAGGCCCACCTGGACGAGGCCACGGCCAAGGCGCGGTTTGGTGAACCCCAGCGTGTGCTGCGGGAAGGCGACGCCGTGCAGCACTGGCTCTACCCGGCCCGTGGCATGGCCCTGATGCTGAATCCCGAAGGCCGCGATGTCCTGCGCTTTGTCGCGCCGGCGCAGTTCCAGTCCTTGGTGAGTGCGCCGCTCAAAAAGGCGTTGGGCAACTGAACGACGCGCGGTTGCCGGTGCAGGGGTCGTCCAGGGCCAGGTCCCTGGCGTGCAGCATCAGGCGCGCACTGGCCGCCGTGGGGTGGTTGTCGGCGTAGAGCGTGTCGCCGCAGATCGGGTGGCCCAGGGCCAGCAGGTGCACCCGCAGCTGGTGGGAGCGGCCCGTGCGTGGCTGCAGCTCCACGCGGGTGCGGGGGGCGTCGCCCGAACCGTGCAGCCGCTCCAGCACCCGGTAGTGGGTGGTGGAGGGTTTGCCGCGGGTGGTGTCCACGCATTGCCGCGGGCGGCGTGGCCAATCGGCCGCCAGCGGCAGGTCGATCACACCTGCGTCCTGCGCCATCCAGCCGTCGACGACCGCTTCGTAGACCTTGTGGACCTGTCGCTGCTCAAAGGCGATGCTCAGGCTGCGCTGGTGCAGCGGCCCGCGGGCCAGCAGCAGCAAGCCGGAGGTGGCCATGTCCAGTCGGTGCACCGTCAGCGCTTCCGGGAAACGCCGCTGTACGCGCGTGACCGCGCAATCTGCCAGCTCGGGGCCGCGCCCGGGCACGGATGGCAGCCCGGCGGGCTTGTCGACGACGATCCAGGCCAGCCCCAGTGCGATGACCCGAGGCTCGCTCTCCTCAGGCGTCGATGAACAGGGCGGGGTCGACATAGGCCCGGTTCAGCATCACCGACCAGTGCAGGTGCGGCCCGGTGACGCGCCCAGTGGCGCCGACCGTGCCCAGCACCTCACCGATGGCGAGCGTCTGCCCCAGGTTGCAGCCGAGGGTGTCCAGATGGCAGTAGAAGCTCAGCAGGCCACTGCCATGGTCCAGCCAGACGCTGAGCCCTGAAAAGAAGTAGTCACCGGTGTCGATCACACGCCCGGGCAAGGGGCTGGTGATGGGGGTGCCGGTGGGCGCCGCGATGTCCATGCCGTTGTGCGGCGAGCGCGCCTGCCCGTTGAAGACGCGGCGCAGCCCGAAGGAGCTGGAGCGCGGCCCTGGCACGGGTACCCGCATGCGCAGGCCTGACGGTGGTGTTTCGCTGCGCATGGCCATCACGCTGGCCAGGTGCTGGCGTTCACGCTCGTGCCGGGCCAGATCGTCCTTGGACAGCTCCACGTGCCGTGGCGCCACCTTCAGGCGTTGCTCGGGGTAGATGGCGGCTTGCACCTCGAAGACCAGCGAGCGCGCCGAGGAGGACGGGGTTTCGGTGACCCGCACCGTGACAGGCCCCGGTGCCGTGGACAGCGCCAGGCCCGCGACGGCTGTCCAGCCGCTGGGCTGACCCCACACCAGCACCGGCTGCTGGCCCAGCGCAGCCCGCGGCGCCACCGGCGATGCGCCGATCGGCACCACCAGCACGCCACCGGGTACCGCGCGGTGCGTGGGCAGTGCGCCCTGAGCAGTGGACGTTGGCCCTGCCGCCTGGCCAGCCTGCGGCCAGAGGGTCGCCCAGCAGGCCAGAGGCGCCGCCGCCACAAAGCGACGGCGGCCCGCCGAAGCAGGGCCGCCGTGGCGTGCGGGATGAGCCGGGTGGTCCATCGGCGTCGCTGAGCCGTTGAGCCGCTCAGGCCGAACCGCGGGACCACCCGCCAGGCATGGCGCTCACTGGGGCTGCTGAATGCCAGCAATTGCCCAGTTGCGGCTGCCGTCCAGCGGCTTGACCAGGTGCCAGACCTCGTCGATGGCCACGGCCGGGGCGTCGCGTTCTTCCTTGACCAGGCCCGTGAAGCGCACGCTGGCGATCTGCCGGGTGTCTTCGCTGACAAAGTCGATCAGCTGCGCCTCAATGCGCTCGACGTCGGTGTGCTGTGACGTGTCGCTGCGTTCCTGGATGTCCAGCCTGACGGCGGCGAACATTTCCGGCGTGGTGAATTCGCGCAGGTCGTCCAGGTCGCCCTTGTCATTGGCCGCCTGCAGCCGGATAAAGATCATCTTGGCCACACGCTCGAAGGCCGGCATGTCAAACCCTTCGGGCAGCTTCATGCCAGGCGCCGGTGTTGTTGACACCGTGCCCAGGGCCTCGCCGATCTGCAGGGGGCGCAGCGGGGTGCCCATCGCCGACAGTTCCTGCGGCGCAGCGCCAGCGCCGACGGGTGCAGCCGACGGCATGGCCGACGCGGGTTCGAAACCCTGGCGCGACAGGGTGGTGGGTGGCTCTGTGGCGGTGGCCGCCTGGCTACCAAAGCTGCCGGCACCCATGCCAGCGCCCGCGCCTGCGGCGGCCATGGCCGGCTTCGCGGCGCCGCCGCGCATGCGCGCCATGATGAACCGGATGGCAAAGAAAGCGACCACACCCAGCAGCAGCAGCATCATGAAGCTGGCGAGCTCTTCGCCCAAGCCCATCGAACTGAACAGCGCGGCCAGACCCAGGCCCGCGGCCAAGCCTGCGATGGGGCCCAGCCAGGAGCGCTTCGCCGGTGCAGCTGCGGCGGCGGCGGCGGTCGCCGGCACGGCCGGCTTGCCCGCGGTGGGGGCTGCGGCCGGTGTGGCGGGAGCCTGGGAAGGCGGCGTCTGCGGCGCGGACTGTGCCGGCGCCTGCCGCTGCATACCGCTGTTCTTGCCGCCGCCCAGGCGCTTGGCTTCGGAAAGGTCAGGGCTCATGCCGACCGCCACGACAGTGGCCAGTGCAGCAACAAACCAACGGGTGTTCATCGTGGAATCCTTGCGGGTACAGGAAGGTGGTGGTGGTGAAAAGCTCTGCGCGAGCGGAGTGTGCATGAGCTGGGGGTGCACACACGACTTGCAAGGCCGTTGACCCTGCTGCGGCTGGGCAGTTCCGTCAAATTGCGTCGGATTTGACGTTCTCAGGGATGATCCCGACGGCGCTGCGCATTCTGCACGGCAGCGTGACCCAGGCTTCAGGAGCACAGAACCGAATGGACATGGACGTGGTGTGGTGGGTGGTGTCCACCGTGTTGATCCTGATTGGCGTCGCCGGAACGGTGCTGCCGGCCCTGCCAGGCCCGTTATTTGTGCTGCTGGGGGTCGCGCTGGCGGCCTGGATCGAAGGCTTTTCCCGCGTGGGAACCGTCGCCGTGGTCATCGTCGGTGTGCTGGCCGTGATGGCCTGGGTGCTTGACTATGCAGCCGGCATGCTGGGCGCCAAGAAAGTGGGCGCCAGCAAACAAGCCCTGGTGGGCGCCGCAGTGGGCACCGTGGTGGGCCTGTTCATGGGTTTTGTGGGCGTGCTGTTCATGCCGCTGGTGGGCGCTGCCCTGGGTGAATACCTCGCGCGGCGGGATGAACAGCGTGCCCTTAAAGTGGGTGTCGCGACCTGGCTGGGCATCCTGGCCGGTCTCGCCGCCAAGGTGGTCATCGTCTTCATGATGGTGGGTGTCTACCTGGCCGCCCTCGTGATTTGAGCGCCGTTGTCGCGGCCTCCTTGTGAAAGGCGTTTCTGATGTCCATACCCGCCACTGAGCCGGCCCACCCGGGTCTTGAACAGATCACCCTGGGCGGCGGCTGCTTCTGGTGCCTCGAAGCGGTGTTCAACGACGTGGATGGGGTGCTGGCCGTCGAATCGGGCTACTGCAACGGCCATGTGGTCGACCCCAGCTACGAGGCCGTCTGCAGCGGGACCACCGGGCACGCCGAGGTGGTGCAGGTGGCCTTCGACCCCACACGCATCGGCTTGCACGAGCTCCTCGAGATCTTCTTTGCGGTGCATGACCCCACCACGCTGAACCGCCAGGGCAACGACATCGGGCCCCAATACCGTTCCGGGATCTACTGGCAGTCTCCCGAGCAGGAGGCGGTGGTGCGGCAGGTGCACGCCAGGGCCCAGACGGCGCTCGGCGGGGAGGTGGTGACGGAGCTGGCTCCGCGCGACAACTACTGGCGTGCCGAGGACTACCACCAGCGCTACTTCGAGCAGCACCCGCACCAGGGTTACTGTGCCTACGTGGTGGCGCCCAAGCTGGCGAAGTTCCGCAAGGCCTTTGCGCCCCGGCTGCGCCGCGCCTGAGCACCGTGCTGTCGGCAGAAGGGGTTGTCCATCGCTTTGCAGGCTCAGGCCGCGGCTTGCGCTTTCCCGACCTGCACGCGGCCCAGGGAGAGCAAGTGCTGCTGCGGGGGCCGTCCGGCAGCGGCAAGTCCACCCTGCTGGCGCTCCTGGCGGGCCTGCTCACGCTGCAGGAGGGGGCGCTGACCGTGGCCGGCGCCAACCTGGCGGCCCTGAGCCCGCGCGCGGCCGACGACTGGCGAGGCCGCTGCCTGGGCATCGTGCCGCAGCGACTGCACCTCAGCGCGGGCCTGAGCCTGCGCGACAACCTTCGGCTGGTGGCCTTCGCGCGCCGGCAACCCAGCAACGAAAGCCGCATCGACGAGGTGCTGGCGCGGCTCGGCCTGCAGGCCCATGCCGCGCAGCGCCCGTCGCAGCTCAGTGCCGGCCAGGCCCAGCGCGCCGCCCTGGCCAGGGCGCTGCTGGGGCAGCCGCAGGTCCTGCTGGCCGATGAGCCGACGGCCAACCTGGACGACGAGGCGGCGCAGCAGGCGCTGGCGCTGATCACCGAGGTGGCCGCAGAGTACCGGGCCACGCTGGTACTGGCCACACACGACAGCCGGGTGATGGCACAACTGCCAGCCGCGCGCAGGTGGTCGCTGGGCGCTGAGGTTGCCGCGTGAGCGTGCCGAGCCGTTCCCAAGCGCCCGTCCCGGGGCGCGACGCGTGGAGGGCAGGTCAGTGAGCCCCCTGGGCCTGGCCTGGCGCTGGCTGTGGTCGCGGCCGACGGTGACCGCGCTCAACCTGGTCATGCTGTCGCTGGGCTTGGGCGCCATGCTGCTGATCAGCCTGGTGTCCGAACAGCTCGAACACCAGGCCGGGCGTGACCTGGCAGGCATCGACCTCGTGGTGGGTGCCAAGGGCAGCCCCTTGCAGCTCATCCTGGCCGGTGTCTTCCACATCGACACGCCACCCGGCAATATCCCGGCCGCCACCCAGGCGCAGATGGCGGCGCTGCCCCAGGTGGCCAGCGTCATTCCCATCTCGCTGGGTGACAGCTGGCAGGGTTTTCGGATCGTGGGCACCGAGGCGTCGTTGATGGCCCTGTACGAGGTGCCGCTGGCCGAGGGCCGTGCCTGGTCGGCCCCGCTGGAGGCGGTGCTGGGTTCGGATGTCGCCCGGCGCACGAAGGCGGCGGCGGGGACGGTGTTTGTCGGCTCGCACGGGCTGGGCGGCGGTGGCGAGGCCCATGGCGACACGCCTTACCGGGTGGTCGGACGCCTGCAGCCCTGCGCCTGCGTACTGGACCGCCTGGTGCTGACCAGCACCGAGTCGGTCTGGGCGGTGCATGAAAACGCCACGGCACTGGATGAGGAAGACCGTGCGGCCTTGCGTGAGGAGCGCGAGGTCACGATGCTGCTGGTGCGTTACGCCACCCCGCTGGCCGCCGTGACCATGCCACGCTGGGTGCAGGCGCAGCCGGGGCTGCAAGCGGCGGTGCCGGCCCTCGAGGCCGCCCGGCTGTTCAGGTTGCTGGGCACCGGGCTGGATGTCTTGAGGGGCCTGGCGGCCGTGCTGCTGCTGGTGGCCGGCCTGTCGGTGTGGGTGGCGCTGGTGCATGCCGTGCGTGAGCGCGAGCCCGATCTGGCCATGCTGCGCCTGTTGGGCGCCCCGCCGCAGCGCGTGGCCGCCGTGCTGGTGCTGGAAGCCCTCTGGCTGGCCCTGCTGGGCGTGCTCGCCGGCCTGGTGCTGGGCCACGGCATGACGGCCCTGCTCGGCTGGGCGCTGCAGGCCGAACGCTCGCTGTCCCTCACCGGGTGGTGGTGGTCTGTCCAGCACCTGTGGCTGGCCGGGGTCGCCCTCGGTCTGGTCGGCCTGGCGGTGATCTGGCCGGTCTGGCGGGTGGTGCGGCTGGACGTGGCGCGGCTGCTGCAGGGCGGCTGAACCGGCGCCTGATCAGCCATTGCCTGCGGGCATGACCCTGCCATCCCTGCGGACGGCACAATGGCGCCCTGCACGGGCACCACGGAGCAACTGTGAACACGACACCCTCACCTGTTCGTCAACCACTGACTGGCGCAGGCCGGCGCGGCCGTGGTGCGCTGGTTCTGGCGGTCGCGGCCATCCTTGGCCTGGGCGGCGTGGCAGCGGCTGGCCTGGCCGTCGCCCAAGGCCAGGCCAAGCTGTCGGACCATGCCCGCAAGGACATCGAGCGGCACCGGGCCATGGCGGCGGCGCACGAGGCGGCTGCCAAGTGCCTGGAATCGGGCAAGCCAGAAGAGCAATGCCACAAGGAACTGCAGGTCGCCTGCAAGGGTCTGGCCATTGGCAAGTACTGCGGGATGCGGCATGAGCATTGATGTACGCCGGCGGCTGCCGGGCCGGCAGCCGCTCAAGGGGCTGCTGGCGGTATTGGCCTGCGCACTGCCGCTGGTCTTGGGTGCACAGGGCCAGCCCCAGCTCGCCTCGCCGATTGCGCCTGCGCCGTCCACCAAGCCAGGCTCACCCCCACCCACGCTGACACCGGGCAGCGGGCCCGGTTTCCACGACCCGCGCAGCGCCTTCAAGCCGCTGGAAGAACGCGAAGGGGTGGTGTCCTGGAAGCTGTTGAGCACCGTTACCGCCCGCGTCGAGCGCGACCGCGTCATCCCGGTATTCCCGCAGCCCGTGAAGGCGCTGGACGGCCAGGCCTTGAAGGTGCAGGGTTTCATGATGCCGCTGGAGCCGGGTGAACGTCAGCGCCACTTCCTGCTCTCGGCCGTGCCGACGACCTGCAGTTTCTGCGTGCCCGCCGGGCCGGAGGGGCTGGTGGAGGTGCGCACCCGTGAGCCGGTGCGCTACACGGTGGATGCCGTCACCATCCAGGGCCGGTTTGCGGTGCTCACCAACGACAAGTTTGGCTTGTTTTACCGCGTGGCCGACGCCACGCTGGCGCCGAACTGATCAACGGATGCCGAACCGGGGCCTGAACGGGCCCCCATCAGTTCCCAAAGCGGTGGGTGGCTGCCGTCCGTCAGGGCGCCAGCCGCTCACGCACCCAGTCGGCGGTGGTCTCGGTGCTGCGCCGGTAGCGCAGGCGGTCGTGCAGGCGCGAGGGCCGGCCTTGCCAGAATTCCCAGCGGTCGGCCTCCAGCCGAAAGCCCCCCCAGTGCGGCGGCCGTGGCGGGTTCAGCAGGTAGCGGGCACTCACCTGCGCCGCCTGTGTCACCAGCACCGCCCGTGAGCTGATCACCTGGCTCTGTGGCGACGCCCAGGCGCCGATGCGGGAATCGAGCGGGCGGCTGGCGAAGTAGGCGTCGGATTCGGCGTCGCTCACCCGGCTGACACGGCCTTCGATGCGCACCACCCGCTCGAGCTCGACCCAGTGGAACTGCAGCGCGGCCCAGGGGTGAGCCGCCAGTTCGCGGCCCTTGCGGCTGTCGTAGTTGGTGTACCAGACGATGCCGCGCTCATCCAGGCCCTTGATCAGCACGATGCGGGTCGACGGGCGCCCGTCGGTACCGACCGTGGCCAGCGTCATGGCGTTGGGCTCCGGCAGCTTGGCCGACAGCGCTTCGGCCATCCAGTGTTCGAACTGCCGCAGCGGGTCGGCCTCGGAGGCGGTTTCATCGAGCGCAGCGCGCTCGTAGCTCTTGCGCAGGGAGGCGAGGTCATCCATGGCACGCAGTATAGGAAGGGGGGACGCACGCGCAACCGCTCAATGCCGCCGTGGACTGCCGCCTGGGCAGCAACCCGATGGTGTGCCATGGGCCCTACGGAAAAGGCCCTAAGTGAAGCCCCGGGTGGTGTCGCCTGTGCCGGCGACGCATGCTCCAGGGGTTTGTTGCAGCGCATCATGAGTACCTCGCCCATCGTCATTGTCCTGGCCGCCGGCCGGGGTACACGCTTCACCGGGTCGGGGCACAAGCTGCAGCAATCCCTGGTGCGCAACAGTGTGCTGGGCACCACGCTGGACAGCGTGCGTGCCAGCTGCCTGCCGATGGTGGTGGTCACCACCGAGGCGCTGGAAGCCGAAGTCGCCCGCCATGTCAGCACGCGCGACACCGTCGTGCTGCCGCCCGTGCTGGCGCAGCAGGGCATGGCGCGCTCGATTGCCGCCGGTGTCAGCGCACGGCCGCAGGCGTCCGGCTGGCTGATCTTGCCCGGCGACATGCCCCTGATCCGTCCCGACACCCTGCACCGCGTCGCCGACGCCTTGCCCGGCCATGCCTGTGTCGTGCCGTTCCACCAAGGCCGTCGGGGTCATCCGGTGGGCTTCTCGGCAGAGCTCTACTCCGAGCTCATGGCCCTGTCGGGCGACGAAGGTGCGCGGCGCCTGTTGATGCGCTACCCATCGTGTGAAGTGCACGTCGATGACCCGGGTGTGCTGCTGGACATCGACACGCAGGAAGACCTGGACAAGGCCCGCGAGCGCGCGGCGTCCTGACGCCGGCCGCGTCTGAACCCTGTGTCGCTCACGGGCACAGCCCGTGCTGTCGGGCCAGCTTCACCAGTCGCTCGATCTCGCGGTCAACCACGCCGTGTGCGTGCAGCGCCTTGGCGGTGAGCAGCAGGTAGTCCAGCGTCGACCCGAAGCGGCCGCTGGCGTGGCGCAGGATGTGCAGCATCTGCTCGTCGGGGATGGCGCCTGTCCAGCTGGGGCTGCGGCGGCTCAGCGTAAAAGCGAGCGCAGGAACGGGGCCTTGCGGTGTCATGGCCGTCAGCCAACGCGGGTCGTAGACGCCGATGGGCATTTCGCGGGCCCACAGGCGTTCGAACTGCTGTTCCATGTCCTGCGCGGGCAGGCGGTAGACCAGCCCGCGGCACGCGCCGCCGTGTACCAGCGCAAAGACCAGTCCGGGGCACTCGGGGGTTCCCCGGTTGACGCGCGAGCGCATGCGCAGGCACCGGTGCCAGCCCTGGACGCGGGCTGGTCGCACCTCCTCGGCGTCAAACTCCGGGCGCCAGATCAAGGAGGCATAACCCAGCACCCAGACGGGCGCGTCGGCGCCGTGGCGTTCGCGGTGCTGGGCCAGAGCCAGGTCGGGCGCGCGGTGCGCGGCGTATGAAGGTAACTTAATTACCAAGGTTGGAGCTTCGGAGTTACAGTCTGCTCGCGGCGGCCCGGATCAGAACCCGACACCGAAGATCGGACCTGAGCGAAGGCACGCCACCCTGTTGTCCCTGAACATCTGGACAAGCCGCCGAGGTACCCAATGGCCACACCACCTGTCTTGCTGAACCCCGTGCTTCAACGTGTCACGGCACGCATCCGACAACGCAGTGCACCCTTGCGCGCCGCCTACCTGGCCCAGACACGACTGCTCGCCTCGCGTGCCCGTGGCAGCGACCGCATGGGCTGCGCCAATGTGGCGCACGCCTTCGCGGCCATGCCCGCCAGCGACAAGCTGCGGATTGTGGCCGAACGGGCGCCGCACATCGCCGTGGTGACGGCCTACAACGACATGCTGTCGGCGCACCAACCCTATGAAGGCTACCCGGCGCTGATCCGCGCCGAGGCGGCCCGCCACGGCGCCACCGTCCAGGTCGCCGGCGGTGTGCCGGCGATGTGTGACGGTGTCACGCAGGGCCAGCCTGGCATGGAGTTGAGCCTCTTCTCGCGCGACACCATCGCCATGGGCACGGCTGTCGCGCTGAGCCACGACGTGTTTGATGGCGTGCTGCTGCTGGGCATCTGCGACAAGATCGTGCCGGGCCTGCTGATCGGTGCGCTGCACTTCGGCCACCTGCCCTGTGTCTTTGTGCCCGCCGGCCCGATGAGCTCGGGGCTGTCCAACGGCGACAAGGCCAAGGTGCGTGAACGGTATGCCCAGGGCGAGGTCGGGCGGGAAGAGCTGCTGAAGGCCGAGAGTGCCGCCTACCATGGCCCTGGCACCTGCACCTTCTACGGCACCGCCAACAGCAACCAGATGCTGCTGGAAGCCATGGGCCTGCACGTGCCCGGCGCAGCGTTTGTGCACCCGCACGACGGCCTGCGTGAGCACTTGACGCGTGAGGCCGTCCGCGAACTGCTGGGCATCGTCCGCAGCGGCCCGCGCTTCCTGCCGATTGGTGAACTGGTGGACGAGGCCTGCATCGTCAATGCCATGGTGGCCCTGTTGGCCACGGGCGGCTCCACCAACCACCTGATCCACTGGGTCGCGGTGGCCCGCGCCGCCGGCATCCTGATCGACTGGGACGACTTTGCCGAACTGAGCGCTGTGGTGCCGCTGCTCGCCAGGGTCTACCCGAATGGTTCAGCCGACGTCAACCAGTTTCAGGCCGCGGGCGGGCCCGGCTTTGTGATCCGTGAGCTGCTGGGCGCCGGCCTGATGCACCCCGCGCCGGCCGTCCACCCCGACGGTCTGGCCGCCCATGCGCGGGTGCCGGAACTGGCCTCTGGTGAGGAGGCCGCGCCACGACTGCGCTGGTCTGACGTGCCCGACAACAGCGGCGACGCCACGGTGGTGCGCACGGCCGCCCAGCCGTTCTCGGCCACCGGCGGCTTGCGCCTGCTGCAGGGCAACCTGGGCCGGGCCGTCATCAAGGTGTCGGCCGTGCCGGAAGACCGGCACGTTATCGAGGCCCCAGCCCGTGTCTTCGAAAGCCAGGACGCGTTCCAGCAGGCCTTCAAGGCCGGTGAGCTGCACCGCGACGTGGTGGTGGTGGTGCGCTTCCAGGGGCCGCAGGCCAATGGCATGCCCGAGCTGCACAAGCTGACGCCGCCGCTGGCCGTGCTGCAGAACGAGGGCTTCCGGGTGGCGCTGGTGACCGATGGGCGCATGAGCGGTGCGTCGGGCAAGGTGCCGGCAGCCATTCACCTCAGCCCGGAGGCGTTGGCCGGTGGGCCACTGGCGCGCCTGTGTGACGGCGACATCGTCCGGCTGGATGCCGTGGAAGGGACGCTGCAGGTGCGGGTCTCGGAGGCGGAATGGGCGGCGCGTGAACAGGCCGGCCGCAGCGACGCCCACGCGGCCGACGCCGGGGCCGGGATCGGCCGCGAGCTGTTTGCCGGCATGCGCCGCAATGTTCGCAGCGCCGAGGAAGGCGCCGTGTCCTGGTTGTGAGGGGCCGCTGGCCTGTTGAGGAGAATGCCTTGAATACGCTGGAACTGGCCGACCATGGCCCTGTGATCCCGGTCATCGTGCTGCAGCGCGAGGCCGATGCCCTGCCGATGGCGCAGGCCCTGCTGGATGGCGGTGTGCGCGTGCTCGAGATCACGCTGCGCACGCCGGTGGCCCTGCGCTGCATCGAGGCCATCGCGCGTGCGTTGCCCGAGGCCATCGTGGGGGCGGGCACCTTGCGCACGGCCGCCGACGTGCGTGCCGCCAGGGATGCCGGCTGCCAATTTGGGGTCAGCCCCGGCTACACCGCGGCCATTGGCCAGGCCTGCCGTGACGCAGGCTTGCCGCTGTTGCCCGGGGTGGCGACAGCGTCAGAGGTCATGGCCGCGCACGACGACGGCCTGCACTTCCTCAAGTTTTTCCCGGCCAGCGCCGCTGGCGGCGTGCCGCTCCTCAAGGCCCTGGCAGGGCCTTTTCCCGACGTGGTCTTTTGCCCGACCGGCGGCATCAGCGAGCAAACGGCACCAGAGTTCCTGCAGCTGCCCAATGTCCGGGTATGCGGGGGCAGCTGGCTGACGCCGCAGCAGGCCATGGATGCGGGCGATTGGGCATCGATCACGGCGTTGGCACGCCGTTCGCAGCGCCTCAAGCGTGGCTGACACCCTGACGCGACGCTGACTTCTTGCCGACAGGGTGTGACAAGCGACCGCTTGTCCACACCCGCGCACCCGTTGGTCTGCCGCTGCCGGTGCAGCTGATGCGCCGGCTGGCCGATGACACGCGCAGGGCGCTGCGGTGGCCGCCCGGAACGTGGAGCGCGTCGGAATGGAGTCAGCACCCGCCCAATCGATCAACATCCTGCCGGGCACCCTGGTGGTCACCTTCCTGGTGCGCCTGGGGCTGGTGGTATCGGCCTTAGTCGTGGCCCCGGGGGACTTCCTGACGGGCCTGCGTGCGGCGTCCCACACCCTGAGCTTTGGCGAGCTGTGTCGTGACGACACGGCCGTCGACGACCTGTTGCCCTGGGCCGGCAACGTCTGACGCGGCATGCCCCTGGCGGGCTGGTGCGTGTGATCAGCCGGCCCGGCCCACGCGCTGGATCAGCTCGATCTTGTAGCCATCCGGGTCGGTGATGAAGGCGATGATGGTGCTGCCGCCCTTCACCGGGCCGGCTTCTCGGGTGATGGCGCCGCCCAGCGCAGACGCCTTCTCTCGGACGGCGGCGCAGGTGGCCGCGACATCGGGCACTCCGATGGCCAGGTGCCCGAAGGCCGTCCCCAGCTCATACCGCTCGACGCCGTAGTTGTAGGTCAGCTCGATCTCGGCGTGTTCGGGGTTGCTGCCATAGCCCAGGAAGGCCAGGTCGTAGCGCTGGTCAGGGCGTTGGGTGGTGCGCAGCAGCGTCATGCCCAGCACCTGGGTGTAGAAGTTGATCGAGCGTTGCAGATCGCCAACGCGCAACATGGTGTGCAGCAGGAGCATCGGGGTTTCCTCTTGAGGGCGCCGGGGCGGTGCGGTGGTGTCTGCCACCGCAAAGGGCTGATGGCGCAGATTGTGCTTGGCCTTGGGCCACTGTGCCGGCGCTGGGTGGCGCCTGGGCGCCCCTACACTCTGTGCCATGGATGCTTCACTGCTGAGCTACCTGACCGACTGGGCCAACCTGCTGCTGCGCTGGCTGCACGTGATCACGGCCATTGCGTGGGTGGGCTCGAGTTTCTATTTCGTCTGGGTCGACAACAACCTGCTCAAGCCCACCGCGCCCGACCTCCAGGCCAAGGGCGTGGACGGCGCCCTCTGGGCGGTGCATGGCGGGGGCTTCTACCACCCCCAGAAGTACATGGTCGCCCCACCGGGCATCGACAGCAAGCTCCACTGGTTCTACTGGGAGAGCTACTCCACCTGGCTCTCCGGTTTTGCGCTGTTCACGGTGATGTACCTGTGGAACGCCGGCACCTTCCTGGTGGACAAGTCAGTCCACGACTGGTCGGGCATGGCCGCAGGCGCCGCGGCGCTGCTGTTCCTGGTGGTCTTCTGGCTGCTCTATGACCTGGTCTGCCGCACCCTGGGGCAGCGACGCCGCGGCGACGAACTGGTCGGCGCACTGGTGACGCTGGTGGTGGTGCTGTCGGCCTGGGCCGCGTGCCAGCTGTTTGCCGGCCGCGCCGCGTTCCTGCTGGTGGGCGCGATGATGGCCACGGCGATGAGCGCCAACGTCTTCTTCTGGATCATTCCGGGGCAGCGCAAGGTGGTCGCCGACATGATGGAAGGCCGGCCGGTGGACCCGGTGCACGGCCAGCGCGCCAAGCAGCGCAGCGTGCACAACACCTACTTCACCTTGCCTCCTGGAACTGGCTGGTGTTGTGTGTGCTGATGCTGGCGGGTGCCTTGATCCGGCACAGCTTTGTCGCACGCCACAAGGCGCATCAGCAGGGCCGCCGGCCACCCTGGGGCTTTGCCGGGGTGGGGGTGGTGCTGATCCTGGTGCTGGTGGTGGCCCTGAAGCCGGCGCCCGTGGCGCAGCCTGCCGCTGCAAAGGCGGCTGAGCCCG
>JAJTDE010000066.1 GCA_021298085.1 Rubrivivax sp.
CGTCAATGAGCCGCAAGGGCGACTGCTGGGACAACGCGCCTACGGAGAGCCTGTGGGGAAGGCTGAAGGTCGGCAGACTGCACGGGCGCAAATTCGCCACCAGGCGGCAGGCCATGGCCGAAGTGATCGACTGGCTGGCCTTCTACAACCACCGGCGACTGCATTCCACGCTGGGCTACCTGAGCCCAAGGCAGTACGAGGAACGCTGGGTCGCGGCACAGCTCAACAAGGCCGCGTGACAAGGGCGCTGAGCGCTACGGGATTCAGGGGCAAGGTCACTGCGTCTCCGAAGGTTCAAAGTCCAGCTCCACCTTGGCCCCGTTGGGGTCATGGGTGAACAGCTGCCAGGTACCGGACCCTGCCTGTTGGCGCAGGTCGTACTTCAGGCCGGCTGCGTCGAAGCGGGCCTTCACCGCCTTCAAGTCGCTGGCGGTGAAGGCCATGTGGTCGATGACGCCGGTGGTGCTGTTCGGCTTGGGCCGGTCCCAGTAGATGTGCAGCACCGCCTGTGCTTGGCCTTGGGCATAGAGCCAGGCGCCAGGGAAGCCCAAATCCGGGCGATGGCCTTCCGTCAGCCCGAGCAAGCCGCAGTAGAAACCCAGCGTCGCGACGCTCGTCAGGCCATCAGTACCAGCGGCCCGACCGATTGGCGCGACTCCAGCCGCGCATGGGCTGCGGCTGCAGCGTCTAACGTGTAGCGCTCGATCACCGGCTTTCGGATGCTGCCGTCGGCCAGCGCGGCCCACAGGCGCTGCGTGCGCGCCAGCAGCTGCTCGGGTGACGACAGGTAGGCAAAGACCACGGGCCGTGAGAACGTGGCCGATTTCTGCACCAGCAGGTTGGGGTCCAGCGGCTGCAGGCCGCCGGTGGCCTGGCCCAGGCTGATCCAGTGGCCGCAGGGTGCGAGCGCTGCAAAGTTCTGTTCGCGCGCTGCGTCGCCCAGGCCGTCGACGATGACATCGGCGCCACCGCACAGCCGCTGCACCTCGTCGGCAAAACGGTAATCACGCGTCACGATGACGTGCTGGCAGCCGTGCTCGCGGGCCACGCGGGCCTTGTCTTCGCTGCTGGTGGTGCCGATGACGGTGGCGCCCAGCCGCTGTGCCCAGCTGGCCACCAGCAGGCCCACGCCGCCAGCGGCCGCGTGCAGCAGCAGCCGCGTGCCGGGCCCCACATGGCCCAGGTCGCGCAGCAGCATGTCGGCCGTCAGGCCCTTCAGCAGCAGCGCGGCGGCCACGTCGTCATCTACCGCCGCAGGCAGGCGCACGCACCAGCTGGCCGGCACGCTGCGCACGCTGCAGTAGGCGCCGGGCACTGGACCGAGGTAGGCGACGCGGTCGCCGGGCAGCAGGCCATTGACGCCGCGGCCGACGTCGATGACGGTGCCGGCGGCTTCCATGCCCGGCGTACCGGGCAAGGGCAGCATGCCGGGCATCCAGCCTTTGCGCAGGTAGACGTCAAAGTAGTTCACGCCGATGGCGCGCTGGCGGATGCGCACTTCGCCGGTTCCGGGTGCCGGGGCCTCGGCGTACTCGGCCTGCAGTACCTCGGGGCCGCCGTACGTGTGCAGCACCGCTCGGCGGCTCGCCATGGGCAGCGCGGTGGGCATGGGCGGTGCGCCACGGGGCAACAGATCGGCGCCCAGGCCCAAATGCTGGCGCAGGTTGGCAAAGCCCGCTTCGTACACCCCGGTGGCCACCATGTCGCGCAGCTCGCGCTCCATGCCCGGCGGCGTGGCGAACGACGACTCCCAGTGCCAGAAGGTGCGGTTGCCATCGGTCACCGGCTTCAGCGTCACAGTGGCCACATAGCGCTGCAGCGGCACCGTGGCATCCACGATGCAATAGGTGCTCTTGTGTTCGCGGTCGTCCAGCGTCAGCAGCTGCTCGCGGATGCGGTTGCCATCTTTCAGCGTGAAGCTGCGCACGCAGCCGACCTGGTCGCTGCGCTCTTGTCCTTCGATGCGGCTCTGGTCGACCACGGAGTGCCACTGGTCGTGGCTGTTGAAATCGCGCAGCACGGCCCAGACGCGCTCGATGGGCTCGTCAATGACGGTGGAGCGAACGACCTTCTGCAGCATCGACGCGGCGCTCGATTCAGCGACGACCGAAGTGGCGCTTCAAGGCATCGAAGCCGCCCTGGAACACACCGCCACCGATGGTGTCGGTCAGCTCGCGCTCGCGCCCTTCGGCGCAGTCGAACTCGGCGCTCCATTCGGCAAAGCAGCGATTGCCGTCGGTCACCGGTGTGAGCTTAAGCGTGGCCACGTAGTCGGTCACGCCCATGGGGCTTTCGAGGATCTCGTAGCTGCAGCTGTAGTCGTAGTCGCTCAAGCCCAGCAGGCGCTCGCGGATCATGCCGCCGTCGCGGGTGTGGAAGTGGCGGATGCAGCCCACACGGTCGCTGGGCTCGTTGTTCTCGATGCGGCTGTCGGCGATGGCCGGGTGCCACAGCGGCAGGCCGTTGAAATCACGGACGCGCGACCAGACGTTGTCAGCGCTGGCGTCGATGACGCTGGAGACGTAGACCTTGATCATGCGCGCGCCCTCACTCCTTCGTGGGCGCAGCGGCGGGCGGCGTGGCCTGCGTGCTGGTGGTGCCCGCGGTCAGGCGCCCCAGGTCGCCGGCGTCCAGGCCGATTTCCTTCAGCAACTGGTCGACCAGCGGCGCCTGCGCGCGGAAGCGCAAGGCCGAGTTCACCACGCCATCGGCGAAGCCGCCACCATGACCGTCGCCCATGCCGTTGCTGTGGCCTCCACCACCGCCCAGGCCATCGACGTGCAGGATCTTGATGCCCTCGATGCGCTCCATCGGCCGTACCGATTCTCGGATGATGGCTTCGGCCTTCTCCACCAGCTTCAGCCGCAGTGCCGACGCGCGTGCGTCAGGCGACAGCATGTTGTGCGCCTCGTTCATCCAGCTCAGCGATTCGGCCTCGATCTCGGCGCGCACGCGCGCGGCCAGACTGCGGATCTTGTCGGCATCGGCGTCAGCGGTGGCCTGCGCCACCACGGCCGCTCCGCGGTCGGCGCTGGCCTCCTTCTCGGCCGCGGCCGCGCTGGTTAGGCGCAGCGCCTCGCGCTCGGCGGCCTGCGCGGCACCGATCAGCTCGATGGCCTTCTTGCGCTCGGCCATCTCGACTTCGCGCGCGGTGAACACCTTCTCTTCGGCGGACACCGCGGCGGCGCGGGCGATCTCGGCTTCGGCCTGGGCCTCGCTCTGTGCCTTGCTCTCGCGTGCCACGGCAATGGCGCGCTGCTGCTCGGCCAGTTCCAGCGACATGCGGCGCTCGATCTCGGCAGCCTGGATCGCACGCTCCTTGGCGATGCGGTCCTGCTCCAACGTCTGATCCGAGCGGATGCGGGCGGTCTCGATGGTCTGCTTGGCCGTGATCTGCGCGCCTTCGGCTTCCTGCTCGCGCTGCGCCCGTTCGGTGGTCACCTCGGCACGCTGGCGGGCGCGGGCCATCTCCACTTCGCGCTGCTGGGCCAAGCGCGCGTACTCGCTCTCGCGGTCGATGCCCAGGCTGAGCTTCTCGGCCTCCAGGTTCTTGTTGCGGATGGCGATCAGCGTGTCTTGCTCCACGTCGTTGCGCTGCTTCTTGCGGTGCTCGATCTGCTCGGTCAGTCGTGTCAGGCCCTCGGCGTCAAACGCGTTGCTGGGGTTGAAGTACTCCATGCTGGTCTGGTCCAGCTGGGTCAACGAAGCGGCTTCGAGTTCCAGGCCGTTCATGGTCAGGTCGCCGGCCACGGCTTCACGCACGCGTTTGACGTAGGTGCCGCGCTTTTCGTGCAGCTCTTCCATGGTCATCTCGGCCGCAGCCGTGCGCAATGCGTCGATGAACTTGCCTTCCACCAGCTCTTTCAGCTGCGCAGGCTCCATTGTGCGCAGGCCCAGCGTCTGCGCGGCGGCAGCCACGGCTTCGGGCTGAGCCGCCACACGCACATAGAACTCGGCGATCACGTCTACGCGCATCCGGTCTTTCGTGATCAACGCCTTGTCGCGGCCGCGCATCACCTCCAGGCGCAGTGTGTTCATGTTCACCGGAATAACGTCGTGCACGATAGGCAGCACGAATGCACCGCCGTCCAGCACCACCTTCTGTCCGCCCAGGCCGGTGCGCACGAAAGCGCGTTCCTTGCTGCTGCGCAGGTACAGCCAGTGCAGCAGCCAGACGGCAATGGCGACGACGATCGCGACGACGATCAACGCAAGGATGAAACTGCCGAATTCAGCGCCGGTCATGGGGTGTCTCCTCGAACTCGTTATCGCGTGATTTCAGTGAAGCGGCGTGTCGTGTCGGTCAGCGCCACCTCGGTGGGCAGCCGCTCCATCGAGCTAGCGCCGTAGAAGCCGTCGCACGCAGGGCAGGCGCGCAGGATGAACTGCGCGTCGTCGGGTGTGGCGATGGGGCCGCCGTGGCACAGCACGATGACCCCGGGGTTGACCGCGCGTGCCGCAGCCGCCCAGGCATTGATGGGGTCGACGCAATCGGCCAGCTTCATCGCGGTTTCTGCACCGATGGCGCCGCCCGTGGTCAGGCCCAGGTGGCAGACCACGATGTCGGCACCGGCCGCGGCCATGTCGTGCGCGTTCTGTTCGCTGAAGACATAGGGCGTGGTCAACAGGTCCATGTCGTGCGCGGCGCGGATCATGTCTGCCTCCAGCGCATAGCTCATGCCGGTCTCTTCCAGGTTGGCGCGGAAGGTGCCGTCGATCAGGCCCACCGTGGGGAAGTTCTGCACACCGCTGAAACCCAGGTCGATGAGCCGGCGCAGGAACTGGTCTTGGATCATGAACGGGTCTGTGCCGTTCACGCCCGCCAGCACTGGCGTGTGCTTCACCACCGGCAGCACCTCGGTCGCCATCTCGCAGACGATTTCGTTGGCGTTGCCATAGGCCATCAGCCCGGCCAGCGAGCCGCGGCCGGCCATGCGGTAGCGGCCGGAGTTGTAGATGACGATGAGGTCGATGCCGCCGGCCTCTTCGCACTTGGCCGACAGCCCGGTACCTGCGCCGCCGCCAATGAGCGGGCGCCCGGCGGCGATCTTGGTGCGAAAGCGGTCCAACAGGGTCTGTCTGGGTATGCGTGCCATCGGAGGGTTGTCCTTCGTGTCAAGCGCGGCGCGCGGTGGCAGCGGCCTGCTGTACGTCATGCCAGGCCGCCACCAGGGCGTCGGCGAAGGCGTCGTCGTTGATGTGGTGCGGCACACGCAGCAGCTTGCGCTGCGGGCCGGCACGGAAGTGCTGCTCGAGCGTCGTGAACAGCACGCGGTCGGCTTCGGGGTCGTGAAAGGGCTGGCCTGGCTTGTCGATGGCCGACACGCCGCCTTCGGGAATGAGGAAACGCACCGGACCGGCCATGGCGTTGAGCTTGCCGGCAATGAATTCACCGATGCGTCTGTTCTCATCAACCGTGGTCCGCATCAGCGTCACCGTCGGGTTGTGGCGGTAGAGCTTGCGCGTCCTGAAGCGCTCGGGCAGGGTCTCCCAACCGCCGAAGTTCACCATGTCCAGCGCGCCGCAGCTGCCCACGTAAGGGATGGCGTGACGCGCAAACACGTCCATGCGGGTGGCGCCGGCCGACAGCACGCCGCCGCCGATCTCGTCGGCCACCTCGGTGGTGCTGACGTCAATGACGCCGGCCAGCAGGCCCGAGTCGGCCAGCTTCTCCATGCTCTGGCCGCCCACGCCGGTGGCGTGGAAGACTAGGCAGTCGTAATCGTCCTGCAGCCGCTTGGCCACGGCCTGCACGCAGGGCGTCGTGACGCCGAACATCGTCAAGCCCAGCGCGGGCTTGGTGGTGGCCGACTCGGCTGGCGGGTGCGTCACCATGCCGGCCAGCGCATGGGCCGCATTGGCCAGCACCTTCTCGCTGATGCGGTTGATGCCTTGGACATCCGTCACCGAATACATCATGCAGATGTCGCTGGGGCCCACATAGGGCCGCGTGTCCCCGCTGGCCATGGTGCTGACCATGACCTTGGGCACGCCGATGGGCAGCACGCGCATGCCTGGCGTGGCCAGAGAGGTTCCCCCAGAGCCGCCCGCCGAGATGATGCCGCCCAGATCGCGTCGCGTGCGCACGTAGTTTTCGAAGGCCAGCGCCATGCCGGTGACCGCGCTGCCGCGGTCGTCGCTGAACACGGCTGATTCGCCACCGGGGTGGTGGCGAGCCACTTCGCGCGGGTGCACGCTGGCAGGTGAGGGCCGGCCGCTGGTGGACAGGTCGACCGTCACCACGCGCAGGCCCAACTTTTCAAGGCACTGGCGCAGGAAGAACAACTCGCGCGCCTTGGTGTCAAAGGTGCCCACCACGTAGGCGGCGCGGCCGCTGGTGGCGGCCACCGGGAACTCGAGCACCTGGCCGGCCGCGGCGCGCGTGAGCCATGGCGTGGCGTCGGCCAGCGCGGCGGTGAGCGCTGGCGCTTCGCGTGCGATGTCGGGCGCCGGGCCGGCAGTGCCGCCGGCGTTCCAGCGGTTGAAGCCGCGCACCGTGCGCGGTGCCAGGTCGTCCAGCGAAGGTGCGCCTTCGCCATGCGCTCGGCGCACGGTGTACACCTGTACGGGCGCGGCCTCTGCGACTGGCGTGGGCTCGTCGGCGGGCTCGGGCACTTCGTCGTGGTGTCCGCCGCTGCGCACGCCCAGCAGTTGTTCCTGCAAGCCGCGGTCGGCCGCCAGCTGAGCCGCCGGCATTTGGTGCGCGATGCGGCCGTTCACCATGACGCCGATGTTGTCGGCCACGTCCAGCGCCACGCCCAGGTTCTGCTCGATCAGCAAGATGGCGATCTCGCCTTCTGCCACCAGCGTGCGCAGAGAATTCGCCACGTGCTCCACGATCACCGGCGCCAGGCCTTCGGTGGGCTCGTCCATCACCAGCAGGCGCGGCTCGAGCAGCAGTGCGCGGCCGATGGCCAGCATCTGCTGCTCGCCGCCCGACAGCTGGCCGCCGCCGTTGGACTTTCGCTCGGCCAGTCGCGGGAACATCGTGTAGACGCGTTCCACGTCGCGCTTCTTGCGCGCCACCAGCTTCAGCGTTTCGTCCACCGACAAGCTGGGCCACACGCGTCGGCCTTGCGGCACGTAAGCGATGCCACGCTGCGTGATCTGGTTGGGGCTCAGCCCCAGGATCTCTTCGCCTGCCAGGCGAATGCTTCCGCTGGCCGGCACCAGTCCGGTGACGGCGTTGCACAGCGTGGTCTTGCCCATGCCGTTGCGGCCCACGATGCCCAGCACGCCGCGCGCCAGGCTCAGGCTCACGCCCTGCAGCGCATGGGCGCGGCCGTAGTAGACGTCCAGCCCCTCGATGACCAGCAGCGGGGCGGAGGACTTTTTCGTGTCCCCTTCGGAGCGGCCGAACCAACCCATCAGTGTTTTCCGCCCATGTAGATGGCCTGCACTTGCGCGTCGTTCTCGATCTCATCAGGCGTGCCGTGCTTGAGCACGCGGCCGTTGTGCATGACCGTGACGCGCTCCACCACGCGCAGTGCAATGTCCAGGTCGTGCTCGATGATCACGAAACTCATGTGTGCCGGCAGGCCGCGCAGCAGCGCCACCAACTCGCGCCGCTCGGCCGGTGACAGCCCGGCCGCCGGCTCGTCGAACAAGATCAGCCGCGGCGCGCCGGCCAGCGCCATGCCGATTTCCAGCTGCCGCTGCTGGCCGTGCGCCAGGTTGCCCACGAGTTCATCCCTCAGCGTGTCCAGCCGCACGCGGTGCAGGATGTCGTCGGTGGCCCGCTGTGACGCGTGCTGCGCACCGGCGCGCCAGAAGCTGAAACGGCCGTTGCTGACGCCACGCACCGCCAGGAACAGGTTGTCGCGCACGCTCAGTTCCTTGAACAGCAGCGACGACTGGTAAGTACGCCGCAGGCCCTTGCGGATGCGTTCGTGGGGCGGCAACGCGGTGATGTCTTCGCCAAAGAACAGGATGCGTCCCGCCGTGGGCGGGAAGTCGCCGGTGATGGCGTTAAACAGCGTCGTCTTGCCGGCGCCGTTGGAGCCCAGCACGGCGTACTTCTGGCCTGCGGCCACGGTCAGCGACACCTCGTCGACGGCGCGCAGCGCCCCGAAGGCGCGGGTCACGCCTTCGAGCACCAGCGCGTCGCTGCTCATCAGGGGCCGGTTGGCCGCCGATGCCGCCGCACGCGCCGCGACGGCGCGCTGCGGGCTCAGCGTGCTGATCGAAGCCACAGGTCTCTTGGACTCAAGGGCACGCGGGGACGTCGCGGCTGCCCATCTTGAAGTCTTCCTTCTTGATGCCCAGCGTCTGATCGACGTTGTCAACCTTGCGGACAACGCGGGTCGACAGATCGCCCTTGCTGTCCTTCACGACTTCGGTCACGAAAGTGGTGCCGATGGCCTGACGGTTGCTGTCCAGGCGAACTTCGCCAGTCGGCGTCTTCAGCACCAGCTTCTGCAGCGCGTCGCGGTACTTGGCCTGACCGCCGCTCAAGTCGCCATTGACTGCCGCGAGGCCGTCCAGCGCGGCCTTCATGTTCACGTAGTAGACGAAGGCAAACAGGCTGGGGCTTGGGAAGCCGCCGGCCGACACCGGGTAGGTCTTCTGGTAGTCGGCCACGAAGGCCTTCCAGTCGGCGCCGTCAAAGCTGTCGGCCAAGGGGCCAGCAGAGATGGTGCCCACCAGCGAGTCGCGCCGCTTGCCCTTGTAGTTGAGAACGTCCTGGCTGACGGTGATGCTGCCGCCCATCATGGGCTTGTCGCCGCCGGAGTTCTCGTACTGCGTCAGGAAGTTCACCGCGTCGGCGCCGCCCAGCACCACCAGCAGCGCGTCCACGTCTTTCGGAATGGTGGCGATCACCGACGAGTAGTCCTTGCCACCCAGCGGTACCCAGGCCTTCACCGGAACCTTGCCGCCCAGACGGCAGTACTCGGCCATGAAGCCCTGTACCTGGCTGTACGGGAAGGCATAGTCCTCGGCAATGATCATCGTGCGCTTGTAGCCCTTGTCAATGGCCGCCTTGCCCAGGCCTACCATCCACTGCGCACCTTCGGTGTTGAAGCGGAAAAAGTTCGGGCTGGTGTTGACCAGCGTGGTGGCTTGCGCGCCCGAGCCACCGTTGATGAAGGTCACCTGCGGCTGGGTTTTGGAGTAGTCCTTGACGGCGATGCCTTCGCCGCCCGACAAGGGGCCGACCATGATGTCGACTTTGTCCTGTTCCACCAGTTTACGCGTGGCGTTGACGGCCACGTCGGGCTTGGCGTCGGAGCTGGCCTTGATGATCTCGATCTTGCGGCCCGCGACCACACCGCCACGCTGCTTGACGGCGAGTTCTGCGCCCCGCATGCCGTCGGCACCGCCGGCAGCAAACGGGCCTTCCAGTGTGGCCAGCAGACCGATCTTCACTGGCGTGCCTTGTGCAAAGGCGGTGCCGCAGACAGCCGTCACGGCAGCAGCGGCGCACATCGTGCGGATCCAGGTTCTCTTGGTCGTATTCACGGTTGTCTCCTCACAGGGGTTGAAGTCAGCGCCTGGTTCGGACCGAAGCGCGAGCGCAACGTTGTCCACAGTCCGAGCAGGCCGTCGGGGGAAAACAGGACGATGGCGAGAAAGACGCCACCAATGACCAGGTTGAAGCGTTCGCGGTCGATGACGTCGATGGCGAAGGTCTGCAACAGGATGAAGACGATGGCGCCCAGGAAGGCGCCGATGGGATGCTTCATGCCGCCGAGCACGGCGATCACCAGCACGTTGATCAACCAACCGGTGCCCACCGAGCCCGGCGTGATGAGCCCGTTGTACCAGACCAGCAGCACACCGCCCACACCCGCCAGCAGGCCCGACACAGCGTAAGCCGCCACACGGTGCGCGGTGACGTTGAAGCCCAGTGAAGCCATGCGTCGCGCGTTGTCACGCGTGCCTTGCAGCGCGATGCCGAAAGGCGTGCGCACCAGCCACTGGATGAACAGGTAGCCCGACATCGCGCACAACAGGCTCAGGAAGTAAAACGGCAGCGGGTCGCGCCAGTTCAGGCCTAACACCTCAGGGGGGTAGACCTTCTGGAAGCCCTGGAAGCCGTTGAACACGGTGTAGTTCTGGAGCACCAGGTAGTAGAAGGCCACGCCAATGGCCAGCGTGATCATGATGGTGTAGATGCCGTCGGTGCGGACCGACAGCCAACCGATCAGCGTGCTGCAGATCACCGCTATCAGCAGCGCAGCAGGCACCACCACCCACCAGGCCCAACCCAGGCTGGTGGCCGTGCCGCTGACGCCCAACACCGCCACCGCATAGCCGGCCATGCCAGCCACCGACATCTGCGCCAGCGAGACCATGCCGCCATAGCCTGCCAGGAAGCTGAGCGACAGCGCGATCAGCCCGAAGATGAGCGACTGCGCCGCCACCTGGTAGGTCAGGAAAGGCGTGGCCACGAAGGGCAGCAGCAGCACACCCAGCAACACGAAGACGTGGCGCGCGCTGAGTGTGCGCCACAAGAACTTCAGCCAGCGCGGTGCGTTGCTGTCGGCATAGGGGTCTGGTGCTGTTGCTGCGCGCGTGGGCGTGCGGCCCGTGCTGGGCAAGGGGCGCGGCGCGGACGCCACCAGCCCCGTGTTCATGGCGCGCCGCCACCGCGCTGCACTCATTGCGGCACCCCACGGCTTGCAGCCGGCCCCGCCATGCGGGGATGAGCCCTCGGCCAAGCCTGCGGGCTCATGCAGGCCTCCCCATGATGCCCCGCGGCCGGAAGGCCAGCACCACGATCAGGATCACGAAGGTGAACACCACGCTGTAGGTCGGCGCGTAGGCCAGGCCATAGGTCTCGGCCAGGCCCAGGATGGCCGCACCGATGGCTGCTCCCGCCACGCTGCCCATGCCGCCCACGATGACGACGATCAGGCTGGCCAGCAGAAGCCGCGTGTCTTCGCCCGGTACCATGCTCAGCTCAACCGCGCCGATGACGCCGCCAAAGCCTGCCAGACCTGCGCCCAGCATGAAGGTGACGGCAAACACCAGGTTCACGTTGACTCCTGACGCCGCTAGCATGGCGCGGTCGTCCACGCCGGCTCGAATCATCGTGCCCACGCGGGTGCGGTTGAGCAGCCACCACAGGAAGATGCCGATGGCGATGCCGAAGCCCAGAAGACTGAGCCGGTAGGCCGAGTAGGCCTTGATCACCGGGATGCCGCGGATGGGGCCCTGCAGCCATTCGGGCGCTTCCATCTGGTAGACCTGCCCGGTGAAGATCCACAGCAGGATATCGGCAATGACGATGGACAGGCCGATGGTCACCATGGTCTGCCGCAGGTCCTGCCCCTGCATGCGGCGCAGGATCAGCAGCTGAATCAGCAAACCGGCCACCGCAGCCGCGGCAAAGCCCGCCGCCAGCGCGATGATCCACCAGCCGGTTTCGCGCTCGACCACGTAGCCTACGTAGCCGCCCAGCAGGTAAAGAGAGCCGTGTGCCAGGTTGACGTTGCGCATCAGGCCGAACACCAGCGTGAAGCCGCTGGCAACAATGAAGTACAGCGACGCCAGCGTCAGGCTGTTGAGCATCGTCACCAGGTACAGGCGCGGGTTGTCCACCAGCGCCCAGATCGAGAATATGCCGATAGGCACCCCGACCACCAGGGCAGTCGCCCAACGCTGGTTGTGCGTCATGGTGCGCGACTCTTCATGCCGCCTGTCCCCAGGCACGGTGTGAAGCGATGGCCGGCGCCTTGGCGAACACGCCGTCCTTCATCACGGCCAGGATGCGCTTGTGATCGCGCAGGATGGCCAGCTGGGCCAGCGGATCGCCGTCCACCAGCAACAGGTCGGCCAGGTAGCCTTCCTTCACTGCGCCCAGCTCGTGGCCGCGCAGCATGATCTGGCCGCCATACACGGTGGCAGAGCGGATGGCCTCCATCGGCGTCATGCCCAGGTACTTGACGAAAAACTCCAAGTCGCGCGCGTTCTGGCAATGCGGCGTGAAGGCGAAGCCATAGTCGCCGCCAGGCAACACACGGATGCCGCGCTTGTGCATCTTGCTGAGCGATTCCAGCGCTGCGTCCCACTCTTCCTGGTAGCCCCAGCCGGTGGCGATCTCGCGGGTGACGCCAAAGGCCTCGGCCTCGTTGAGCAGCGCGTACAGGATGGCGATGCCGGGGGCGACGAAGATGCGGTCCTTCTTCGCCTCCATCATGTCCAGCGTTTCGGTGTCGGTGAAGCTGGCGTGGTAGATCAGGTCGATCCCGTGGCGCAGCGCCTGCTGCACGCTGGCCTTGCTGCGGGCGTGCACGATGATGCGCTTGCCGCGCATCTTCACCTCTTCGGCAGCGGCGGCGACTTCGGCGTCGGTCATCCAGGTGGTGTGCGAATCGGCACCCGGCACGAAGTTGTCGCCCGACAGGTTCAGCTTGATGCTGTCCACGCCGTACTTCAGGAACATGCGCACGACCTTGCGCATGTCCTCGGCGCCGTTGACGTTGACGCCGAAGCTGAACTCCGGGAAGGGCAGGTGCGGCAGCGTCTCGTCACCGAGACCGCCGGGCACGGTGATCTCCTGGCTGGCAGCCAGGTAGCGGGGCCCCGGGATCTGCCCGCTGTTGATGGCGTTGCGAATGACCACGTCCAGCCGCGGCTTGGCGCAGGCCGCGCCCAGGCAGCTGGTGAAGCCCGCTTCGAGGTAGCGCCTGGCCACCTTGGCGCACCACAGCACATGCTCTTCCAGCGGCATGGTCTGGATGCCCGCCAGCGTGGCCGCGTCGTTCCAGCTGAAGTGCGTGTGCGCCTCCACCATGCCCGGCATCAGCGTAGCGCCAGCGCCGTCGATGACGGTGGCGCCTCCAGGCGTGATGGGCGCCGTGCTGCGGCCGACCTGGCGGATGCGCTTGCCGTCCACCAGCACGCTGCCCGCGTACGGTTGCGTGCCGGTGCCGTCGAGGATGCGCACGTTGGTGAAGAGCGTCTGCGTCATGGCGGTGTGCTCCTCAGGCAGCCCAGCGGTTCACGGTCGACGGCGCACCGCTGCGCACCAGTCGGCCGTTGCCGACGGGGGGCGCTCGGTGAAACTCGCCGTCCTTCATCACCGACAGGATGCGGCGCTTGTCCTGCAGCACCGTGATGTCGGCCAGCGGGTCGCCGTCGATCAGCAGGATGTCGGCCAGGCAGCCTTCACGGATGTAGCCGATGCTTTTGCCCATCTTCATCATGGGCCCGCCCCAGGCGGTGGCCGACAGCAGCGCCTCCATCGGGCTCATGCCGACGAACTCGACGAAATACTCCAGGTCCTTGGCGTTGGTGCCGTGCGGCGTCCAGGCAAAGCCATAGTCGCCGCCGGGCAGGATGCGGATGCCGCGCTTGCGCATGGCTTGCATGCTGCCGATGGCGGCTTCCAGCTCACGGTGGTAGCCCATCTTCTTCGTCACCTCGGGCGTCAGGCCCCATGGCGACGCGTGGTGGCAGGTGTTGATCAGCCAGGCCAGTCCGGGCGCCACGTGGTGCTCGAACTTCCTGGCCTCCAGCATGTCCAGCGCTTCTTCGTCGGTATAGCTGGCGTGGTAGATGACCTCGATGCCCTGCTTGATGCACTCCTTGACCGACCACGTCGACCGCGCATGCGCCGCCACGCGCTTGCCCCAGGCCTTGGCCTCCTCGACGCAGACGCGAATTTCCTCGGACGTGAACTGGCTCATCTCCGAAGGCATGCCGGTGATGGACTCGCCCGACAGGTTGATCTTGATGCTGTCCACGCCGTACTTGGCAAACATCCGAACGCAGCGGCGCATCTCTTCGGCGCCGCTGACGATGGCGCCGAATGCAAACTCGTGTTGAGGCAGGTGCGGCGCGGTGGTGTCACCCAGGCCGCCGGGCACCGTGATCTCCTGGCTGGCGGCCAGGTAGCGCGGGCCGACGATCGTGCCGTCGTTGATGGCGTTTCGAATGACGACGTCCAGCCGCGGCTTAGCCGTGGCCGCACCGACGCAGCTGGTCCAGCCCATGTCCAGGTAGCGCTTGGCGACCTCGGCGCACCACAGGATGTGCTCTTCGGGCGGCATGCGCTGGATGGCGTCCAGGCTGGGCTGGTCGTTCCAGCTGAAGTGTGTGTGCGCCTCGATCATGCCGGGCATGAGAAAGGCGCCAGCGCCGTCGATCACGGTGGCGCCCGACACGGGCGGCGTGCGCTGGCCGTGGCTGGTCTTGACGACGCGGCTGATGTGGTTGCCCTGAACCAGAACCTCGCCCGTGAACGGCGCCTCGCCGCCGCCGTCGAAGATGCGCACGTTGGTGTACAGCACGTCACTCACCGGGGGGTCTCCTGTCGCTGCCCCGCCAGGAAGGCGCGCAGTTCGGCCTGGCATTCGGCCACACGTTCGATCGGGGTCCAGTGCCCGCAGCGCGGCAGCACCACCACATGGGTGCTGGGTGCTGCATGCAGGCGTTCGGCCATGGCCCGAACGGACTGGGGTGGTGCCACGCCGTCTTCATCGCCGGTCACCAGCAGCACCGGGCAGGCGATGGCATCCACCCGCGCCGGCTGTGCGTTGGCCAGCGCCTCGCACATGCGGGCGTAGGCCTCGCTGTCCTGCCGCATCAGGCTTTCACGCACAAAGGCCAAGGCCAGCGGCTGGCGCTGGCGGGTGTCGGCCGACAGGGCCGCATTCAGCAGCGCGGCGGTGATGTCCTGCATGCCGGCCGTGCCTTCGCTGCGCGCCTTGGCAGCTCGTGCGCGCATGGCCGTTCGGGCCGCCTCGGGGGGTGCGATCAGCGGGCCGAACAGCGTGAGGCTGCGTACCAGCGCCGGGGCGTTGGCGGCCACATGCTGGCACACGATGGTGCCCAGCGAGTGGCCCACGAAATGCGCCCGCGTAATGCCCAGCCGCTCGCAGGCGCCCTGCACCGCGCTGGCGAAGCGTTCGATCGCCAACGCACCCTCGGCGTGCTGCGAGCGCCCGCTGCCCGGAAGGTCCGGGCGCAGGACGCGGTGGCGCGCGAGCACCGGCATCAGTGGCGTGAAGGTGTTGGAACTGCCGCCCAGGCCGTGCACGCAGACGACGGCATCGCCTTCGCCTTCGTCCTCGACCCACATGCGATCAAACGCGTGCAGTGCCATCACTGGAACCGGTTCTCGATGCTGCCGATGCCGTCGATCTCGATCTTCACCACATCACCGCGCTGCAGCCAGCGTGGCGGGGTGAAGCCCATGCCCACGCCGGCCGGCGTACCGGTGGCGATGACGTCGCCAGGGTGCAGCGTGATGCCACGCGAGCAGGTCTCGATGAGCGTGGCGATGTCGAAGATCATGTCGCTGGTGCGGCCGTCCTGGCGCAGTTCGCCATTGACCCATCCGCGCACGCGGGTGTTGCGGCCGTCCAGTTCATCGGCGGTGGTGATCCATGGGCCCATGGGGCAGAAGGTGTCGAAGCTCTTGCCCAGATCCCACTGATGGTGGCGCACCTGCACGTCGCGCGCCGTGACGTCGTTGACCACTGTGTAGCCAAACACATGGTCCATGGCGCGCGAGCGCGGGATGTCGATGCCGCCGCGGCCGATGACCACCGCCAGTTCACTTTCGTAGTCGATCTGCACCGATACCTGGCGCGCTGGCATCTTCACGGCGTCAAAGGGGCCCACCACGCAGTCGGCCAGCTTGGTGAAAACCATGGGCCAAGCGTCTTCCTTGGGCAGCGTACCGCGAAAAACGGTGCCGGCCAGTTCGGCAGCGTGTGCGCGGTAATTGCGGCCGACACAGAACAGGCTGCGCAGGGGGCGCGGCAGTGGCGCGCGCAACTCGACGGCCGTCACGGGCAAGCGCGGGCCCGAGGCCCGTGGCAGCGGCTCGCCGCGCGCCAGCAGCTGGATCAGCGGCAGCACGCCTCGATCTGGCCGCGGCACGGCCAGCGGTGTGAGCTCACGCCCGCACGGCGACACCGTGCCCGCGTGATCAACCCCACCCCAGCGCCAGCTGGCCATGCGCATGTCTGCTTGTCTCCGCGTGACCGAAGGCCCAACTGTCCACGCAATGGGAGATGCCGGGTTGCCTGCAGTATCTTGAGTAACAGGTATTTTGAGACTTGCGTCTCAATTCGGGACTGGTGCATCATAGGCGACGGTTTGCTTTGCCTACAAGCGGGACTCCCGCAACGATCGATCCGGACATACCCGCATGCCACGCGTCAAGCACAACATCACCGAAGCTCCGCCCCCACCCACGCGCGGCGTGAAGGCTTCGACGTTCAAGTTGCTGCTGGACACCGCGATGCAGCTCATCCAGGCCGACGGGCACATTCCTTCGGTGGCGGAGGTGGCCGTGCGCTCTGCGGTATCGCGCGCCACCGCCTACCGCTACTTCCCCACGCGCAGCGCGTTGATCACGGCGGTGATCGACGCCTCACTGGGCCCGGTGCGCACCATCGCGTCCGACAACTCCAGTGGCCGCGAGCGCGTGCGCGAATTGTTCGAGCGCACCTTCCCGCGCTTCACGGAGTTCGAGCCCCAGCTGCGCGCTGCCGCGCAGCTGTCGCTCGAACAAGGCGCACTTGAACGGGCAGGTCTGCTGGAAGAAGAGCCCTACCGTCGCGGCCACCGCATCCGCATTCTCGAGCACGCCATCGCACCCTTGGTGCCGCAGCTGCCGCCTGCCGTACGCGATACGCTGCACCGCGCGCTGTCAGTGGTCTATGGCATCGAGCCCTACATCATCCTGAAAGACATCTGGGGCCTGCCCGACCGCGAGGTTGAGCGCATCGCGCTGTGGATGGCCGACGCGCTGATCGACGCTGCGCTGCGCGATGCCCGAGCCGTCCCGTTGGTTGCGCCCCCACCCAGTCCTCGTCCGCGCGCCCGTCCACGCGCTCGCCCAGACTCCAGCGAAAGGACCTGAACCATGGCCACTCGCCAGCCCGCCTCCTGGTACGACGCACAGTACGACGCCCGCGCCGGCATTCCCGAACAGGCCAGCATCCGACAAGGCTGGCAGGACCGCTCGGCACAGACACGCGCCACCGTGCCCTGCCAGCTGGATCTGCCTTACGGCCCCGACGGCACCGAAAGGCTGGACATCTTCGGCGCGCCGCCGCCAACCGGGCAGCCGATGGCGCCGGTGCTGGTCTACATCCACGGCGGCTACTGGCGGGCGCTGGACAAACGTGACCAGTCCTTCGTGGCCACGCCCTTTGTCGACGCGGGCGCGCTGGTGGTGCTGCCCAACTATGCGCTGGCACCGGCTGTCACGGTGCGCCACATCGTGCTGCAAATGGTGCAGGCACTGGCCTGGGTGCACCGCCACATCCACCGTTACGGCGGCGATGCGCGGCGCATCGTGGTGGCGGGCCACTCTGCAGGCGGCCACCTGGCGGCCATGATGCTGGCCTGTCGCTGGAACCAGGTAGGCCCCGACTTGCCGCCACAGGTGTTGCACGCGGCGCTGGCGGTGTCTGGCGTCTTCGATCTGGCGCCACTGCGCCGCGCGCCGTTTCTGGCGCCCGATCTGAAGCTGAGCGCCCCTGAAGCCCGCGCGCTGAGCCCGGCTTGCCTGCCTGCGCCCCAGCATGCGCCGCTGGTGGCGGTGGTGGGTGGCGACGAAAGCAGCGAGTTCCACCGCCAGACCCAGCTCATTCGCCAAACTTGGGGCGACGGGGTCGTGCCGGTGTGCGAATCCCTGCCGGGCCGCCACCACATGAGCGTGTTGCACGACTTGGCCGAGCCGGGCACGCGGCTGCACACATTGGCCCGTGGGCTGCTTGACATCTGACCCAAGGACTACGCGCCGGGCGGCGGCTCCTTGTCCAACTCCTTGACGGCCCGCCTCAGGAATTTCATCTGCTCGTCAACGGTGCGGCAAGCCTAGCAAATCACGAAGTGACAACGCAGGCGGGCGCGTTCGGGCACCGGCATGGTCTGGTCGAGCCCCTCGCTGATGAGCCTCGAGACTTCCTGGCAGTCCGGTGCGATCTTCATCGCTGCCCTGCAAACCAGTTGCGGTCCAGGCATTCGCGCAGCCGCATGCGGGCAGCCGGTCGACGCAGGTCTGCAAGACCTCGAAAAATTGACGCTGTTCAGGCGATTTTTCGGGCTGCTGCCATGCCGGCGGCGGGTCCTGCCAGTGGCCGTCCTTGGCGAAGAGCGCATCCATGGCGTCGTCCATGCTCTGTTCGTCAAGCGGCTCGACGTGCACCTCGCGTCCGCGTTTGCGGATCACGTCGATGATCTTGAACTTGAGAATGCCGGTGGCGTAGGTTCGCAGCGAACTGCGGCCCTCGAAGCTGTCCGGTTTCTCGAGGATGGCCAGAAAGGTCTCCGAGACCACGTCCTCGGCCATGCTCTCGTTGCGCAGCTGCATCATGGCAAAGCGGAGCAACTGCTGGTGCAATTGGGCAAGTTCGGCTTCTATGTTCATTGGGAAGTGCTACGTCATGCGCGTTGCCGTGCCGTGCCGCGCTTGTTTACCTTCATCGGTGCCGACCAGGGACGCTTGACCGTGCAGTCTGTCCGCACCTGCATCGTTGGCTCAAGCAGCGGGCTCAGTACGTGATGATCTGGCGACCTTCGAGCAGCAGTGCCCGCAGGCTCGCATGCTCGCGGTCATCCTCGAGCAAGGTCAACTCGGCCGCTTGCACGGCATCGAGCACGCCATAGTTCTTGGCGCAGAAGCGGCAGACACCGCGCACAGCGAGCCGAACGTCGGTGAAGAGGGCGTGAAAGCGGTGCTCTGGCTGGGCCATCTCGGCCGCGGCCGTGCTTCCGGCGCCTTCGAGCTGGCTGTTGATCAGCAATGCAACCCAAAACGGTCCCATGGCGCCTCCGATCAGTGGGCGGCCACGGTCATGACCATGGCTGCGCTGAGGGTCGCAAAACCGGCGATGGCGATGACGACGGTGAAGAGGGCGGCGAAAGGTGGTCTGGCTTGCATGACGGTTCCTGGAGGGGCGGTGTTCGGGCTCAGGGCCCTGCGGCCGGGTTGTGGGCCGCGGCCGATGCACCTTCTGTCGGCGAGCCCACTGCGAGATGACAAGAATCTTTGCTGATCGGCTATCAACTGCCCATCGACGCATCGACCCATCGGCCAGGGCGGCGGCCAAGTGCTCGGAAAACGCCCGGACCTTCGCGGCATGACGCCGCTGTGGCGGGCTCACCAGGTGCAGCGGCAAAGGGCTGGTCTGCCAGGCCGGCAGCAGCACCTGTACGTCTCCGGCATCGATCAGGTCCTGGAACAGCCAGGTGGGTGAAAACGCGATGCCCACACCGTCGAGCACCGCTGCGCGGACGATGTCCGATGCGTTGGTCTGCAGCGGGCCTTCGACCCGAACCGAGACCGTTGATCCGTCGGGTGTGCTGAACTCCCACAGATGGCGGCTGCGCAACTCGGTGTGGACGATGCATGGGTGCCGCTTCAGGTCCTCCGGAATGCTGGGTATCGGCCGCTCAGGTGTGGCTGCCTGCACATGGGCCCGGCTGGCCACCACGGCGCGGCGTATGCGGCCGATGCGGCGCGCCACCAGGGTGCTGTCGGCCAGGTCGATGCTGTGCTCGACGAGGTCGATGAAGCCGTCGTTGAGCTTCAGGTCGATCTTCACGCCGGGGTGCGCCGCCAGGAAACTGTGCACATGCGGGCGCAGCACCCGGGTGCCGAAGCCCACTGAGGCGGCCACCCGCAGCCAACCACTGAGTTGCTGTTCGCCGCGACGCAGTTGTCCTTCCGCCTCTAGGTCCTCTGCCACCAGCCGCCGGGCGTCGTCGTCGTAGCGCTCGCCGTCATCCGTCAGTGTCAGGCTTCGTGTGGTGCGGGTCAGCAGCTTGGCCCCCAGGTGGCGCTCCAGGGCGGCGACCTGTTATCGAAACCGCGGGCTTGCTGATGGCGGTGAAGGGCCTGCTGATCACCGTCACGTCTCGCCCGATGCCACGGGCAAGCCCGTTGAGCGGAAGGCGCTGTCGCTCGGTCGGGTGCGCCCGCGCCGATGGCGACTAGCTTTCCGCCTTGACCACGTCTCCGACGTTGATCGAGCCTCCCACGAGCACGCGGGCTGTCATCCCACCATGTCCGCGCATCGCTGCATATCCGCCAGGGCCGATGGTCTCTTCCATGCGTGAACAGGGCTGGCAAGGGCCGACGATCTCCAGCAGCGCGGCACCGACCTTCAGCCTGGCGTTTTTCAGCGTGAGCAGGTTGATGCCCGAGATCACGAGATTGCGGCGCAGGCCGATCGGGTCAATGGGTTCGACACGCGCCAGGCCTGCAATCACAGGGAGGTGTTCTGCCTGGATGAGCGTGACCTGGCGCGTGGACAGTTCCGATTCGCCCCTTTGCCCGAGCCGATCATCGGCCAGGCCGATGCCCGCCAAGGCCACGGTTCCTTCGACCGTTCTTGCCCGATCTCTCGGCGACCCTCTCACGATGATGGACTCGATCCGCCCCTCAATCTGCGGTGGCCGGTTGAGATCACGGATGGTCTTCATGCCAATCAGCCCTTGAGCCTCTCGTTCTGCGGGAACATCGCGCGCCGCGCGTCGTCGTCCAGCTCGGTCTTGAATGCATACCGGTCTTTCAGCGCGGCAGCACGCTGCGCGGCGGGCCGCTCGTTCACCGCATCCAGAAGCTGCTTCACATGGGGCAGTTGCTGCCAGGCCTCGGCGCCCAGCGCAAAGGGCACGGCTCTCGCCCAGCCCCAGACGGCCATGTCCAGCAAGCTGTACTGTCCGCTGACCATCCACGATCGGTCTGCCAGGTGCGTGTCGAGAATCTTCCAGTGCCGCCAGGCTTCGAAGTCATAGCGGTTGAGCGCGTAGGGGTTGGGTTCTGGCGCGTAGTGCTTGAAGTGCACGCACTGTCCTGTGAATGGCCCGATGCCGGAGGCCACGAACATCAGCCATGAGAGCATGGCCCCGCGGTCCGTGGGCTCGGGCAGGAACTGGCCTGTCTTTTCGGCCAGGTAAAGCAGGATCGCATTGCTGTCGAAGACCGTCGTCGGGCCATCAACGATCACCGGCACCTTGGCGTTTGGGTTCAGCGCCGTGAAGGCGGCCGCATGTTGCTCGCCCTTGCGCGTATCCACCGGAATGGCCTCGTAGGGCAGCCCCGTCTCTTCGAGCAAGAGGGCTACCTTCATGGGATTGGGGGCGAGCGAGTAGTAGAACTTCAGCATGGATGGACCTTGGGCGGTGGCTGCGGGTTCCTGGATTCTGCTGGCATCCGGCGCGACTGGCAGCGACTTCGCGCGCACCGTCTGGTTGACTGTGATGCGGGGAGTTTCAGTCGACGCCTTCAACCACGACCGCTTCGTGGGTGTGGCCCGTAGCGGCGGTCCCTCGACCGCTAAGCTCACCGTCACCGTCACCGTGCCGGGCCGGGCCGGGCCAGTGCGAGCGGTTCACCTTGCTGTAATCTCTGGTCGCGCAGGACGACCAAAGGGCGCCGGTTGATTCAACTCGCCGGCGGAACCACCAAAGTGGGCCTCAGCCAAGGAGCCGCCATCCATGCCAAGCCATACCAAGTCCTCAGACGCGATTGCCGCGCTGACCCCCGATCAGTACCGCGTCACGCAGCGCAATGGCACCGAGCGTGCGGTGCTTGCAGGGGGCTGCTTCTGGGGCATGCAGGACCTGATACGCAGGTTGCCCGGCGTCGTCTCGACGCGGGCGGGTTACACCGGTGGCGATGTGCCGAATGCAACTTATCGGAATCACGGCACGCATGCCGAAGGGATCGAGATCCACTTCGACCCTGCGCTGATGAGCTACCGGCGCTTGCTCGAGTTCTTCTTTCAGATCCATGACCCCACCACGTTGAATCGGCAGGGCAACGACCGCGGGCTCTCCTACCGATCCGCGATCTACTTCGCGTCTGAAGCGCAGCGTCGCGACGCGATTGACACCATCAAGGACGTCGAAGCCTCGGGCCTGTGGCCAGGTACCGTGGTGACGGAAGTGGAGCCGGTGGGTGCGTTCTGGCAGGCCGAACCGGAACACCAGGACTACCTGGAGCGACACGTCGGCGGTTATACATGCCACTTCGCGCGACCCAACTGGGTCTTGCCTCGGCGCGCCGCGACCTGAGCCACTGGCGGCCGTTCGTGCCGCGCCATGGCGTGGCTCGGCAGGGCAGGGCAGGACAGGGCGGCACCGTGGCGATGGCGCCACGCAGGATCAATCGATCATTGACCTGCCATCCGTGTTGGGTGACCTCAATAGGGGCATTTTCGCCGTCGAGCGGCTGGCTCAGGCACTCATGGCACGCGTGTAACCTGGCGACGAGACTCGACGAATGGCAGACACCACCCCAGGAGTCTGAGCGATGCGCTTCGTCCGTCTGCCAGCGAGCATCGTGCTCGCCACCCTTGCCGGCGCTTCGGCAGTCTCCACCTGTACGGTTTCCAGCCCGGCGCACCGCGTCGCCTTGGTGGAGCTTTACACCTCACAAGGCTGCTCCAGCTGCCAGCCTGCTGATCGCTGGCTGACAAGGCTGCCCCAGCGATAGCGTCCCAGTGAAGCGATTCCGCTGGCTTTGCACGTTGGCTACTGGGACTACATCGGATGGAAGGATCCGTATGCCAAGCCTGGGTTCAACCTGCGGCAGCGACTGTGGGCGGCGGCCAATCACAGCCGGTCGGTCTACACCCCGGGCGTATTCGTTCAAGGCCACGAAGTGCGCGGCTGGAGCCGCGGCGATGGTATTGCACAGCAGGTCGCCACGGCAAACGCCATCCCGGCGGGGGCCAAGATCCAGCTGACGGGTCGGATCGAGGATCGGCTGCTCCGCATCGACGTGTCGGCCCAGGGTCTCGCCTCCAGCGGTGGCGCCGAACTGCGGGTCGCTCTGGTCCAGAGCGGCCTGAGCACCGCGGTCAAGGCAGGGGAGAACCGTGGCGAAATGCTGGGCAACGACCATGTGGTGCGTGAGTGGAGCGAGGCTCTGCCGCTGGGCCGGCACCCGTTGAGCTATGCCGTGCCCGCGGGATCGAACATCCACCAGTGGGCCGTCGTGACCTTTGTGCAGACGCCGGACAGGCAGATCCAGCAGGCGCTTCAGTGGTCACCGCTCGCTTGCCAACGCTGAAGCCGTCAGCCGGAACCCAGATCGCCCAAGGACCGTCTCAATCCCGCGCCAGCGGCAGATTCAGAATCAGGTTCTGCGGCTTGAGCTTGAGCAACCCATCCGGTTGCCGCGCCAGGCCCAGGTAGACCGGCACGGCCCTGGCACCCTGCAGGTCGT
>JAJTDE010000227.1 GCA_021298085.1 Rubrivivax sp.
GTGTGCATCTCGTGCTTGTCCATCTTCATCGCCAGGCGGGCGGTGCCGGCGTTGCTCGAGCGCGCCACCACCTGGGCCAGCGTGATGGTCGACCCCGCCCATGGATGCTCGTCGCGCACAAACAGGCCGCCGGCCACCGGCAGGGGTTCGTTCGGGATGCTGGTGTCAGGCGTCAGCTTGCGCTGCTGCATCGCCGCGGCCACGATGAAGGGCTTCATGGTGGAGCCGGGCTCGAAGACGTCGGTCAGTGCGCGGTTGCGCTGGCGGTCGTGCGCGGTACGTTCACGCGCTGCCGGCCCCAGCACGTTGGCAAGCGCCAGGATTTCGCCCGTTCGGGCATCCAGCACAACCGCACTGCCCGAGCGTGCGCCATGCAGCTTGACGGCTTCGTTCAGGGCGTTCCAGGTGAAGAACTGCAGGCGGCCATCGATGGACAACTCAATGTTGGCACCGTTGACGGGCTCACGGCGTTCACCCATTTCGTCGATGACACGGCCACGGCCATCGCGCATGACACGGTGTTCACCATCGGTGCCCTTCAGCACGCCGTTGAACTGGCGCTCGATGCCTTCGATACCCTTCTCGTCGCTGTCGGTGCGGCCGACCACCTGGGCGATGGTTTCGCCTTCTGGGTAGCTGCGCTTGAACTCGCGCTGGCGGTAGAGGCCCTTGACCTTGAGCGCCCGAACGGCTTCCCATACCGGTTCATCCACCCGGCGACGCACCCAGACAAAGTCTTGCGTGCTGCGCGAGCGCTCGTCCAGCTCGGCCAACGGGATACCCAACAGCCTGGCGACTTCGCTGCGCTGTTGCGCCGTCGGGTTCGCTTCACGAAACTGCTCCGGGGCCATCCACACCGATGCCACCGGGACGCTGCGGGCCAGCACCTTGCCGTTGCGGTCAAGGATCTGCCCACGGTCGGCCTGCAAGGTCATGTTGGAGCCCCAACGCTCCTGGCCCTTGCCCACGTAGAACGGGGCCTGGACACCCTGAACCCACACGGCACGGCCGATCAGCACCAGCGACCCGATGGCCAGCAAGGCCACCAGAAAGCGCGAGCGCCAGGGCGGCGTCTTGCTGGCCAGCAAGGGGCTGTTTGCATAGTTGGCACGGCGCGATGCACCCGCGCCGGCCCGGGTGGCGCCTGGCGGCTGAGTGAACCTGGCAGCAGCGACGCTCACAGACGCGCTCCTGCGGGAGGAGCCTCGAAGACTTCCACGGTCTGGGGAGGCTTACGCATCTGCAGTCGCACGGTGGCGTCGCTGGCGACGCGCGGGGTTGTCGACTGTTGTTGCCGCTGCGCGTCCAGGCGCTTGTAGTCGATCTCGATGCGCGCAGCCTCGGCCTCGGCGCGCTGGTTGGCCGAAAACAGCCGACGGCTGTCGTAGGAGGTCTGCACAAGCAACAAGGCGCTGCCAAGCAGCGCCACCAGCAGCATCAGGTTCAATCGTGTCAGCATGGCGCCTTCCCGTGCGGTGGCGAGGGGACAAGGCCAGCGCTGCGCTGCGCCAGGCGCAGCACCGCAGAACGTGCACGTGGATTGGCCGCCACCTCGGCCGCCGAAGGTTTCACGCGCGACACCGCCTCGAGCCGGCAGGGCTTGACCGGCGCAAACGGTGCGCGGCGGTCGAAGGCCTGACGGCTCTCACGGGCCATGAACTGCTTGACGATGCGGTCTTCCAGCGAATGAAAGCTGATCACGGCCAGGCGCCCACCCGGGCTGAGCATGTCCAGGGCAGACGCCAGACCCTGCTCAAGCTCGTCGAGCTCGGCATTCACAGAGATGCGCAGCGCCTGGAACGTGCGCGTGGCCGGATCCTGCCCGGCTTCGCGTGTCTTCACGGTGCGGGCCACCAGGTCGGCCAGGGCACGCGTGCTGCGCACCGGTTCGCCAGCCACACGACGCGCCACCACGGCGCGGGCGATCTGCATCGCAAAGCGCTCTTCGCCGTAGTCGCGAATGACCTGGGCGATGTGGCGCTCATCGGCGCGCTGCAGGAAGTCAGCCGCCGTCTCGCCGCGGCTGGTGTCCATGCGCATGTCCAGCGGCGCGTCAAAGCGGAAGCTGAAGCCCCGCTCGGGCGTGTCGATCTGCGGGCTGCTGATGCCCAGGTCCAGCAGGACACCGTCCACCGCCGCCACACCCAGGCCGCTGAGCACCTCGCGCAGGGCAGCGAAGCTGCTGTGCACGATGGTCAGGCGTTGATCATCCAGCGCCTGCGCGGCGGACACCGCTGCAGGGTCCTTGTCGAAGGCCACCACACGGGCGCTCGGCGCCAGCAGCGCCAGCACGGCGCGGGTATGCCCGCCGCGGCCAAAGGTGCCATCCACATAGATGCCGTCGCGGCGCGTGACCAGCCCCTGCACGGCCTCGTGCAGCATCACCGGGATGTGGAGCATGGGTTGGGTGGCGCTCATGCGTCAGGCTCCACCCGCTGAAGACCGCTGAAGTCGAGCGACTCGAAGCCGCCCTTGATCAAGGTGCCTTCAAACAGCGCCTCCTCCTGCGCCGCCAGCTGCCCCTTGTCCCACAATTCGAAGTAGTTATCGAGCCCCATGAAGACCACTTCCTTGTCCAGCTTGGCGAACTCGCGCAGCTCCTGCGGAATCAGGATGCGGCCGCCGCTGTCAATGCTCACGGGCGTCATGTGCCCCAGCACCATCCGGCGCGCCACGGCCGAACGCGCATCGGTGGGCAGCTGGTTCAGCACCGCCTTGACCTGCGGCAACAGGCTCTTCGGAAAAGCAAACAGGTTCTTGGCGGGGCCCTTGGTGATGTACAGCTCACCGTGCTCGCCTGCCAACAGCGGCTCCTTGAATTGGGCAGGAACGGTCACGCGCCCCTTTGCATCGAGCGCCATCACGGGACCACCCATGAAGCCGTATGTATTCACCACCCAACACCACCAAAAAACACTTGAGCCCACTTTACTCCACGCCGCTGGTGTGAGCAATGTCACGGGGCGAAATGCCGTGCGGGGTCGGTGACGTTCTGTACAAGCCTGCAATAGGGCAGATACCGCTTCAAAAAGAGTTAAAAATTAAGTACTTGCAGATCACTGTGCAACCAAGTTCACAGATATTTGTCCTGTCTTTTCGGTGTCGGCCTGCGCGAGACTTACAAAACGTAGTGATCTCCCCAGGGCAGGAAACCGGCGCTTTTTGACAACACCCCCATTGGCACGATGAATCCCGGCGAAAACGACCCCCTCTGGCGCCTGCGCCATGCCCTGGCGGGCGTCGGCCTGGCGCTCTTGGTGTCGGTGCTGCTGGCCGCCTGGCTCGGCAGCACGGTGGCGGGCCTCTGGGGCGGTGATTACCACGCGCGGGTCACGCTCTACGGCGTGCTGCTGCTGTACGTGGTGGTGGGTGCGGGCGTGCTGTTTGCCAAGGTGGCACGGCACGAGACGGAACCGCTGTCGGCTCGCCGCGTGGGCCTGTGGGTGGTCAGCCTGTGGGTCTGGCCGCTGCTGCTGCTCAGCGGCCGGCGTCCGCCCTCGCCGTGATCAACCACGGCCCTGGAACGGCGCTGTCGATGCCGCAGCCGTGCGCTACGGTGCGGTCACGTCTCAGGGTGACTGCTTGATCAGCCGGCCGGCCAGTGCCTGGACGGGGCGCGCGTTGGGCGTGATCAAGCGCGACACCAGCGTCATCTGCTGAAACGACGCACTGACCGGCTGGCGCATCACCACCCACTGCACACCTTCGGTGCAGGGCGGTGTCGTCAGAGAGCCCATGTAGGTGTAGTAGCGGCTGTCCGAGGGGAGCAGGAGGGCTGGGTCCAGGGGCGCACGGCCGCGCTTCTCGGTACCTGGCTCCAGCGGGAGGTCGTTCAACACCGCCTGTACCCATGGCTGGGGCTCGCCGCGCATCAACAGCACCGAGACCATCAACAGGCGGCCTTGCTCGTCCGCATGCTGCAACTGCAGGCTCATGTCGAAGCTACGGCCGCCGATACGTTCCTCTGCCGGCTGGCGCAGGCTGATGCGCTGCAGTTCAAAGCGCCGGCTGCCGATGGTCAGCAGGTTGCCAGGCGCCACGCGCATTTCCAGTGAGTGGCCGCTGCGGGTGACCCAGAAGTCGCTGGCGCGGTAGTCAAACTGCACCGGCTCCAGCTCCACCGGCAGGCCGTCCCGGATGTCGATGGGGCTCTGGCGCTGGCCTTGCGCACACTGCGCAAACTCCGGTGCCAGCGTGCCCCAGTGTTCGGGGCCTGTCGGGCCACTGTAGGCCCATGCGATGGGCATAGCGGTGGCCGCCGCTGCGGCCGCGCTGCCCGTGCGGGCCGTTGAATGCTTGGCGTCGCGGGCACCCTGGCGTCGCGCCGAGGCGGCCGGGCGTGGCGAGGCATCGGCCTTCAGATGCAGCTCACCGGAGCCGCTGGCCGGCACGTCGAGCACCGGCACGGCCGTGGCGCCGCGCGGTGGCTGGCCCGGCTTGGCGCCCAGGCGCTCGGCCAGCCGGTCACGCACGAGGATCAAGGGGTCGGTACCCGGGGCGGGTGCAGCTGCGGGTGAAGCGACGGGTGCAGCGGAAGCCGGTGCCGGCATCGAGGCGGGTACGGGCGGCGCTGGCGCCGCTGCAGCAGCCTTGCCGGCGGCACGGGCATCGCTGCCGTGCAGGGCCAAGACCAAGGCCCATGCGCTCAGCAACGCCCCGGCCACTGGCCTGCGCCCTGGATAACCAACCGAAAAGACACCGTCCGTGACCATGCCTCGATGTCGTCAGACGCAGGACTCGACTTGAGGCGTCGTGTGCGGTTCACCCGCTGTTCCGGCGTTCACTGGCTGGCGTGTGCGCTTGACATCGACGGCAACAGCGTCAACCCGATGGTGCTGCAGTCCGCACACCGCACATCCACGTGAAGCTGCGGCACGCCAGCTTCGGCGAATGGACATCGAAGCTGTTTGTGGAGGGCGAACCCGGCAACAGCAGCGACCTCCTCTGGTGCTCGCTCAAGCCTGCCAAACGGCAGGCCGCGGCCATGTGGCTGCAGGCCGGCAGCGCCGACACTGGGGTGCGCTGGGTGGTGCAGCAGGCACTGGTGGTGCCCGCCGGCTGGGCCGGCACAGACACAGGCGCCGGCACAGATGCCATGCCGGCGCCGAAAAAGTGTGAAGCAGGCCGATAGGCCGGATTCTGTGCAGGCGCCTTGCCTTGCGGCTCGACGCCTGTGACCGCCATTCCTCTGGGCCGCCGGTTACCCGGACGGCTCGGTGCCACCTACCCGCCGGCTCCGCGGGCCGCATCAACGCCGGCCTATTTGGTGTTGCTGCGCGCAGAGATTGCCCGTTTCACCCCCGTCGGGGCTTTGCCCCGAC
>JAJTDE010000067.1 GCA_021298085.1 Rubrivivax sp.
GCCCTTGTCAGACCATCAACCCGATCAGCATCGCCAGCACGCTGAGGACCAGGCTGCTGGCCAGCGGCACGTGGATGTCGCGGCCGCGCCAGCGCACGCTGAAGTCACCCGGCAGGCGCCCCAGGCCGATGCGGCGCAGCCAGACCGACAAGCCGTTGAAGACCACAAACGACAGCAGGAAGATCAGCAGCCAGCGCATGCTCAAAGCCGGTGCATGCGGTCACCGTCACGGAAGCCCAGCGGGTCCAGCGTGAGGCCGCGGCCGAGCGCGATCACCTTGAAGAGCTCACCCATCTCGTGTTCGGTGATCAGCTTCTGCGCGGCGGCGCGGGTGCGCAGGTCAGCCGTCTCCAGGTGCTCCACCAGGCCGCAGTTCAGCAGGAAGCGCGCCTGGCTGGTGTAGCCCAGCACGTCGGCGCCGGCGTCCTGGGCGGCCAAGGCGATGCCGGTGAAGTTGACGTGCGCCGTGATGTCCTTGCGGCCCAGCTCGTGCAGCGGTTCGGCATCCATGCGGTGCGCCTGGTGGCACATCAGCGTGCCGCCAGTGCGCTGGGGGTGGTAATACTCGGCCTGCGGAAAGCCATAGTCGATGAACAGCATCAGGCCCCGTTCGAGGCGCTGCACCAGGGTGCGGATGAAGGCCTCGGCCTGCTCATGGATCTCGGTCACGGTGCCGGGCACCCAGGGGCCTTCGTGCGGCGGCATCTGGGCGGTGGGGCGGTCAGCCCAGCGCAGCGCGACGTGGGGGTGGCCTGCCCCGCCATCCACCAGGGCCACACCGCGCTCCTGCCAGGCAACCCCATCACAGTGCAGAAGCCGCACCGGCATCGCGTCCAGCACCTCGTTGCCCAGCAGCACGCCGCTGAAGCGCTCAGGCAAGGTGTCGGCCCAGGCCACCTGCGGGCCAAACCGGGCCAGGCGCTGCGCCTGGCGCTCGCGCAGCCCGCCCGACACGTCGACGATGGTGTAGCGCCGCAGGGCCTGGCCCTGCTGGTGCAGCCCCTCGATGACCTGCTCGGCCAGCGCACCAGTGCCGGCCCCAAACTCCCAGACCTCGTCGGCCTGGGCCGCCTGCAGCCCCTGTGCCACCTGCCGCGCCACGCACCGGCCGAACAGCGGCGAGAGTTCAGGCGCGGTGATGAAGTCGCTGCCGTCCTGCGGCAGTGCACCGAAGACCCGCTCGCCCCGGCTGTAGTAGCCCAGGCCTGGCGTGTACAGCGCCGCGTGCATGAAACGGTCGAAGGGCCACCAGCCGCCATCGGCCGTGATCTGCTGCGCCACGATGGCCAGCAGCGACGGCAGTCCCGTCACACCGCCCAAGCCCGCTGCGGTGTTGGCCTCAGGGCCCCACGCGGGAGGGTTTTCAGGGGTGCTCGATACACTCGCGGCCTGCCGGGCCTTGCTGTCTTCTGCCATTGCCGGCATTGTGAACCCATGTCCCCCAGCACCTCCCATTCCCCCACGGCCAGGTCCCACACGGGCAAACCGGTGGCCCTGGTCACCGGCGCGGCCAAACGCCTGGGCTTGGCCATCGCGCAGGCGTTGGCCGAGTCGGGCCACGACATCGCGCTGCACTACCGCCAATCCCACGACGAGGCCGAACAGGCCGCGCAGCAGCTGCGGGCAGCTGGCGCCCAGGTGGCCCTGCTGCGTGCCGACCTCACTGACGAGGCCGCCGTGCAGGCGCTGCTGCCGGCCGCTGTCGAGCAACTCGGCGCGGTGGACGTGCTGGTCAACAACGCCTCGAGCTTCGACTACGACAGCCCGGACAGCTTCGGCTGGGCCTGTTTCACCCAGCTGATGCAGGCCAACTGCGCCGCGCCGGTGGCCCTGGCCCAGGCACTGCACCGCCACCTGCAGGCCCGCGGGCCTGCCGCCCAGGGCTGCGTGGTCAACCTGCTGGACCAGAAGCTCTGGAACCCCAACCCGGACTACTTCTCCTACACGCTGAGCAAGGCGGCGCTGGAGTCGGCCACCACCTTGCTGGCGATGTCGATGGCGCCGCAGCTGCGGGTCTGCGGGGTGGCCCCGGGCGTCACCCTGGTGTCGGGCCCGATGGACGAGGCCGAGTTCGAGCGGGCACACCGGCTGACACCCCTGCAGCGTTCGTCGACACCCCAGGACATCGCCCGCACCGTCCGCTTCCTGGTCGAATCACCCGCCATCACCGGCACCACGGTGCTGGTGGACGGCGGACAGCACCTCAGCGGGCAAGCCCGCGACGTGCTCTTTCTGGCTCGCGACATGGCACCCGCCCCGCGCACCGGCCCAGCCCCCTCACCACCCCACCTCGGAAACGCGCCATGAGCCTGCCAGGCACCCCTCCCCCCTTGTCCGATTGCCGTCGGCTGTTCCTGCGCAACTACGAGATCCGCATCAACATCGGCGTTCACGAGTTCGAGAAGCGCGGCGAGCAGCGTGTGCTGATCAACGTCGACCTCTACGTGCCCCTGGCGCAATCGACGCCCCAGGCCGACGACCTGGACGAGGTGGTCGATTACGACTTCATTCGCCGCACCGTGGCCGAACGCGTGTCTCGCGGCCATATCCACCTGCAGGAAACGCTGGCCGACGATGTGCTGCAGGCCATGCTGGCCCACCCGAAGGTGCGCGCGGCCCGCGTGAGCACCGAAAAGCCCGACGTCTACCCCGATTGCGAGTCGGTGGGCGTCGAGGTGTTTGGCATGAGCCGCTGACGCCATGAACGCGCCCAACGATCTTCCCGCCACCGCCGCCCCACGCGACGAGCGCAAGGCGGCCCACGAGGCCAACAAGCTCAGCAAGCGCCTGCACCGGCAGGTCGGGCAGGCCATCGCCGACTTCGCCATGATCGAAGACGGCGACAAGGTGATGGTGTGCCTGTCGGGTGGCAAGGACAGCTACGCGCTGCTGGACATCCTGCTCGGGCTGCGCCGGCGGGCGCCCATCCGCTTCGACATCGTGGCCGTCAACCTCGACCAGAAGCAGCCCGGTTTCCCCGAGGAGGTGCTGCCCGATTACCTGCGCAGCGTCGGCGTGCCCTTCCACATCGAGGAACAGGACACCTACTCCATCGTCAAGCGGCTGGTGCCCGAGGGCCAGACGATGTGTTCGCTGTGCTCGCGCCTGCGGCGGGGCATCCTCTACCGCGTCGCCAGCGAACTGGGTGCCACCAAGGTGGCCCTGGGCCATCACCGTGACGACATGGTGGTGACGATGCTGATGAACATGTTCTTCGGCGCCCGGCTGAAGGGCATGCCGCCCAAGCTGGTGAGTGACGACGGCCGCCACGTGGTGATCCGCCCGCTGGCCTACGTGGCCGAGACCGACCTCGAACGCTGGGCCGAGTTCCGCCAGTTCCCCATCATTCCCTGCACGCTGTGCGGCAGCCAGGACAACCTGCAGCGGGTGCAGGTCAAGAAGATGCTGCGCGAGTGGGAACGCCAGTACCCCGGGCGCAGCGACAACCTGCTGAAGTCCATGGGGCACGTGGTGCTGTCGCACCTGATGGACAGGAACCATTACCCCTTCACCAGCCTCCAAGCCACGGGTGTGGCCGACCCTTCCGGTGACCGCGCCTTCGACGCCGACGAGGACTGCGGCCCCGCACCCACGGCAGCCCCCTGGGCTGGCATCCCGGTGCAGGTGCAGCGGCCCGCATCGTCACCACCGCTGCCTGAGGACACGCATGGATGCTGAACACCACCACCCTGCCCCACCCCCTGCCGATGCCCGGCGCCATGCCCTGAAGGCCGGCGCGTGGGCACTGGGTGCCGTGGCGCTGCTGGCCCTGACGGGCTGTGCCAGCCTGACGGGCCCCGCCACGCTGACCGCCGACGTGGCCAGCTACGGTGAGTGGGCGCCAGAGCGCAAGCCGGGTACCTACGTCGTCGAGCGCCTGCCCTCGCAGCAGGCCCAGGCCGATCTCCAGGCCCAGCTGGAAGCCGCCGCCGCCCCCGCGCTGGCAGCGGCTGGTTTCGCACCCGCTGCATCAGGCACCGAACCTGACGTGGTCGTGCAGTTGGGTGTGCGGGCCACCCGCATCGAGGCATCACCCTGGCACGACCCGCTGTGGTGGCGCGGCAGCCACCCCCTGTGGCGGCCAGGCCCAGGACTGGTGGGCCGCCCGCTGTGGCCCTGGCCTCACGCCGGCTGGGTCGGCCCCAGCCATGACCTCTGGCGCAGGCCTGCGGTGGAGCAGGAAGTGGCGCTGCTGATCCGCGACCGCCGCAGCGGCAAGCCGCTCTATGAAGCGCGTGCAGCCACTGAGGTGATGACCCGTGGCACGCAGGAACGCGCGGCCCTGGCGGCTCTGTTCAGCGCCGCGCTGAAGGATTTCCCGGCCACCGGCCTGAACCCGCGCACGGTCACCGTGCCGTGGCCGGCGCCGCCGAGTCCGGCAACGCCTGCGCGGTGACGCGGCTGCTGGCGCGCGGGCTGACAGCACCGGCTCCACCCGCCCCGTCGGCCACACCACCCGAGGGACTGCCGGCCACCGACTGAGGCATCACCGCCCGCAGGTCGTCTTCCCAGGTGCGCAGCTTGCGAGCCAGGTGCTGCCGCTGCGCCGGCGTGCTGGCGTTGTGCAGACGCGCCATCAGCTCGCAGGTGGCCTTGGCATAAGCCTCCGACTGTGCGCGGCCACCGACGGGTGCACGGCCATTGAAACGCTCCACCACCTGCCGCAGCCGTAGCTGGGCCTGGGCCACGTCAGGCTGCTCGCGGGCCAGTTCGGCCAGCGTGTCCATCATTTCGCGGTGGCGGCGGTCGCGCTGGTCCATCCAGGTGGCGGTGTCCACCGGGCTCTGGCGCAAGCCGTCTTCCAGCAGCCGACGTTGTTCGGCCGTGGTGCTGCCATAGAAGTCGTCCATCCGGTCGACGTTGCGCTTCAGCGCAGCCCGAAATCGCGCGTCGCCATCGGCCGGCAGCAGCTCGCCCCGCAGCTTCTGGGTGCGCTTGCGGTAATGGGCCTCGATGTTGCCGAGCTGCTGGGGGGTGAGCGTGAGCACCACACCGGCCGCCGCGGGCAAGGCGCGTTCGATGGCCGGCTGCAGCAAGGCGCGCGCCGTGTCGTTCCAGGCGCACAGCTGCTCGGCCGAGACCTCACCAGCGGCCAGCCGACGCCCAAGCGCCAGGTGGTCGGTGTAGCTGGCCAGCTGAGTCTGCCGGTGCCAACCATGCCACTCGCCCAGGGCCTGCCTGACACGCTGCGACTGCGTCTCATCAAAGTCCACATAGCCATCCAGCCACCAATGGGCCAGGTTAGGGGCCTGCCGATACCCCAGTTGAAGGGCGCTGCAGCCGGCCAGGATCAGGAAGGCCAGCAGGGTGACGCCGATAATGCTGCGTCTGAGGCCAAGGTCCACACGCTCCTCCTTTTCACCGTTTGTCCAGAAAGCACAGAGCCGACATGTCGAACCCCGGATTGAATACCGTGATCATGGCCGCCGGCAAGGGTACCCGCATGAAGTCGGCCTTGCCCAAGGTGCTGCACAAGCTGGCCGGGCGCAGCCTGGTTCAGCATGTGCTGGATGCTGCAGCACCCTTGAACGCCGTGCGCACCGTCACCATCACTGGCCATGGCGCCGACAGGGTTGAACAGGCGCTGACCTGCAGTGGCAGCCACTTTGCACGGCAGATGCCCCAGCTGGGTACCGGCCACGCCGTGCAGAAGGCGGTACCGCAGCTGGACATGACCGCCGCCGTGACGCTGGTGCTCAACGGCGACGTACCCCTGATCCGCACCGACACCGCCGCTGCGCTGGTGCAGGCCTGCGGCGGCCAGCAGCTGGCCCTGCTCACCGTGACGCTGGACGACGCCACCGGCTACGGCCGCATCGTGCGCAACCGCCAGGGGCAGATCCAGGGCATCGTTGAACACAAGGACGCCACGCCCGAACAGCGCGAGATCCGCGAGATCTACACCGGCATCCTCGCCGCACCGACCGCCGCCCTGGCGCGCTGGGTCATGGCGCTGGACAACCGCAACGCGCAGGGCGAGTACTACCTGACCGACATCGTGGCCATGGCTGTGGCCGAGGGCCTGCCGGTGGTCTCCGCCCAGCCGAGCAGCGAAACCGAGGTGCTGGGCGTGAACAGTCCGCTGCAGCTGGCCGACCTCGAGCGCCGCTGGCAGCGCCAGCAGGCCGAGACGCTGCTCGAATCCGGCGTGCGCCTGGCCGACCCGGCCCGCTTCGACCTGCGTGGCACGCTGCGCTGTGGCCAGGACGTCGAGATCGACGTCGGCTGCATCTTCGAAGGCGAGGTCGAGCTGGGCGACAACGTCCGCATCGGCGCGCACTGCGTGGTGCGCCATGCCCAGATCGCCGCCGGGGCGGTCATCCAGCCGTTCACCCACATCGACGGCGAGGGTGGCCGGGTGGTGGTCGGCCCAGGTGCGCAGGTCGGGCCCTACGCGCGGCTGCGGCCGGGCGCCACGCTGGGGGCCGATGTGCACATCGGCAACTTCGTGGAGGTCAAGAACAGCAGCCTGGCCGCAGGTGCCAAGGCCAACCACCTGGCCTACCTGGGCGACGCCACGGTGGGTGAACGTGTCAACTTCGGTGCGGGCAGCATCACGGCCAACTACGACGGCGCCAACAAGCACCGCACCGTGATCGAGCCCGACGCCCACATCGGCAGCAACTGCGTGCTGGTCGCGCCCGTCATCATCGGTGCGGGCGCCACCATTGGCGGCGGCTCGACCATCGCCAAGCCCGCCCCGGCGGGCCAACTCACGGTAGCCCGCGCACGGCAGATGTCCCTGGCCGGCTGGCAGCGGCCGCTGAAGCAGCCCAAGGGCTAGGAGGCACTGGCCGCGGGCTGCGCAGCCTTGCGGCCTCAGGCGGGCCGCGCCCGCTGCTGCAGCCACTGTTCGAAGGCCTCGGCGGGCATTGGCTGGGCAATCAGATGGCCTTGCGCCATGGGGCAGCCCTGAGCGGCCAGCCAGGCCCACTGCTCCGCGGTTTCCACCCCTTCGGCCAGCACTTCCAGGTGCAGGCCCTGGGCCAGCCGGATGATGGCTTCGGCGATGGCGCAGGCCGCCGTGTCGTGGGGGAGGTCTTGCACAAACGAGCGGTCGATCTTCAGGCGGTCCACCCCCAGGTGACGCAGCTGCGACAGGGACGTCGTGCCGGTGCCGAAATCATCCAGCGCCACGTGCACACCCATGCGGCGCAGCGCGCCCAGGCTGGCGCGACCATCGGGCAGGTCGTCCATGATCATGCGCTCGGTGACTTCCAGCTCCAGCACGCTGCCGGGCGCCCCGCACTCCATCAGCGCACGCTCAACCCAGGCCATGAACCCGCCGCCTTGAAACTGCATGGCCGACAGGTTCACACCCATGCGGACCGACAACCAGCCCTGCTGGTGCCAGCGCCAGGCCTGGCGCAGAGCCTCGGCCAGCACCCACTGGCCAATGCCCAGCATCAGCCGGCGCTGTTCGGCCAAGGGGATGAAGTCGTCAGGCCTGACCCAGCCGCGTTCAGGGTGCCGCCAACGCACCAGCGCCTCCACACCCACCAGGGTCTGGTCACCCCAGCGCACCTGCGGCTGGTAAGCCAGCTCGAACTGCCCCTCGGCCAGGGCGCGGGTGAGGTCACTTTCCAGCACCAGCGCGTCATAGGCGGCCTCGCTCATGGCCGGTGTGAAGCGGCTGGCCTGGGCACGTCCCCGACCCTTGGCGTGGGTCGCGGCAGTGTCGGCCTGTCGAAGCAACTCATCAGGGCGGGTGCTGTGCAGCGGGTACAGCGCCACCCCCACCGACGCCGTGACGCTGATCGAACGCTGGTCTTCCAGCAGCAGCGGTGCCTCGATGGACTCCAGCAGCTTGCGCACCACCTCGTCGATGGCCGCGTCCTGCGGGTTGCCGCGCAGCAGCACCAGGAACTCGTCGCCGGCGAAGCGGCCCACGAGGTCGGTCACCCGCAACGCGCCCTGGATGCGCTGGGCCACTGTGTGCAGCACGGCGTCACCGACCTCATGGCCCAGCGAATCGTTGACCCGCTTGAAGTGATCGATATCGACAAACAGCAAGGCCAGGCACTGACCATGCTGCTCGGCCCGTGCAAAGACATCGGCCGCCTGGCGCAGGAAGGTGCCGCGGTTGGGCAAGCCGGTGAGCGGGTCGTGGTGGGTGAGAAACTGGATGCGCGCCTCGGCCGCGGCCAGTTCACGCCGCCAACGGTCGTCCAGGGCGGCGAAGTTGTGGGGGGTGGGCTGCTCAGCCATGCGGACCCCCACGGTAGGTGTGGGCGGCCAGGCACCAATCGGCCCAGGCCTTGGCCTTGTCCAGCGGGTTTCTGAGCAGGTAGGCTGGGTGGTAGGTCACCACCAGCGGCACGCCGCCATAGCGGTGCACCCGCCCGCGCAGCTTGCCCACCGCGTCGTCGCTGCGCAGCAGCTGCTGGATGGCAAAACGCCCCATGGCCACGATGATGCGCGGCTGCAGCAGCTCCAGCTGGCGCTGCAGGAAGGGCTCGCAACGGTCCAGCTCGTCGACCTGCGGATTGCGGTTGCCAGGCGGGCGGCACTTCAGGGTATTGGCGATGTAGACCTCACGGCTACCGGGCGGCAGCGCCCCGTCAGGCTGGGCGCCACGGCTCAGGCCGAGCGGACGCAGCATCTGGTCCAGCAGACGTCCGGCCGCGCCCACAAAGGGCTCGCCCTGCAGGTCTTCCTGTTCACCGGGGGCCTCACCCACGATCATCCAGTGCGCCTGGCTTGAACCCACACCGAAGACCGTCTGACGCCGGGTCTCGCAGAGCGTGCAGGCGCGGCACTGCCTGACCTGCTCGGCCAGTTCCGCCCAGCCGATGCCGTGTGCCAACGGCACGCGGGGGGCCATGGTGAGGCTTGCCTCGGCCGGGCTGGGCAGCGACGGCGACTGCGACGGCGATGGCGACACGGGAGTGGCCAGGACCTCGGCCTCGCTGGACCGGCGCGGCTCGGCCGCCACCACCGGCACCCCACCCGGGCGAAGCCAGGCCACGCCCAGCTCCCTGAGCACGCGGGTCTGGTCAGTGGTCCATGGCATCGGGTGGGTGCGGGCTGGGAGGTTGAAGGGGGTCGGTCGTGCGGGGCCACTCGGCGCTGAAGGTGAGCGTCATCAGCAACGCATCTTCCCGCCCACGCAAAGCCGGATAGTAGCCACGGCGGCGGCCGACCGCGACAAAACCTGCCCGCTCGTACAAGGCGATGGCCGGGGCGTTGCCTTCCCGCACCTCCAGCCAGATGGCCTGGCAGCCCTGCGCGCGGGCGCTGTCCATCAGATGGGCGAGCATCCAGCGCGCGAGGCCGCCGCGCCGGACATCGCGTCGCACCGTGATGTTCAGGAGGTGGCACTCGCCGGCGCCTGTCATCGTCACCGCATAACCGAGTACATCCTGTGGGTCATCGGCTGGGCAGGCTACGTGGCAGTCGTGCCCTGCGGTGAGCGAGCCCTCAAACTGCCGCAGGCTCCAGGGGTGGCTGTAGCTGCCACTCTCGATGCTGACCACACCCGACAGGTCAGCCGGCAGCATGGGCCGCCATGTCCACCGCGGCAGCATGTCACACCGCCGAAGACCGAGGCGCTGACGGCCGCAGCGGTGAGAGGGCGGAAGCCCGCTCGGCCGTGGTCAGCGCGACCTTGTCACGCAGGTACAGGGGCAGGCCCTGGGCCGCCGGCAGGCGTGGGCCCTGCGCCCAGCCCTGGCGTGCCAGGGGCAACAGGGCGGCGGCACGGTCGCCGTCGCTGACGTCCAGCGATGCCCAGCTCAGCAGGTCGGGCGCCTGCGCGGCCAGCAGCGCGGTGCCGCTGCCGGCGCAGGCCGTGGGTTGCAAGCCGGCCCAGGCCGCAGCCAGGGCCGCCGGTGACCACAGGGCGGCCGCTGAACCCACCGTCCAGCCGGTGTCCAGGCGCCAGCGGTACCAGGCCGCGTAGAGCTCGCCCATGCGCGCATCCATGACCACGGCCATGTCCACCGTGTCAGCCGGCTGCAGCAGCCCATGGCCCTGCGCCGCCGCCTGCGCGACGAGCATCAGGCTGTCGATGGCCACCAGGGGGCACGACAGGCCGTAGGCGAGGCCCTGTGCAACCGAGGCGGCCGTGCGCAAACCGGTGAACGCGCCCGGGCCGCAGCCAAAGGCGATGCCGTCCAGGCTGGCCAAGGGCAGATCCAAGGACTGCAGCAAGGCGTGCGCCTGCGGCAACAGTCGCGCCGAGGCCTGCGCCCCGCCTGCACAGCTGAGGTGGGCTTCGCGCGGCCCGCTGCAGGCCGCCAGGCTCAGGGCTTCGGTCGAGCTGTCGATGGCCAGCAGCCGCAGGGCCGACATCTCGCCCGACACTCAGAACGGGTTGCTCTGCGCCCGTGAGGCGGCGATCAGGCCGATCTGACGCTGCATCGTGGGCCCGTAGCGCAGGCTGTCCGCCCACAGCCAGGTGTTGCTCGTCGCGCCGGTGGTCAGGAAAGTGGCCGCGTCGTCACAGTTGGGCAGCGGCGCGGTGGCCGCACAGGCCGCCTGCGCGACATCGGTAAACCCGAAGGCCTCAGGGACCTGGACCGCGGACTGCACGGTTTCATCGCCCAGCACCAGGCCGATGAAGCGGCCATCCAGCAGGATGGTCACCCGCATGCGGGCGTTGAAGGCGTAGCTGATCTGGTTGAGCAAGGCGGCATCAGCCGCGCCCTTGGACAGGCCATACGGGGTGCGGCCGAGCTCGGTGATGGTCGAGACAATCACCCGGGGGCCCAGCGCCACGATGCGGTTGACCTGACGACCCAATTCGGCACCACGCTCACCCGCGCGGGCGATCAGCTGGGCGTCGGTCTCGCCAGGAGCCCGGTTTTCATAGATGGCCTTGACATCGTGGATGCCCACGAGCACCGTCACGAGGTCACGGTCGGTCAGGCCGGCGGCGGCCTGGGCATCGATCTGCGCCGTGAGCGCCTGGACGGTGGCACCCGCTGCAGCCCGTGTGAACGCCTTGGCAACCGTCTCGGTGCCCAGGCACCCGGCAAACCGGTAGCCGTACAGTGCGGCCACCGACTGCACCCACACCGGGTTGGCGTCGCAATCCAGCGTGCCGTCGGTCTTCAGGGCATTGACCGAATACTTGCGCCCGGTGGGGGTCAGGAGACTGTGTTCGTCGCCGAAGGCAATCACGCGGTCAGGCTTGAAGAGCTCGAGTTGCGAGGTGCCACCGCCGCAGGCGGCCAGCAGCGCCGCGGAGGCGGCCAGGGCGGTCAACAGGGCTGCGGTGCGCGAGAGGAGATTCATGGTGCGAGGGGTCTGGGCTGACTCAAGAAAAACGGCGGTCGGCGGCTGGCCTTGGCAAGGCATGACGGTCAAGGACGGGGCGCGCCGGCCCTGACAAGCCGGTCAAGCACACCCTCCCAGGCCGGCTCACCCGGTGGGCATTCGATGCCGATCACTGCCACACCCTGCTGATCCCACCCGCGCAGCAGCTCGAAAAGCTGCTGGGCTGCCTCGGCAGGATCATCGGGCATCCGACGCCAGAGTATGCCCTGGACCGTCGGGGGCATGACTGACCACAGGGCCACCCGATGCGCGCCCGCAGGCCCGCTACCGTGCGCCCTGACCTGTTCCTGTGCCCATGCGTGGATGGCGTCACGCGCCAGCAGCCGCACCGCGGCATCCGGTGCGTAGTGTGATGCCAGCGTCCCGGAGACCCGTGGCGCCTGCGGTCCGCCATCCATCAGCGCCTGCTGCAGCCCTTGGGCCAGCACGTCGCGCGACAGCGTGCCGGGCCTCAGCAGGCGGGGTGTCTCGCCCGTGGCGTCGACGATGGCCGATTCGATGCCGGCTTCGCACGGGCCGCCGTCCAGCACCAGCATCTGCGGCCCGAACTCATCGAGCACATGGGCGGCGCGTGTCGGGCTGGTCTTGCCGAAGCGGTTCGCGCTGGGTGCCGCGAGACCGGGAACCCCGCGCGCGAGGCACTGCGCCAGCAAGGCCTGCGCCACGGGATGCGACGGGCAACGCAGCGCCACCGTGGCCTGGTGTGCCGCGGCCGCCGACGCAACACCGGGCCGCCGCGGCAGCACCACCGACACCGGGCCCGGCCAGAAGGCCTGCATCAGGCGTCGGCCCAGGGGCGTGATGTCGGCGAACGCAGCCGCGCCCTGGGCGTCGGCCACATGGACGATCAAGGGGTGGTCCACGGGACGCCCCTTGAGGCTGAAGATGCCGGCCACGGCCACGTCATGGTCGGCGCGCGCGGCCAGGCCATAGACCGTCTCGGTGGGCATGGCCACCAGGCCGTCAGCGGCCAGGGTGTCGGCGGCCTGCGCCAGTGCTGAAACGTCGTGTCCGCTGACGATGGGCATGGGCCAAGCCTGTGCTGATCAGGCCATGGCCGGCAGGCCAAGGTGCCGGGCCACCTGCCGGGCAACGTCTTGCGCCTGCGGCAGTGTGGGCGCGGTGACGGTGAGGTGCCCCATTTTGCGACCGGGGCGGGCCTCCGCCTTGCCGTACAGGTGCAGGTGGACACCGGGCAGGCCCACCACGGCCTGCCAATCGGGTTCCCGCGGGGCGTTGTCTGGCTGGCCCGCGGGCCACCAGAGGTCACCCAGCAGGTTCAGCATCACGGCCGCGGAATGCTGCTGCGGCGCCCGCAAGGGCAGCCGCGCCAGAACACGCACCTGCGCATCGAACTGCGAACTGTCGCAAGCGTCGATGCTGGCGTGCCCCGAGTTGTGGGGCCGGGGCGCCATCTCGTTGGCCACCAGCCGCCCATCACCCAGCACAAAGAATTCCACGCACAGCACCCCCACGTAGCCCATCGCGCCCACCAGGGTGTGGGCATGCCCAGCAGCCTCTTGCGCCAACTCCGGCGACACCGCAGGAGCCGGCCACTGCGTCACCGCCAGGATGCCGTCGCGGTGCTGATTCTGCTGCAGCGACAACACCTGCGAATGCCCGTCATGGCCACGGGCCACGATGACACTGATCTCCACCGCCAGGGGCAGCCGCCGCTCCAGGACACAGGGCTGGCCGCGCAGCGCTTCCCAGGCCTGGGGCAGATCATCGGGGCGCGCCACGCTGACCTGCCCCTTGCCGTCATAGCCCAGCGTAGCGGTCTTCAGGATGCCCGGGAACAGCTCACCGGACTGCGCCTGCGCCAGGCTGGCCGGGCTGTCCACCAACGCCCAGGGGGCGCACGGGACGCCCTGCGCGGCAAACAAGGCCTTCTCGCGGGCCCGGTGCTGGCACACGGCCAGCGCCGACGCCGGCGGAGAGACTGGCAGGCCACACGAGGCCAGGTAGGCCAAGCTGCCCGCCGGCACGCTCTCGAATTCGGTCGTGCAGGCCGCGCACCGGCTGGCCAGGTCGGCGAGCGCGGCGGTGTTGTCATACGCGGCCACGATCTGGTCGTCGGCCACCTGGCCAGCCGGGCCGTCGCGTGCGGGGTCGAGCACCAGGACACGGTAGCCCAGGCGTTGCGCCGCCTGCGCAAACATCCGCCCCAGTTGGCCACCGCCCAGCACGCCGAGCCAGGCACCCGGTGGCAGCGGGCCGGTTGACAGCCCTGGCTGAGGCGGGACAGCCCCCGCACGGGGTGATGGCGCGGGGCCGCCGGTGCCTGATGGCGGGGTGTGCTCCACGGTTCAGCCCAGTGCCGCGGTCATGGACTCGGCCGCGGCCGTCTGTTCCTGGCGGAACGCCTGCAGTCGCGCCGCCAGGGCCGGGTCGTCGGCGGCCAGCACCGCGGCGGCAAACAGGGCGGCGTTGGCCGCGCCGGCTTCTCCGATGGCAAAGGTGGCCACCGGAATGCCCTTGGGCATCTGCACGATCGAATAGAGCGAATCCAGGCCGGCCAGGTGCCGGGACGGCACCGGCACGCCCAGCACCGGCACCGTGGTCTTGGCCGCCAGCATACCCGGCAGGTGGGCAGCACCCCCCGCGCCGGCGATGATCAGCCGCACGCCACGGGCCGCTGCAGTTTCAGCAAAACGAAACATCGCGTCGGGCATGCGGTGGGCGCTGATGACGGCGCTGCGGTGGGGCACACCCAGACGCTGGAGCATCTGGGCGGCCTGCTGCATCACGGCCCAATCGGACTGCGAACCCATGACGATCTGGACAGGTTCCAGGCGGCCTGTGGGCTCGGCCGGTGACAAGGCCTCGTGCCCGCCGATGGGCTCAGACACGGAGGCGGTTGACGCAGACACCGACGGCAATGGTGTGGAAGGGGCGCTGGGCATCGGCGAATTTTACGGGCGAGCCCGCGGTGCCGCGGGCCCCGACCACGCTCACGCGCCGGGCCAGTGCGCCGAGGCTTCTGACTCCAGGGTCAGCAGCGCCGTTCGATGCGACTCGAAGGCCGACCAGACTTGGCTGCGCTGCCCCTGGGCGAGCGCCAGCAGGCCCTGGGCATGCTCAGCCTCACCCGCGCGACGCGCCAGCTGTGCCATCAGCGCCCTGCAGCTGGCCTGATCGTCGGTATCCAGGGCGGCCTCGGCCTGCGCAAAGGCGGCCTCGGCACGCCGCAGTGCGGCCAGCGCGTCCGGCGGCGTGGCCTGGCGGCCGAGCAACCAGGCGTCGATGACCGCCGCCATGGCCAAGGGGCCGGCGGAACCCCGTTCCACCGCGGCAGCCATGCGCGCCAGCTGGACGTGGGCTTGGCTGTCGTCACCCCGCATCACCGACATGCGCACCCGGGCGATCTCATTCTGCTCCTGCAGCGAGGCACTGCCACTCAGCTGCTCGTAGCCCAGAATCGCATTGAGCTCCTGGCGCAAGGCATCGATGTCGTGGGGCAGGCGCTCCGAAAAGACAAACGCCAGCCAGTTGTCGTGCAGGCGCAGCATCGTCCGGTTGGCGGTCGCGGCCATGATGCCGGCCCGGTCACCGGTGCGCCTGGCCACCTCACGCGCGCGGCCAAACCACGTCGCGCCAAGGGCATCGTGCCCGAACCACTGCAGCGCACAGGCCAGTGTCAAGGCAGAACGGGCGGCACTTTCGTCCAACGCGGCCGTCCCCAGGCCGGCATCCGGCAGCCAGCGCAGCAGCCCGACGTAGTCGTTGTCGACGTAGGCCAGGTGGGCAAGCCAGGCTGCGGAGAGCTCTCGCTCGGCGCGCCAGCCCATCCTGTCGGCTGCCGCATGGGCCTGCAGCAGGCGGGTGCGCCCCACCGAGCCGCTGGTACGGTAGAACGCCAGGACACCCTCCAGCACCCACAGCCACACATGCACACGCAAGGCCTGGTGGTTGTCGCCCTGGGCCCCCCACTGCCCACGCACTTCCGCGGGCAGGCCCTCGGCTTCGGGCAGGCGGTGGGTACGGGCCAGGTACAGCGCCTGACGGATGCGCAGCACGGTCTTGTCAACCGCGCTGTCAGCCGCTTCGTAGCGCAGTCGAAGCTCACCCAGGATGGGCGCTTCGTCAGGGCCCAGCCCGGACTCAAGGGTGGTCATGGACTCGTCACTCGCAATACAAGGGGCGGTCGGAAGCGGCCAGAAGCGGTCAGACGCGGGCGCCCTGCCCTTCGCAGCCGAACTCGAGGTAACGCTGCTTGCAGATCTTGTGCGCCGCCTCCCGAGCCGGTTTCAACCACTCGCGGGCATCAAACTTGTCGGGATTCTCAGCCAGAAACTTTCGCACCGCCCCCGTCATCGCCAGGCGGATGTCGGTGTCGATGTTGATCTTGCGCACGCCGTGCTTGATGGCTTCCTGGATCTCCTCGACCGGCACGCCATAGGTTTCCTTCATCTGCCCGCCGTACTGGCGGATCTGCGCCAGCAGCTCCTGCGGCACGCTGGAGCTGCCGTGCATCACCAGGTGCGTGTTGGGCAGGCGCGCGTGGATTTCCTTGATGCGGCCGATGGCCAGGATCTCGCCCGTGGGCTTGCGGCTGAACTTGTAGGCGCCGTGGCTGGTGCCGATGGCGATGGCCAGGGCATCCACCCCCGTCCTGGACACAAAGTCGGCGGCCTGCTCAGGGTCGGTCAGCAGCTGCTCGCGGGTCATCGTGCCCTCGGCACCATGGCCGTCTTCCTTGTCGCCCTTCATGGTCTCCAGCGAACCCAGGCAGCCGAGCTCGCCCTCGACCGACACACCCACGGCATGCGCCATCTGCACCACGCGGTGGGTGACCTCGACGTTGTAGTCGTAGCTGGCAATCGTCTTGCCGTCGGACATCAGAGAGCCATCCATCATCACGGAGGTGAAGCCCAGGTTGATGGCGCCCTGGCAGATCTCGGGACTCTGGCCGTGGTCCTGGTGCATGCACAGCGGGGTGTGCGGATAGGCTTCGGTGGCGGCCTGGATCAGGTGCTTGATGAACGCCTCACCGGCGTACTTGCGTGCGCCGGCACTGGCCTGGAGGATCACGGGTGCACCGACCTCGTGGGCCGCGGCCATGGCGGCCTGGACCTGTTCCAGGTTGTTGACGTTGTAGGCCGGAATGCCATAGCCGTTGGCGGCGGCATGGTCCAGCAGTTTGCGCATGGGGACGAGTGGCATGGCGGAGCTTCCTTGCAGATGAAAAACCGGTGCAAGCCGTCGACACACATCCAGAAAACACCCCCCTGGGTGGGCGCCGTAACGGCTTCGTAACTGCAGTCGATTCTAGGGCTCCCCCCATCGGGGCGAACCCCTGCAGCTTAGGGTCGCGACAACACCGTCCGGCAGGGTGCGCGAAGGCTTTCAGTCCACCCGACTGACCTTGAGCATGTTGGTACCGCCCGGGTAGCCCATGGGCTCGCCGCAGGTAATGGCGTAGGTATCGCCGGGCCGCAGGATGCCGCGCTCCTTGAGCATGCGCTCGGCCTCACGCAGCGCCTGGTCGCGGTCGTCGAACGACGGCATCAGCACCGGCCTGACGTTGCGGTAGAGCGCCATGCGGCGCTCGCTCGTCTTCTTGCTCGTCAAGCCGAAGATGGGTACCTTGATGGTGTAGCGGCTCATCCACAGCGCGGTGGAACCGCTTTCCGTCAGCGCGATGATGGCCTTGCAACCCAGGTGCTGCGCCGTGAACAGCGCGCCCATGGCAATGCTCTGGTCGATGCGGCCGAAGCGCCGGTTGGTGAAGTCGCCCTTCAGCTGCACGTCCTCGGCCCGCTCAGCGGCTTCGGCGATCAGCGCCATCTGTTCGACGGTTTCGACTGGGTACTGGCCAGCAGCCGTCTCGGCGCTGAGCATGACCGCGTCGGTGCCGTCCAGCACCGCATTGGCCACGTCGCTGACCTCTGCACGGGTGGGCACCGGCGCGTTGATCATGCTTTCCATCATCTGCGTGGCGGTGATGACCACACGGTCCATCTCGCGCGCCATGCGGATCATGCGTTTCTGGAGCGCCGGCACGGCGGCGTTGCCGACCTCCACGGCCAAGTCGCCACGCGCCACCATGATGCCGTCGCTGGCCTTCAGGATGTTCTCCAGCTGGGGGATGGCCTCGCTGCGCTCGATCTTGGCAATCAATGCGGGCTTGTGGCGATGGGCTTCCCCGGCCACATTGGCCAGCTGGCGCGCCATCTCCATGTCGGTGGCGCTCTTGGGAAAGCTCACCGCCAGGTAGTCACACTGGAAGGACATCGCCGTGCGGATGTCGTCCATGTCCTTGGCGGTCAGCGCCGGCGCGGTCAGGCCGCCGCCCTGCTTGTTGATGCCCTTGTTGTTGGACAGCACGCCGCCGATCTTGACGCGGGTGTGCACCCGCTCGCCCTGCACCGACTCCACCGTCAGCACGATCAGGCCATCGTTGAGCAGCAGGGTGTCGCCCGGCTTCACGTCGCGCGGGAGTTCCTTGTAGTCCAGGCCCACTGCGGTGTCGTCACCGGGCTCGGTGCGCTGGGCATCGAGGGTGAAGGCAGCGCCCACCACCAGCATCACCTTGCCGTCGACAAACTTGCCGACGCGGATCTTGGGGCCCTGGAGATCGGCCATCAAGGCCACCGGCTTGCCCACCTTCTGCGCAATCTCGCGTACCAGTGCCGCACGGTCGATGTGGTCCTGGGCGGAGCCATGGCTGAAATTCAGACGCACCACATCGACCCCGGCGCGGATCAGGCGTTCCAGCACAGCGGGGTCGCTGGACGCAGGGCCCAGGGTGGCGACGATCTTGGTGGCGCGTGTCATCGACGGCTGGCCACGGGCGTGGCCGAGGTTGGCGGGAGCCGTCGATTATGGGGTGCTGCGCAGGGGGCGGGTTTCCAAGGCGTTACAAGCCGGTCAGCCCTTGGCGCGGCGCTCCAGGATCTCGAAGGCGGGCAAGGTCTTGCCTTCCAGAACCTCCAGGAAGGCGCCCCCGCCCGTGGAGATGTAGCCGACCTCGTGCTCGATGCCGTACTTGCCGATCGCGGCCAGCGTGTCGCCACCCCCGGCGATGCTGAAGGCGCTGCTGGCGGCCACGGCACGGGCCACGGTTTCGGTGCCATGGGCAAAGGCGTCAAACTCGAACACACCCACCGGGCCATTCCAGACGATGGTGCCCGCCGCCATGAGCTTCTCGGCCAGGATGGCCGCGGTCTTCGGGCCGATGTCCAGGATCATGTCGTCGGGGGCCACCTCGTTGGCCGCCTTTACCGTGGCCGGGGCATCGGCGGCAAAGCGCTGCGCCACCACGACGTCCACGGGAATGGGCACCTCGGCGCCGCGCGCCTTCATCGCCTCGATCACAGCCTTGGCCTCGTCGAGCAGATCGGGTTCGGCCAGGCTCTTGCCGATGGGCAGGCCGGCGGCCAGCATGAAGGTGTTGGCGATGCCGCCGCCCACCACCAGGCCGTCGACGTTGCGGGCCAGGCTCTTGAGGATGGTGAGCTTGGTGGACACCTTGCTGCCCGCCACGATGGCCACCAGCGGGCGGCGCGGGTTGGCCAGCGCCTTGCTGATGGCGTCGATCTCGGCGGCCAGCAGCGGGCCTGCGCAGGCCACCGGCGCAAACTGCGCGATGCCGTAGGTGCTGGCCTCGGCGCGGTGCGCGGTGCCGAAGGCATCGTGCACAAAGATGTCGCAGAGCGCCGCCAGCTTGCGCGCCAGGTCTTCCTTGTTCTTCTTCTCGCCCGGGTTGAGACGGCAGTTTTCGAGCATCACCACCTGGCCGGGCGCCACGTCGACACCGTCGGTCCACTGGGCCACGAGCGGAACTTCACGGCCCAGCAGCTCACCCAGACGCCGCGCCACCGGCGCCAGCGAATCCTCGGGCTTGAACTCCCCTTCAACGGGACGGCCCAGGTGCGAGGTCACCATGACCGCCGCGCCCGCCTCCAGGGCCATCTTCACGCAGGGCACGGAGGCCCGGATGCGGGTGTCTTCGGTGATGCGGCCGCTGTCGTCCTGGGGGACGTTGAGGTCAGCACGGATGAAGACACGCTTGCCGGCCACCTGGCCCTGGGCGATGAGATCGGCGAATCGAATGACGTTCATGGCGGTATCACCGTAGCGAGATGAGGGACAAACAGTTGATTCTATGAGGCGCGGCTCACCAGCCTGCGCCCAGGCGCAAGGCCAGAAAGACGGCCATGCCACTGACGATGGTGCCCAGGATGCCGCGGCGCCAGAGGTAGTAGGCCATGCCCACGGCCGCCGCCGGCAGGCGCGGGTCGCGCCAGGTGTCGATGAGCTGGCCCTTGACCATGACGATCTCCGGGGCCACGACAGCCGCCAGGGCCGCCAGCGGCGCGTAGCGCAGCGCCTGCGTCAGGGCCGGGGGCACGGGCAACTCGCGCTCGGTCAGGAAAAAGAACCCGCGCGTGACCACCGACAGCAGCGCCAGCCCGGCAATGGCCAGCAGACCCCATGCCAGGCTCATGGCCAGCGCCTCCCGTCGGCCACGTCAGCCGCAGCGGGTTGGCCTCGGTGCAGCGCGGTCACGTCGGGTCCTCCGAAGGCTGAGCCTTGGTGCTGCTGGTGTGGTCGATGAGCAGGCCGATGGCCAGGGCGGCCGCGATGGCCACGACGATATTGAGCTTCAGGGGCAGCGCGTAGGCCGCCACCGCCGCGAGCGCCGACACCGCAGCGGCCAGCCACGCGGCCTTGCCCACCAGCAGCGAGGTCATCAGGCCCAGCAGCGCCAGGGTGCCCGCAAAGCCCATGTTCCATTCGGCAGGAATGACGTCGGCCAGGGCGATACCCAGCAGCGACGACAGGTGCCAGGAGGCGTAGTTGATGCTCGCGCCGCCCCAGAAATAGGGCTGCTGCTCAGGCGCTGGCTGCGGCTGGGGAAACCGGCGCATGAACAGCACATAGTTCAGGTCGGCCGTGAAGTAGGCCATGCGCAGGCGCTGCCAGAACGTCAGGTGGATGACGTAGGGGCGCCAGGCGGCGCTGAAGATCACAAACCGCAGGTTGACGCAGGCCGCCGTGCCCCAGATGACCCACAGCGGCGCCGAGCTGGCGATCAGGGGCATGGTGGCCAGTTGCGCACTGCCGGCAAACACCAGCAGTGACATCGCCAGGGCCAGCGGCAGGCCCATGCCGCTGTTCATCATCGCCATGCCGGTGACCAGGCCCCAGGCGGCGATGCCCACTGCGATGCCCGCCATGTCGCGCGCGCCCTCGGCAAACGCCGGGTGGCGCCATACGCGGGTGGCGCCACCGAAGGGCTGCGGCGGTGAGGTGTCGGGGGTCAAGCCCGCATTGTCGCCTGCCGTGGGCAGTGGCCCTGACGGGTTCAAGACGGGGTCAGTGCAGGGGCTGGACGGTTCCGCTGCCCACCACCGAGCGCTTGACCACCGGGTTGCCGACATAGCGCACGTCTCCAGAGCCGGCAATGCTGACGTCCAGCGCCTTGTCGGCCCGCAGCTCGGCGCTGCCAGAACCGGCGATGGACACCTCCACCTGCTCGGCCACCAAACCACGCAGCTTGGCGTCGCCGCTGCCCGCAATGTTCAGCTGGGTCTGGCGGGCGCGGCCATCTGCCCGCATGTCGCCGCTGCCGGAGATATTCAGCGTGAGGCGTTCGGTGTCGAGCGCACGCATGACCGCGTTGCCCGCGCCGGCGATGGACACCTTCAGCTGTGGCGTCTGAAAGGCCTCCACGGTGAGGTCGCCAGCGCCGCGCAAGGCCACCGCCTGCAGCTGCGGCATGGCAATGCGCACGACCACCGGCCGGGGCCCCGACAGGCGCACGCCACGCCGTGGCCTGATCTGCAGCGTGCCGCCGTCAACCCCTTCGACGACGGTCTCGATCTGCGCCAGCACATCGGCGTCGCCATCGAGCTCGACGCCGATCTGCGCCGCCTGGCGCACCTGGACCTCAAAGGGCCCGCTGGACACGATGGACTGGAACGTTGGCGTGCTGCGGCGCTCGGTGGCCGCGCTGGCAGGGTCAGACAGGCCGAGGCCCAGCCCGAACACGAGCACTGGCACGGCCAGAAGCCCGACAAGACGTGTGGAAGGTGACATCAGCATCGCAATGGCCTCGGGTCTGTGGGACAACTTGGAAGCCCACAGTGTCTGCGCGGTGCGTCAAGCCCGCCTGGACTTTGCGACGCACGGCGGCTGGCGACGACAGGACGTTGTCGCAGTGGCCCGGAGCGTGTCAGTGCTTGGTGCCGGCCTTGCCCTTGTCAGCAGGCTTGCCCGCCGCCTTGGGGCTGGCCTTGGGCGCAGCCTCCTCGGCGGGCTCGCCACCGTCCGCGCCGCCTGAGGCCGCCTGCTCGGCTGCCCGCGCGGCCAGGTAGGCGGGTGTCGGGATTTCCGGCGCCACCGACTCGAGCTTGTTTTCGCGCATGTAGTCGTTCATCTCCCGCCAGCCGGAAAAGACGGCTGCCTTGTCGGCACGGCGGTTGAGCGTGTAGCAGTCCTCGATGGCGCGGCCAGCATGCCGGCAAGCACCACCAATCGCCCTGCCTTCGGCTTCCTTGCGCGCAGCCATGGCCGACGCGGGCTCCAGGCCCAGCAGGTCGCAGGCCGTCAGCAGCAAGCTGCAGGCCAACAGCGACAAGACGACAAAGCTTCGGGGTGCGTGCATGAGGGAGGCACAGCCAGAGCGAGGCTGCTCAATCGGCATATCGGCGCACGACGAGCGGGGCTTGAGGGCCCGGTATCAGCCCGGTGGCGGCGGACTCTCCAGGCAGACGCCGGCCTGCCAGGGCTGCGAAGCCGGCGAGCGAAGAAAGTCCTCAACGGGCAAACGCCGGCCGCCAGGCGCTTGCAGGGCCTTCAGCAGCAGGCTGCCTTGGGCACAGACGACGTGAAGGCCTTGCGGCCCGCGCG
>JAJTDE010000228.1 GCA_021298085.1 Rubrivivax sp.
GCCTTTGGCGATGGCACGCTGATGCTCGAGCGGCTGGTGGCCCACGGCCGCCACATCGAGGTGCAGGTCTTTGCCGACCAGCACGGCCACCTCCTGCACCTGGGCGAACGCGATTGCAGCACCCAGCGTCGGCGACAGAAGCTCATCGAGGAAACGCCCTCGCCCATCGTCACCCCCGCGCTGCGCAAAACCCTGGGGCAGGCCGCCGTGGCGGCCGCCGCGGCCGTAGGGTATGTGGGCGCCGGCACGGTGGAATTCATCGTCGACGAGCAGCTGCGCCCCTACTTCCTGGAGATGAACACCCGGCTGCAGGTGGAGCACCCGGTGACGGAGTCGGTGACCGGGCTGGACCTGGTCGAGTGGCAGCTGCGGGTGGCCGGCGGTGAGGCACTGCCATTGCGCCAGGAAGACATCGTCTGGCGCGGCCACGCCATCGAGGCCCGCCTGATCGCCGAAGACCCGTACGACGGCTGGAAGCCGCAGGCCGGCACGGTCTTGTCGTGGCGCCCGCAGGACGCACACGTCCGGGTGGACCACGGCCTGCACGACGGCCAGGCCGTGCCCCCGTTCTACGACGCGATGGTGGCCAAGGTGGTGGCCCACGGCACCAGCCGCAGCGACGCCATCCGCCGGCTGCGCCGGGCCCTGGCCGATGCGCCGCTGCTGGGCATCGCGAACAACGGCGGCTTCCTGCGCGCGCTGCTGGACCACCCCGATTTCACCCAGGCCCGCATGAGCACCACGCGGCTCGACGAATGGGCGGCTGACGATCACCCCTTGCTGCAGCGCCCGGCGCCGCCTGAGCTGGCCTGGCGCCTGGCGGCCGCCTGGTTGGCCGACGGCTTTGCCCAGCGCCCAGCCAGTGTCAGAGCGCTCAGCCTGCGCCTGCGCTGCGGCGACACCGCGCGTGACTGCCGCGTGCCCGACGCCGGCGTGACGCAGCTCGCGCTGCGCGACGGCTGGCTGTCGGCCCAGGTGGACGGCGTGGGTGGCCGCTGGCCGGCCGCCAGCAGCGCAGGCCCCGGCGCAGCCCAGCGGCCAGACGCACGCGGCCTCAGCCTGCACCTGGCCATCGACGGGCAGGTGTGGGTGCTGCACGAAGCCTCCGACAGCCCGGCCCATGCCACCCGCCCCGACCCGCGCCAGGTGCGCTCACCCGTCACCGGCACGGTCGCCCAGGTGCTCGTCCAGGTGGGCGAGACCGTGCAGGCCGGCCAGCCGCTGGCCAGCGTCGAAGCCATGAAGATGGAGATGTGGGTCAAGGCCGGTGTGCGGGCCACCGTCACCGCCATCCGCGCCGCCGCGCTGGCCCCCGTCAGCGCCGGGGCCATCCTGATCGACCTGGAACCCCTTCCAGAATCACCCGAATCGCCTGTTTCCCCCGCCACCCCTTCCCCCACAGGGCCCCACGATGCCTGACAACGCCATCCTCACCTGTTCACTGACGGGTGTGCTGACCGACCCGGCCCAGCACCCGGTGCCCGTCACGCCCGCGCAGATGGCCGCCGAGGCGCGCGACGCCTTCAACGCCGGCGCCAGCATCATGCACGTGCACCTGCGCCGCCAGGAGCCCGGCCAAGGCCACCTGCCCAGCTGGGACCCGGACGTCGCGCAGGCCGTGTGCGACGCCATCCGCGCCGCCTGCCCGGGCGTCATCATCAACCTCACCACCGGGGTTGTCGGACGCGACGTCAGCGGCCCGGTGGCCTGCATCGAACGTGTCCAGCCCGAGGTGGCCGCCTGCAACGCCGGCAGCCTGAACTACCTCAAGATCAAGGACAACGGCAGCTGGGCCTGGCCGCCCATGGTCTTTGACAACCCCGTCTCCAAGATCGAGACCATGCTGCAGGCCATGGACGCAGCCGGCACCCACCCGGAATTCGAGTGTTTTGACGTGGGCATCGTGCGCGCCGTGGGCATGTACCTGAAGGCCGGGCTGTTCAAGGGTGTGCCGGAATACAACTTCGTGATGGGTGTGGCCAGCGGCATGCCCTGCGACGGTGACCTGCTGCGCCTGCTGCCGCGCTGGATGGCGCCCGGCGCCGTCTGGCAGACGACCCTCATCGGGCGCGCCGACGTGTGGCCTGTGCACCAGCTCACCGCCGAACTGGGCGGCATGCTGCGCACCGGCCTGGAAGACACCTTCTACCTGCCCGACGGCGAGCGTGCTGCGGGCAACGGCGCCTTGATCGAGGCCCTTGCCGACTGCGCGCGGCGCGCCGGCCGTGGCATCGCCTCACCCGAGGAAGCCCGCCAGCGGCTGGGCCTGAAGCCCGCACCGGTGGCGGCCTGAACGCAGCCCCTGACGAGATGACCACTTCCGCCGCCATCCCAACCCCGCGCAGCGCCGAGGAACAGGCCCGCCTGGAGGCCTCGCTCACCGAGATGTTCGAGCAGCGCATCACCTTCAACACCGTGCTCGGCCTGAAGATGCTGTCGGTCAAGCCCGGCGACGTGCGCGGGCGCATCGCCATGCGGCCAGAGCTCGTCGGCCACTACGCCTACGGGCGGCTGCACGGCGGGGTGATCTCGGCCACGCTGGACGCGATGGGCGGGTTGGCGCTGATGGTGGGCATTGGGGAGCGACACGCGTCCGACACGGCCGTCCAGGTGATGCACCGCTTCATGAAGATGGGCACCATCGACCTGCGCATCGACTACCTGCGCCCTGGCCTCGGCCAGCACTTCATCGCCACCGCCGAGGTCACTCGGCTGGGCGGCCGGCTGGGCTCGACGCAGATGCGGCTGGTCAACGACGAAGGCACGCTGATCGCCACCGGCGCGGCCGCCTACGTGGTGTCCTGAGCAGACCCTCGGCCAGGCGGGCATGCCTGACGCCCTTGGAATCGGGGCGGGTGGCACCATGTGAACCCACTGTGCTCGACCTTGCCAGCCCGCCATGAGCCCTCCCCCGAACGAGAACAACGCAGCACCGTCTGGTTCTGCCACACCCGCTGGTGCCACCGGCTCTGCGGCGACGGCCGCCCCTGTCGCCCACCGCCCAGGCTGGACGGTGGCCACCGTGGCCGCCATCGCCGCCGCCACCGTCGCCACGGCCGGGCTGCTGATGGGGACCTCGGCCGTCCAGAGCCGCACCGACGCCAGCCCACGGGCCATCACACCCCGGGCCGCACTGGGCGCGGAGGAACTGGCCAACATCGATGTCTTCCGCAAGACCAGCCCGTCGGTGGTGCACATCACCACGCTGGAAAGCCAGCGAGACTTCTTCTCGATGAATGTCCAGCAGGTGCCGCGCGGCACCGGCACGGGCTTTGTCTGGGACGATCGCGGTCACATCGTCACCAACTTCCACGTCATCCAGGGCGCCTCCGCCGCGCGGGTCACCCTGTCTGACCAGAGCGTGCACAACGCCCGACTGGTAGGGGCCTTTGCCGACCGCGACCTGGCCGTGCTGCGCATCGAGGCCCCCGCCGGGAAACTGCCCCCGATTGTCATCGGAAGCAGCCGTGACCTGCAGGTGGGCCAGAAAGTCTTTGCCATCGGCAACCCCTTCGGCCTGGATCAGACGCTGACCATCGGCATCGTCAGCGCCCTGAACCGGGAGATCGATGCCTCCAACGGCCGCACTATCCGCGGTGTGGTGCAGACCGACGCCGCCATCAACCCGGGCAACTCCGGCGGCCCGCTGCTCGATTCCGCCGGCCGGCTGATCGGCGTCAACACCGCCATCTACAGCCCCAGCGGGGCCAGTGCCGGCATCGGCTTTGCCATTCCCGTCGACGAGGTCAACCGCATCGTTCCGCGCCTGATCCGGGACGGCCGCTTTGTGCGGCCCGCCATCGGCGTGACCGCGGGCAACCCCGGCATGAACCGCGCCCTGAACCTGCCCAAGGGCGTGGCGCTGGTGCAGGTCTCACCCAACACACCCGCCGCCCGCGCCGGCCTGCAGCCCTTCCGCCGCGCCGCCGACGGCAGCATCGTCCCCGGTGACGTCATCACCGCCATCCAGGACGAAGCCGTGGCCGACCTGGACGATATGCTCACCGCGCTGGAGCGGCGCAGCCCGGGCGACACCGTCAGCCTGAGCGTCTGGCGTAACGGCCAGACACGCAAGCTCAACCTGGTACTGGCCATGGGCGAGTAACGCCGCACGCCGCGCCACTGAAAAGACTGACACGATTGAAGCCGGCGCGGCGCAGGCCGATACAGAAAGCAGCTTCCCCGCTTTTCAGCCTGCCTGCTTGTCCGGGCCTGCCGCCATGACCCTCGCCACCCCCCTCGCCGCTTCGCACACCGACACCCTGGCGCGCGAGCTCGACCAGGCGCGCCGCAAGGGCCCGCTGCAGACCATCGTGGTGCCGCCCTGCCCCGAACTGCTGGTTCAGCTGAAGGCCGCCTTGGCTGCCCAGCCGCTGGACCTGACCGCCGTGGCGCGCATCGCCAGCGCCGATGTGGCGATGTCGGCCACCCTGATCCGCCTGGCCAACAGCGCCCGTTACTCCACCGGCCGGCCCGTGCGCAGCATCGGCGAAGCCCTGACACGGCTGGGCCTGGACAAGACCGCCGCGGCGATGACCGCCTTCCTGGCCAGCAGCGCCATCCAGCCTGACCCGAAATACCTGAACCGCTTCTGGGAACAGAGCGGCGAGCGAAGCGTGGTCATGGACTTGCTGGCCCGCCGCCTGCCCGGGCTGGCGCCCGATGTGGCACAGACCTGCGGGCTGTTCCTGCACGTGGGGCTGCCGGTGATGCTGCAAAGTCTGCGCGGCTACAGCAGCACCATGGTGGAAGCCCAGGCCCGCCGCGACCGCACCTACGTCCAGACTGAAAACGCCAACCACCGCACCGACCACGCCGTCGTGGGCGCCCTGGTGGCCCGCGTCTGGCAACTGGCACCTGAGGTGATGGCCACGGTGAGGCTGCACCACGACCTGAACGCCCTGCACGACACACGCATCGAACCCGAGGTGCGCAGCTACATGGCCCTGGCGCTGGTGGCCGACCACCTGCTGCGCCGGCGCGCCGGCCTGCCGGCCGACGTCGAGTGGCAACAGCATGGCCAGGACGCGCTGCAGTGGCTGTCGGTGGACGACACCGAACTGGACGCCTGGTTCGACCTGCTCAGCGAGGCGCTGGACGAGCCCTCGGCGTGATGCTGCGGCGACATTCCCGCTGAGGAATCTCCGCATGGAGGGCGCCTGCCCGAAGGCCGACACTGCGGCAGTTCCCGCCTTGGAGGCACGCCGCCATGACCACGCCCGCCCCCGCCGAGACTGCCAGCGATACCCAAACCCACTACCGCATCTGCCCGCTCTGC
>JAJTDE010000068.1 GCA_021298085.1 Rubrivivax sp.
CGCCCCGGTTATTCCACATGCGCCAGACCTGTTCGCGCAGGTCACGCCGGGTGGCCAGCGTCAGGAAGGGCCACACGGCGCCGCGCGCGTTCGGAATGGCCCACTGGCCCGGCCGGCCCTTCTCGGCGGCTGCCGCGGCAGCGGCGGCACGCAACCCGTCGGGCAAGCCGTCCAGCCCCGACTCGTCTTCGATGAACACAGCTTGTGCGCCGGCTTCTTCGATCAGGTTCTGGTTGTAGCGCGACGACAAGCTGGCCAGGCGGCTGTTGATGGCGGCCAGCCGCTCCTTGGCCACAGGCGACAAGCCGGCGCCGCGGCGCTGCATGCGCTTGCGAAGCACTTCCACCAGGCGTTGCTGCTCCTGGGACAGCCCCGCCCGGGCGCGCGACTCCCAGACTGCGCTCAGACGCACGAACAGTCGCTCGTTGTGCGCGATCTCGTCTTCCAGGGCCGTGAGCATTGGCGCCATGCGCTGCGCCACCGCCGGCATATCGCCCAGGCTCATGCTGGCCGCATAAACGCTGTGCACGACGGACACCGCGCGCAGTTCGGCACCGCATGCCTCCAGCGCCTCGGCGGTGTTCTCGAAGGTGGGCGGCGCAGGGTCCGATGCGATGGTCTGCACCTCGGTGCGCTTGAGGTCGAGCGCATGCCGCATCGCTTCTTCCAGTGCCGATGGCTCGACGCCGCACAGGGGCGGCAAGCCGCCATACGGGCCTGACCAGGGCTCCAGCAGCGCGCGGGCAGCGGCAGTCGGGTTACCCTTCATGCGAAGACCTCGTCCAGGAAGGCCCGCACGGGTGGCACGACCAGGTCCGGTGCCATGCACACGCCGTGACCCTGGCCAATGATCTCGTGCACCGTCCAGCCCTGGCGCAGCAGCTCGACGCGGTGTTCGCGGACGATCGAAGCGATGCGGATCGGAATGCCGGCCTCGACGAGGTCGCCTTCACCGCCGAAAAACGCCATCTTCGGGCAGGCGATATGCGCCACGCTCTCGGCTTCTGGCCAGTCCAGCATGCTGGCGTACCAGGTTTCCCACTGACGGTACTGGTCCTTCGAGCGCAGCACCTTCAGCGACGAAGGTTCGGGGTCGGCCTGCTTCAGCCGCGTCGCTTGCAGGATGCCCGCGTACGGGGCGCCCAGCGGTGGCCAGCCGCCCAGCACCAGCGCGCTCAGGCGGTCGGTTCGCGCGGCCAGTTGCAGGCCGGCAGCCGCGCCCCAGGAGTAGCCCCAGTAGGCGAACCGGTCGAAGCCTGCGGCGCTGGCCACGGCCAGCAGATCGGCGCAGACACGGTCCGCCGTGAGTGCCTGAGGCGGGATGTCGCGGCTGCCTGCTGGCGCTGCAGCCAATCGCTGACCAGGTCGTCAAGCACCGGCAAGGTCACCGCGCCTGCGCTCATCACTGCGGCATGGAAGTCGCGGTGCCGAAAGCGCGTGCCGAGTTGCCGTTCGGCCCGGTGGCGCAGCTCGCGCAGTTTGAGGTTGCCGATCTGATACCCCAGCGCCTGCGCGGGCAGGGCGGCGTAGCGGTCGACCTCGCCTTCGATCGTCTCGCGCGACAGGCTCAGGCGCTCGGTCATGTAGGCCACCGCCTGCTCGCGGCTCCAGCCGCGCGCATGGATGCCGGTGTCGACGACCAGACGCACGGCACGCCACATCTCCATTTCCAGCCGTCCATAGTGTTCGTGTGGCGTGGTGTAGAGACCCATCTCGATGCCCAGCGTTTCGCAATACAAGGCCCAGCCTTCGATACAGGCGGTGTACTTCACCGCGCCGTAGCGACGAAAGGCGGGCAGTTCGGCCTGTTCGTTCAGCAGCGCCAGGTGCATCAGATGGCCCGGCCACGCCTCGTGGACGACCAGTGCCGGGTGAAGGTAGCTCGGTGCCTTCGATGGCAGCCCGCTGATCCAGAAGATGCCTGCCGCGGTGCCATCGGCTGGGCTGGGCTGCGCATAGGCCGGCGGCATGCGTGCCGAGACCGCATCGGGGATGCTCTGTACGCCGTAAGTGATGCGCGGAATCAGGCCGAAGAATTCCGGGATGCGCCGGTCCACGCGCTTGCACAGGGCTTCGATGCTTTCGCGCAGGGCGTCGCGCGACGGGGCGATGAACTGTGGATCGGCTGCGAGAAAGGCGCGGTAGCCGGGCACATCGCCACCGTGGCCCGCGTCACGGGCCACGGCTTCGATCTCGCGCTCCAGCCGCGCCACTTCGGCCAGGCCCAGCGCATGCACTTCGTCCGGATCGTCGGTGGTGCTCGTGAAGTGACGCACCCAGGTGCGGTAGTACGCAGCGCCGGCAGGGCCATCCACACAACTCAGCGACTCGCGCGCGCCGCGCTCGACCAGCCCTTCCATGAAGGCGGACCAAGACTGCAGTGCGGGCAGCAAGGCCTCGCGGACCACACCCAGGGCGCGCTCGGCCTGGGCCTGCATCTCGGGCTGTGCAGCAGCCGGCGAGCGCTTGAACGGCGACAGCCAGGCCGAGGCCTCAGGCGCCGCGCCCAGGATGCCCCGGGTATTGGCCGCCGCGCTCTGCAGAACCACCCGCGGATAGCGGTAGCCACGCGCATGGCCAGCCTCGATGTTGGACTGCACGTCGCGCAGGTAGGCCGGCAAGCCGGCCAGGCGCTCCACGTACAAGGCCGCCGATGCAGCGTCACCGACGCTGGTGGAGTTGGCCCAGAACATGGCCGTGAAGTCAGGCCCGGCCGGGAACAACCAGGGCCGCTGCCATGAATCGGCGGCGTGCTGTGCCCGAAGGCCTGCCAGTTCACGGTGGATCAAGGCCAGCGTGGCGCGCTCCTGCGCATTCAGCGAGCCGGCATCGATCTGTTCAGCCAGCTTCAGCAAGCGGCCAGCCTCATGATCGCGGCGCTCGTGGTCGGCCGCGGATTCACGGAACAGCACGGCGTCGTCCAGCGTCTGGCCGGCGAGCACCGCCGACAAGGGCAGCTCATGGCACTCGAAAGCCCAATAGCGCTCGGCCAGCGTGGCCAGCGCCTGATGTGCAGTTGGCTGAGCCTGAACGGTCATGAACGTTCCTCCGAGGGTGAACCGCAGATCGCCTCGCGCATCACGGCGATGGTCCAGTCCGGCAACTCGTAGACGAAGTTGTGGCCAGCGCCCTTGGGCGCCACCACGCGCCGGGAGCGCGTCGAGGTGGCCAGGTAGCGCTCGCGCGTGGCCGCGAAGAACCGAAACATGCGTCGCGCGTTGGCGGCTCCGCCGGCCTGGGCTTCGGGCAACAGCGCGATGTCGCCGTCCGCTTCGTCCTTCGGGCCCACCAGCCACACGGGCAGGTCGCCCAGGTCGCGGTCGTAGACCACCGTGTCCCAGGCCACCGCGGCCACGCCTTCGGGGCTGAGTTCGCTGTAGATGGAGGCTTGCGCGAAGAAGTGACCGGCGTTCGCTTGCACCGCATGGGCGGCGGTGACCTCCGGGCCCAGCACGGCCTGGGTGGCTTCCATTGCCTGCTTGTAGGCCGGCACCTGGGCCATGCGGGCGTTGTGCCGGGCCAGCAGGTTCACCCCGAAGAGCTGCGCCAGCCCGCCCTGCCAGGCGCCACGGCGCATGTCCTTCAAGGCGCCCAGACGCGGGCCGAAGACGATGGTTTCCAGCGGCGTGGGGTCCAGCAGCACCAGCAGATGCACCAGGTCCGGCCGGCGCCGTGCGATGTTGGCTGCGAGCAGCCCGCCGAAGGAGTGGCCGGCCCAGATGAACGGGCCCTTTTCGCCTGCGCGTTCCAGCGCCAGCACCACTTCATCGGCCTCGCGTGTCGTGGTGCGTGGGAAGGGGCCGGTGTCGCTCCAGCCGGTGCCAGGGCGGTCGATCAGGATCGAGCGTGTTTCACCCCGGAAGGCGCGGTGCAGGTGGTGCATGGCGTAGCCGCTGGCATGGCCACCGGCGAACCAGATCACGGGCACGCGACCGGGCGCTGCGGTGCCCTCGGCCAGCACGTGCACGCGATAACCACCCAGATCGACCAGCCGCCCTGGCGCTGGCGTGGCCCGGCGTGCGCGCGATAGGGTCCACAGATGGCGAAGGGAGGCCAGACCGAGAGCGACGCCCAGTGCGAGCCCCAGCGCGACGAGTGGCCACCGCAACGCGGCGGGCGCCACCCAAGCCAGACCCAAGAGCAGACAGCCAACGACCCAAGCGATGATCAGCCCGGCCGTATCGTGGCTGAGCAAGGCCAGCAGGGCATTGCGCCAGCGGTGCACGGCTCAGGCCCCCGCGGTCACGGTGTCCTTGCGGTCCGTGGTGACCACGCGCTGCTCGGGCAGCCACCAGGCGGCCAGGGCTGCGGCGCCCATGCAGGCCGCCGCCATGATCAAGGCTAGGTCATAGCTGCCCGTACGGTCGTGCACCACGCCGGCCAACCAGGGCGAAACGCCGCCGCCCGCCGCCGCGGCCACCATTTGCGTAGCGCTGGCGCGGCCGAAGGTTTCGGCACTGAAGTAGCGGCGCGCCAGCAGCAGGCTGACGCTGTTGTCACCGCCCGAGCACAGCCCCAGCAAGCCGCCTGCCGCGATGCTGACCCACAGCCCACCACCGGCATAGATGACCAGCGTGGCCAGCATCGGCACGGCCATCACGATCACCGCCAGCCGCGAGGCCGGCATGCGGTCAGCCAGCCAGCCGGCCAGCAGATTGCCGGTCAGACCACCGAGCCCGACCAGGCTCATCGCGAGAGCGGCCTGCCCTGGGGTCGCTCCCCGATCCTGAAGCAGTGCGGCGAAGTGCATGAAGATGGCCCCCACGCCCAGGGCAAACAGCATGTTGAACAGCGCCAGTTTCCACCAGATCGCGTCGCGCAGAAAGGCCGCCATCGAGCCGGGGCCGTTGGCGCTGGGAGCCGCTGCGGTTGCTCCGGGCGGGCTTGCGCCCTGCGCGGCCGATCTGCCCCGCCGCGCCGCCGGGTCGCGTTCGCGCACGAACAGGAGCGCCGCTAGGCCGCACATGAGCAAGCTCAGCCCCGCCATGACCATGAAGGCCTGGCGCCAGCCGAACTGGCTGATGACCGCCTGCGTCCACAGCGGATGCAGGATGCCCCCGATGCCACCGCAGGCGAACAGCAGGCCCAGGGCCCTGCCCAGTGAGCGGTTGAACCAGCCCTGCGCCAGCTTGGCCAGGCTGAGCAGCGAAGCGCCGGCCGCCGTGAGCATCAGCGCCAGGCACAAGCCGTAGTAGACCCACACGCTGCCCTGCATCAGCGAGAAGGCCGCGAAGTTCAGAGATTGCAGGACCACGCCCGCCAGGATCAGCGGGCGCAGCGGCACCTTGTCGATGATCCAGCCGGTCAGGGGTGCGACCAGCGGCGTGAACAACGTGGACAGGGTGAGCGAGAACGCGATCTCGCCTCGGCTCCAGCCCAGGCTCTGCTGCAAGGGCAGCAGAAACAGGCCGAAGGTGCTGCCGTACAGCGCAGACACGCCAAACATGGCCAGCACACCGCTGCCGGCCAGCGCTCGCCAGCCTGCAGCGGAGTCGGGTGGCGCGACCTGCGATGAAGGCCGTGAGGCGGTCGCGTCCATCCGGGGTCAGAAGTCGTAGCGCACGGAGACATCCAGCGTGCGGGGGCGCTGCAGGTAGTACTGCTGGAAGGCCTGGTTGCCGTCCGGCGTGCCCTGGATGTTCATGATGCCGCGCTTGTCGGCCACGTTGGTGAGGCCCGCCGCCAGCGTCCAGTTGCCCTTGTTGAAGTTCACACCCAGGTCCACCGTGTCGTAGGCCGGCGCCTTGTAGAAGGCCGTCAGATCGATCATGCGCTCACCGACATGCGTGTGCGTGACGTTGAACCGTCCCGCCGAGCCCAGCGGCCCCGTGAAGCGGTAGTTGGCCTGCAAGGCTGTCTGCAGCTTGGCGGTGCCGGGCAGGCGCGCGCCGGACGCGATGGTCACCGGTCTGCGGCCGGCCAGCGTCTGCACGTCCTTGGTGGTCTTGGCGTCGATGCTGGCCAGTGAAGCGGCCACATCGAAGGCCGGGTTGATGCGCCAGCGCAGCGCCGCCTCCAGCCCGGTGCTGCGGGCCTTGCCGACGTTGCCGATGCCGGAGAAGGCCAGCTGCCCGCGTTGCTCGAAGTAGGTGAACTGCGCATCGGTCCAGTCCAGCACGAAGGCGGTCAGGTCAAGCTGCACACCCTTGGCAGGTGACAGGCGCACGCCCGTTTCGTAGTTCCACAGGCTGTCGGACTTGAAGGTCGACTGCGGCGGCCCTTCGTTCACACCGCCATAGCGGTAGCCCTTGGACGCCAGGGCGTACCACAGGTTCTCGCCGAAGCGGTACTTGACGCTGACCTTGGGCGTGTTGCCATCGTCGCCGCCGGCCAGTACCGGCCCGTTGCTCGGCGCGCCGAAGACCGAACCGGTCTGCTGGAACGCGGTGCTGGTCTTGTAGACACGGCCGCCGACCCCGACGCTCCAACCGCCCCCGAGGGTGTACTCGCCGTCGAAGAAGGCAGCCTTCTCGCTGCCTTCCGAGGTCGTCTTCAGGTCCACCAGATCGACGACGCCAAACGCTCCCGAGGGATCGCTCTGCTTGGCTGCGCCGCTGCCCTTGTTGGTCTGGTAGAAGAGGCCGGCCACCCAGCTGAACGAGCCGCCGGGCTTGCTGCTGATGCGCAGTTCCTGCGACTTGGCATCGCTGCTGCCCGCGGCAACGCGTGCCACGAGCGGCAGCGGCAGTCCCAAGGTGGCGAACAGGCGCGTGTCGTCACCGTTCGCGTTGGTCTTGGTCTTCCAGTAGCCGGTGACGGACGTCAGTACCGCACCGCCCAGGTCGTAGTCCACCGTGAGGCTGGAAAAGTCAAACTGCGAGCTGCCGCGGCCGAGCGTGGGGTTGTCGTGCTCCAGCTTCGTCGGGTCACCGAAGACGTAGCTGAAATCGTCCTGCCGGGTTTTCTGGGTGCTGGCCACGAACGTGGCCGTCAGTTCGCGCGTGGGCTTCACGGTGAACAGCAGCCGGCCGCCGGTTTGACGGACTTCGTTGGCGTCCTTGGTGCTGGTGCCCTTGTTGTCGATGTAGCCGGGTGCTGTGCGGTCGAAAGCCACCACTCGCAGGGCCGCCGTCTCACCCAGTGGCGCGTTGACCATGCCATAGAGTGAACCCGCCGTCCCGCCTTGCGACACGCTGCTGGCGCCCAGTTGAACTGTTGCACCAAAGGTCTTCAGCTGCGGCTTGGCCAGCAGGTAGCGCACGGCACCGCCCAGAGAGCCCGAACCGAACAGCGCGCCCTGCGGCCCGCGCAGCACCTCGATGCGGTCCAGGTCGAAGGGCAGGATGTCTGCCACCAAGCCCTTGCCGATGGGTGACGCCAGTGGCACATCCTCCAGGTACGAGCCACTGGCGTTCTGCTGCCCACCTCCGCTCTCTGGCGAAGCCTGGCTGCTCAGGCCTCGAATGGTGATGCCACTGCTGTTGGGATCGCCACGGTTGAGTTGGACGCCGGGCGTCAGCTTCAGAAAGTCTTCCTGGTCACGCGCGCCACGGCGTTCCAGATCGCTGCCCTGCAACACCGACACCGTGCCGGCCACCTCGCGCTGCTTCTCGGGACGCTTGTTGGCGGTGATGACGATGGACTGCGCGCGGTCCTCTTCAGCCTTGTCTGCCGACGCTTGCTGTGCCGCGGCAGGCAGCGATGCCATCAGCCCCGCCGCTGCGAGCGCGGTCCCCAGGACGGTCAGGCGAAAGGTTGAGGTTGCTGGGATTGTCATCGTGCAGGTCCTTCTTCAAGCAGGTGGACGGAAGACTCCATGGCACGATAGGGGCCTGCTCCGTTGGCCGCATTTGACGTTGCACCAAAGATTTAGGCGATCGGCACGAGCCTTCACTCGCATCGATCCGGGCCGTCCGGGTGAACCCTAGTCGCTGGCCGCTTCGTCCTCATCGCCTGCGTTCAAGGAGACGTTGAAGGGGGCGCGGTGCTGCCGGTATTGGCGCGGTGACATCCCGACGTGTTGGCTGAAGGCAGCCGCAAAGCTGCTTTGGTGTTCGTAGCCGACCCGTTCGGCCACCTGCGCGATCGTGAGCGTGGCCGCCAGCAGCAGTTGCTGCGCCTCCCGCATGCGGCGCTCCAGGCAGTACTCGGCCATCGTCACGCCAAAGGCTTCCTTGAAGACGGCCTTGAGCTTGTTCTGGTTGGTGCCGATCTCGCGGGCCAGCTCGGCAAACAGCGGGGGCTTTCGGTAGCTGTGCTCCAGCCGGGCCAGGGCAGCGTGCGCCAGTTCCACGTCTCGCAGCCGGTTCAGCGCCGTGCCGCGCAGGAGCGGCACGTGCTGCATGGCATCCAGCGTATAGGCCACCAGCTCAGCCAGACGGCCCGCATACTGCAGAACCCGCATCTCGCCTTCCAGGCGCGTGTCGATGGTGTCCGCCAGCAGCGCCGCAAGTCGATGGTCCAGCGGAAATGATGCAATGCGCCCGACCTCGGCCGAGCCGGTCACCGCGTCACGCACCAGGGGCGGTAGATCGCCCAGCTGCAGGCCAAACCGTGCGGCGAATGCCGTTGCCCGAAAGATCGCCACCATGCCTTGCTGGCGCGCACCTCCGGCAATGTCGACGGCTTGTGGCCGGCCCTTGGGCAGGCACACCAGCGTCACCTCCGGGCGGTTGAAGACCAGTTGCGCCGAACTGCCAACCTCGAACGCGACATCGCAGCACAGCGATGCACGCAGCATGATCAAGGCCTCATCGGTGTCATAGCGCCAGCGCGCCGTGCGAGGGAGAACGCAATTGACGACGGTCAGAAGCGCATCGCGGTCCAGGCGCACGGTGTCCGATGTGCCGCTGCCACCCGTGTAGGCATGCAGGGTGCGTACGCCCTGGCGAGCAAAGCGCTTGAAGCTCTGTTCGCTCGCTCCGGCACGGAAGGCCTCCTGGTCAAAATCCAACGGTGACCAGGCGTTCGCCGAGGGCCTTTCGGCACGGGTGGACATGCGGTCGGTACTCCTAAATATCCGTTTTCCAAGCCTAACCCATCCAGGCCACGGCTGGCCTATGGTTAGGTTTTAATGACCCCGATGTCCGAGTCAACCCAAGACAAAGCCTCAGCCTTGTTGCGCCGGTGCATCGTGTGGGACAACCACGGCTGCATGCCGGTGGCACGTCCGCACGACACCTCCTTCTTGCCGCAATTGCAGCGCTACCGTGCCGCCGGTGTGTGTGCCGTGATGCTGAATGTGGGCTTTGGCGACATGGGCATTGAGGAGCATGTGCGCACCCTGGCCAGCCTGCGGCACTGGATCCGGTCGCGCCCGGACGAGTACATCCTGTTGAGTACCGCTGACGACATCGAGCGTGCTCATGCCACGGGCCGGCTGGCGGTGGGGTTCGACATCGAAGGCGCCAACGCGGTGGCCGATCAGCCCAGCTTGGTGTCCTTGTACTACGACCTCGGCGTGCGCTGGATGCTGCTGGCGTACAACAACAGCAACCGTGTCGGCGGCGGCTGCCAGGAAGAAGACACCGGACTGACGGCTTTTGGCCGTGAAGTCATTGCCGAGATGGAGCGGGTGGGCATGCAGGTCTGCTGCAGCCACACCGGGCATCGAACGGTTCGAGACGTCTTCGAGGTGGCCACCCGGCCGGTCATCTTCTCGCACAGCAACCCCAGCGCGGTGCACGCCCACCCTCGCAACATCCCCGACGATCTGATCCAGGCCTGCGCCGCCACCGGTGGCGTGGTGGGCATCAACGGCATCGGCAGTTTCCTGGGGAAGAACGACAACCGCAGCGAGACCTTCGCACGCCACATCGACCATGTGGCGCAACTGGTCGGGCCACAGCATGTGGCGCTGGGCCTTGACTATGTGTTCGACACCCAGGAGCTGGATGACTATCTGGCCAAGATGAGCCACACCTTTCCGGCAGAGCTGGGCTACGAAAAAGGCGTGCGGATGGTGGCACCGGAGCAGTTGCCCAGGATCGTGGAGATCCTGCAGGGCTGGGGCTACGGTGATGCCGATCTGCAAGGCATCCTGGGTGGCAACCTGATGCGCTTGGCCCGAACCGTCTGGAAGATCAGGCGAGGCTGATCGTTCGGATGGCCAGCGTGAATGCCCCGGCCTGCCGGGCGGCGATCATCACGCCGACCTGGCGGATGCGTGCCGGGTCCAGCGGCGGTGCGTCCGGAACCTCGCGCCCGCGGAAGCTGGCGCGGAATGCGGTGATGGGCAGGTGAAGCGTTTGCCAGTCCGTGCCCGACGGTGTGAAGTTGGCCTGGTAGTTCACACTGTTGAAGCCATCGTCTGTCAGCAGGCTGAGCTTGAAGTGCTTGTTGTCGCCGCGCACGTTGATCAGGCACGCCGTGGCGCCGGGCAGGCCTCGGTCACCTGGGGTGGACCGGACCGAGGCGAAGCCGCCGTTTTGCGCCAGCGAGACTTCGCCGGTGAAGACGGCGTGGCCGGCTGGGTCAAAGCGCAGTGCGCTGCGCGAGAGGCCGCCCATGACGCGGTCGTCGATGGGGTTCCAGGCGGTTGCGGCAGCGGGGTTGGTGAAGTCGAAGAGGGGCTTGGGCATGGCGGGTGCATGGGCATGGACGAGGTCGATCTGCCCGGCGTCAGTCTCGTCCAGAGCCACGTACCGGGCGCCACCGAACGGTCTGCCTGGCCGCGAACAGCCGCAGCCGACGCGCGCGCTAGATCGCCTTGAACGGCGCTTTCAGCCGTTCGGCCAGCGGCGCGTGGCCCAGCGGTGGCACATCGACGACGGTATCTGGAACCTTGTGCTCGGGGATGGCATCCAGCAAGTGCCTGATGAGCGCCAAGCGCCCGCGCCGCTGATCGTTGAAGTCCACCAGTGTCCATGGCGCGGCCTCGGTGTGCGTGGCCTTGAGCATGCGGTCGCGGGCGCGGCCATAGTCGGCATAGCGTCCGCGGGCTTCCAGGTCGATGGGGCTCAGCTTCCAGCGCTTCAATGGGTCGGCCAGGCGTTCGGCGATGCGTTCTTCCTGCTGCGCCTGATCGACCGTCAGCCAGTACTTGAACAGCAGAATGCCGTCGTCGACGAGCATTTGTTCGAACACCGGCGCGGCTTTCAGGAAGGCCTCGGTCTCGGCTTCGGTGCAGTAGCCCATCACACGTTCGACGCCGGCGCGGTTGTACCAGCTGCGGTCAAACAGGACGATCTCGCCGGCGGCCGGCAGGTGCTGCACGTAGCGCTGGAAGTACCACTGTGTCCGCTCGCGCTCGGTTGGCTTGGGCAGCGCCACACTGCGTGTGGTGCGTGGGTTCAGGCTGCCAGCAATGGCACTGATGACGCCACCCTTGCCGGCCGTGTCGCGCCCCTCGACCAGCACCACCAGACGGCGACCGGTGTATTGCAGCCAACGCGCGACGTCGTTCAGCTCCAGTTCCAGCGCGCCCAGTTTTTCCTGGTACTCGGCTTTGCCGACCTTGCCCGCGTTCTTCGTGTCGGCGTTGTCCTTGCGCTGGTTGGCCATGGTGCTGATGTCCTCAGGTGCGTTCAGGTTTTTTCACGCGTCAAGCGTTCTGCAAAGGAAATACCGATGGCAGAGAGCACAAACGTGAAGTGGATGACCGCCACCATCGTCACGATCTGGATATTCTCCAGATTCAGATCGCCGCTCAGGTATGTCTTCAGCGCATGCACGCCAGAGATCGAAATGATGGCAAAGGCCAGTTTCAACTTGAGGTTGTAGGTATTGACGTGGTCCAGCCAGTCCGGCTTTTTCATGTCCTTCTTGTCGAAGTGCCCGGTGGTCACGAAGAGGGAGACACCCGCCAGCGCCACCACCCACACCAGCTGCGCCACCATCGTCATGTCCACCAGCTCAAGAACCTTGATGATCAGGTCGATTTTCTCGAGATCCCCAAACAGCAGCGTGTTCATCAGCTTGTAGGTTTCCAGCAGGAACTTGCCGAGAATGCCGAAAATGATCCCTACCAGGCCGACATAGAAGAACAGCATGGTGAATCTCATGCCGTAAAGCAGCGAGCCGACCCCTGAAAGTAGTTTTTCCATTTTTGATGACCGTAAAACAGAGCCGATAGTAAAGTCAAACAGCGAACCAGCGGAAGCGTCGTGCGCCACTCGTGCCAGTGTGCCCTGGCGGCTGAGGCAGACTGGGGCGGACGATCTCCATCGAGGCGCTGCTGGTCACCGAATACGGTGTGCTCGCCCGCCTTGGAATCGGCGCCAGGCGCGTCGTATAGCACGAGCCGGCGCGGCTTGCCACCCGACAGTGTCGACGGCAGCCTCTTTGAAGACGCGGATGTCGCCGTTCAGCACCATCGTTGGGCCGTCCAGGATGTCGAGGTCGTCTGCGGAGTCCTGTTCTCCGGCATGGACATCGCGCTGATCACCGGCCGTCCACGCGGCCTTGCAATCGCAACCGTGCTTCGCCGACTCGGGCGACGAGCATCGGCGATGCCAGCACGGCAACCGCCGGTGGCCAGGGTGGGGGAGTTCGGGTGGCCGCCGGGGTAGCGGTTCGTGGCGACGCCCTTCAGGCGTAAGCAGAGCACAGATCGCCTTCGGCCCGGATCCGATCGAGGCTGCTGTAGTCAGGCGTCCATGCATGGCCTGCTTCGCGCGTCAGATCCATCAGGTCCTGAAGAGTCCTCAAACCCTGGGTCTGCAGCACCTCACGGCACGCCGCCAAGTCTGGAAACTGCTGCAAGGCCTGCGCCCAGATGGCGCGTCCGGCCAGGAATCCATGTGCGCCTGCTGCGTAAGCGCAGTGCATCACCCTCAGGAACTGCTCGGGCGTCACGCCTGCCGAGAGCATCACCCAGGGCACGCCGGCTTCGCGGCAGATGCCGCCCATCTCGTTGAACCACGCCTGTGCCGCCTGATGTTCGGCCAGACCATCGGGCGCGGGCAGGTTGGCCCCGGGAAGAGGGCTTTCGAGCTTGAAAAGATCCACGCGGTATTCGGGCTTGGCAAATTCGCGCAGGCTGTCGATCACGTGCTGCGCCCCTTGCTCGCGTGTCTGGGCCGGTGGCTGGGCATCACCGGCCGCTCTTGGAAAGGGGTAGGTCAGCAGTTCCAGCACAAACGGGATGTCGTGACGCACGCACTCATCACCCACCTGCCGCACATAGGCCTGCTGGTGCTCCAAAACTTCAGGGGCCGCGTCGGGGCGGTACCAAGCCAAAACCTTGACGCCGTCACCACCAGAGCGCTTGATCTTCTCCACACTCCAGTTCGCAATCGAGTGCGACAGGCGCCCGCCGGGCGTGTCCTTGAAGCGATGATCTTCAAGTGTCACCAGCAGGCCCGTGCGTGCCGGCAGGCTGGCCAGGGTGGCGGGCAGCGCAAAATTCGGATCGAGCAGCATGGCGCTCGCATGGGGCCCCAGCGTCTGCACCAGCAGGCGCTTGGCCGTCATCATGTCTTCGAAGCTCACCTGCGAAGCCGGAATACCCAAGCGCGCGGCCAGCATTTGGGCGATGGGGGGCCGCTGGTCCAGCGCAACGATCGTGAAATGTCCCGCCTCGTTTGCCAGCCGCCGCAGACCGCGAACCTTTCCCAAGTTCAAGTTCGGGGACGGCATCTGATACTCCTTCGAGGTGAACGGAACTGGGAGAAATGGAAACAGGCCGCTGCGCTCATGGCGAAGGCAGCGGGCGCAACAGCCGCAAGGCAGCGTCCCAGCCCAGTTGCACGATCTCCGCCACCTCGGGCCGGTCGGCGCCCTGGTCGCCGGCGCGCCGGCACACCTCGGGGCTCGGCATCGACAGGGGCCGCCCGCCACTGAGCGCCTTGATCTGCGCCTGGCACGCGCGCTCCAGGAACATGATGTTGTGAAACGCCTTCGCAATGGAGTCACCCGCAGCCACCAGGCCGTGATTGCGCAGGATCAGCACGTCGTGTGAACCCAGGCTCCTGGCCACGCGCGCGCGCTCGTCGAGGTCGAGTGCGACACCTTCGTAGTCGTGGTAGCCGATGCGGTTGTAGAACTTCAGAGCATGTTGGCTGATGGGCAGAAGACCTTCGGCCTGGCAAGAGACGGCAATGCCGTCTGGTGTGTGCGTATGGATCACGCAGGCCAGATCGTGTCGCGCCTCGTGAATGGCGGAATGGATGGTGAAGCCCGCCAGATTGATCCGCGAATTCGCGGGGTCCTGGCCCTCGATCAGCCGCCCCTGCAGATCGATCTTGACCAGATCCTGAGGTCGCATCTCGTCGAACAGCACGCCGTATCGGTTGATCAGGAATTGATCTGCAACGTCGGGAATCCGGGCGCTGATGTGCGTGTCGATCAGGTCTGTCATCCTGAAATGCGCCACCAACCGGTAGAAGGCCGCGAGATCCTCGCGCACCTTCATCTCCACAGAAGACATGGTTTGCATGGCCATCACGGTCGCTCCTGCACGCCACGTGCTGCGTTAGCGGCGAACCACAACACGATCAACGACCTCGCACAGGCGCGCCAGGCGCATGGCTGCATCGTCCACCAGCGCGCGGTTCACATCCGGTTTGCCAATGACGTTGCGCCACACCGCGCGGCCGGCCAGAAAGCCGCTTGCGCCCTCCCGGCAGGCCCACTCGACGGCCTGGGGGAAATCGTCTGGAGACACCCCCGACGACAGCACGACCCAAGGCCCCTGGATGGTGCGGTTCAGGCGGGCGCTGGCCTCGCGCACTGCGCGTTCGCCGCCTTTGCCGTGCAGCGGGACTTCAGCCTTGTACAGGTCTGCGCCCAGGTTGCCCAGTTCTTCGGCTGCGGCCTGGATGCCGTGATTGACGTCCCAGGCACGACCGTCGCGGGGTTTGCGCGAAACAGGTTCGATGATGCTCAGCAGGTTCATGCTGCGGCATCGACCTATAAAGTCCAGAACCATGCTGCGGCGGGCTTCGGCGCTTTCGTCCGGACGCCACAGCACCAGCAGCTTGAGCGCCACGGCCCCATCGGCCTTGACCGCCTGCGGAATCACCGCCTCGTCGATGCGTGTATCGGAAACGATTTCCTCAGCACTGGGAATGAACTCATCCATCGCCGCGATCAAGCCGCAGCCGGGCGCCACGGCCTTCTGGTCGACCGCCTGGCGCCATGCAAACTGGCGGTCGATGAGGACCGCGGACGCCAGGGGCGTGAGCGCCCGCAGCGCTGCCAGCTTGAAGTCGGTCAACTGCTGGTCGGTGACCGGCGCGCTCTGGTATTCACCGAACATGGCGCGCATCGATTCGCGCTGGTCGATGGCGAGCATTGCAAACGCGCCTGAGGGGCGGGTCAACGCATCAAAAGTCTTAGGCGCGGCCACGGGAATCTCCTGTGTGAACGGGTGGAACCTGGATCAGTTCGGTCTTGTGGAGCTTGAGCAATTTCTTGATGCCTGCCGGTGGCGGCTTGTCGGTGAACAGCTGATCGATGTCTTCGACGTTGCCCACCACCACCGATGCACTGCGACCGAACTTGCTGTGATCAACCGCAAGGATGCTGCGGCGCGAGCGCTTGATCATGAGCCGCACGATTGCGGCCTCGTGCTCGTAGTAGTCCAGGATGTTGCCCTCGACATCGATGGCGCCAGCGCTGAAGATGCAGACGTCGGGCCGGTAGCTGGCAACCGCTTCGATCGTCATCGGGCCAGTAGCGCCCAGGTTGCGCGGGTCCAGCCGCCCCCCCAGCAGCACCACGTCGAAGCCAGCCGCCTTGGCCAGCACCTGAGCGGCCTCGGTGTGGTTGGTGATGACCTTCAGGCCCGCACGCGCGGTCAGAGCGTGGGCGATGGCCAGCGTGGTAGTGCCTAACGCCAGGAAAACGGAGCTCTTGTCAGGGATCGATTGGGCCAGGGCCTGTGCCAGGCTTGCCTTGGCGTCGGCAAAATCGGCACGCCGGGTGTCGTAGTCGGTGTTGATGACGCTCGAAGGTATGGAGGCGCCACCATGATGGCGCACCACCCGACCTTCGTCGGCCAGCACATTCAGGTCAAAGCGGATCGTCTGGGGCGTGACCTGGAAACTCGAGGTCAGGGCCTCGATGGGCATGTAGCCTGATTGCCTGATCAACTCCAGGATCTTTTCCCGCCGGGCTCGCGGAGAGAGCGTTTCGGCCGTCGTGCGGACCTTCAGCATGGATGCGACTCCATGAAGGCCATCACCTCGGCGTGACGGGGCAGGTGCTTCCAATCGTGGTCGCGGGTGCACTTCAGGCTCGCAGCAGCGCTCGCATAGCGCGCTGCCTGCCGCCAGTCCAGGCCCCGCGTCAAGGCCAGCGCATAAGCGCCATGGAACGCATCGCCAGCCCCGTTGGTATCCCTCGCCTTGATGCGCGGCGCCGCAAACGCCTGCACGTGGCCGTCGTGGCAAAACAGGCTGCCCCGTTCACCCATCGTCACCCCCGCCACAGCCCCATGCGCATGGGCCACTTGGCGCAAAGCCTCTTCGGCGGGCAGGTCACCCGCATGGTCTGCCAGGCCCCGTTCAGAGAAGATGATGTGATCCGCCAACGCAGTGAGTTCACGCAGCGCTTGCGGGTTGCCCGCATCTGCATCCAGCACCCGTGGAATGCCGCAAGTGCGTGCCGCGATATAAAGCGCGCGCGCGCCCTCGACCCACCGGAAGTCGGCATGGACCGCGCCCGCAGTGCGCAGCGTGTCCAGCGGCAGCCAGTCGGCCGATGAATCGAGTTGGCCGGTGTAGACCGCCAGCATGCGCTCGCCCGCGTCGTCCACCATCACGGCCGATAGAGGTGACTGCGCTCCGGGGCTGACTTCAAGTCGGGCCTTGACGCCAGCCTGCTGCAAGGCGCGTGCGGCCTCTTCGCCGGTCGGGTCGTCACCCACCCGCCCCCAGAACTCGACTTCTCCGCCCAGCGCCGCGGCCGCCACGGCCGCTGTGGCGGCCATGCCGCCGAACTGGGTGCGCATGGCGCTGCAGGTCAATTTCTGAGGCGTGGACGGAATGTGCGGGACACGGAACACGATGTCCTTGACCAGAATGCCGAGGCAAACGAGCCGGCTCATGTCATTCGCTGTCCGCTCGAGCCTTCGAACAGATGATGGTCCACCGGCTCCCACGCCAGGCCAACCTGCTCCCCGAGCCGAAGCGACGAGGCCCCGATCACGCGAACGATGAGCTTGTTGGTCTGCGCGATCACCGTGATCAGGGTGTCGGCACCCAGCGGCTCGATCAGCGTCACTTCGCCCTGCAGCAGGGCGGCGTCCGGTTCCGTCACGATCCTCAGGTTCTCGGGACGAATGCCCAGCTCAGCGGCACCGGTGAAGGCACTCTTGCACGCATGCGCCATCGAGCGGCCGTTGAGGAGATCGACGCGTCCAGCGCGCACTTCGACGGGCAGGAAGTTCATCGGAGGAGAACCCAGGAAGCTGGCAACAAAGCGCGAGACAGGCGCGGCGTACAACTCCTGCGGCGTGCCCAACTGCTCGATCTCGCCTTTGTTGAGCACAACGATCCGATCGGCCATGGTCATGGCTTCGACCTGATCGTGGGTCACGTACACCGAGGTGGTCTTCAGGCGCTGGTGCAAGGCCTTGATCTCCGAGCGCATATCGACTCGCAGCTTCGCATCCAAGTTGGACAGCGGCTCGTCGAACAAAAACACCTGGGGGTTTCGAACGATCGCCCGGCCCATCGCCACGCGCTGACGCTGGCCGCCCGACAACTCGCGCGGCTTGCGCTCGAGGAGCTGCTCGATCTGGAGGACGGCGGCGGCCTCAGCGATGCGCCGCGCGACTTCCTGCTCAGGGTAGCCGCGCATCTTCAGACCGAAGCCCATGTTCTTGCGCACTGACATGTGCGGGTAGAGCGCGTACTCCTGGAACACCATGGCAATGTCGCGCTGGCTCGGGTGCAGGTCGTTCACCCGCTTGTTGTTGATGTGGATCTCGCCAGACTCAAAGCCTTCCAGCCCGGCGATCATCCTCAGCAGCGTGGATTTTCCACAGCCCGATGGGCCCACGAAGACCAGGAACTCTCCCGCGTGAATCTCGACGCTCAGGTCTGCGATGACCTTGACATCGCCGTAGTTTTTCTTGACGTTGCGGATGGAAACGCCGGCCAAGGAGGAGTCAGTCATGGATGTGAAGTTGAGGCTTGATGCGATCACCGGCGGCGAACTGTGCAAACAGATCGGAGAGTCCGGCCAGGGGTACCTGGGCGTCGACCAATCGCTCGAACTGCGCCCGCCCTTTTCTCAGGATCTCGATGTTCTCGGTGTATTCGCTGGTCGGGAAATAGAAGGAGCGGATGTAGTAGAAATCCTTGCGCCGTATGGCTTTGGTTTCCTGGACGTGCCACGCGTCGGCCTCACCCAACTGCACCACCGCGCCATTCGCACGCACGGACTCCAGTGCGCTCTGGCGACCGGCGTCCTTGCCGCTGCACTCGAGAACCAGGTCGTAGGCCGCGTCGGCTGCCACCGAATCCAGCGGTACGGCACCCAATGAGGCGGCGATGCCGCGGCGGAACGGATTCGGGTCGAAGACATCAACTTGCTCGAAGCCGAAATGCTGCAAGACGAGCAGGCCGCCCAGCCCAATCGGGCCGGCCCCCAGCACCAACACCCGGCCCGAGTCGACGATCTTGCGACTGAGGCGCACGCCGTGGCCGGCGGTGCCGATGGTGTCCAGCAGCAACGGCGCCAGATGATCGGGAATGTCGTCGGGCACCGGCAACAGACATTGATCGGGAACGGCAACATACTCGGCATAACCACCGGGCCGCTGCCAGCCGATGAGTTGGCGGGCGTTGCGGCAAATGTGGTTGTGACCGGCTTGGCACTCGGGACACCGACCACACCAGACCGGGATGTAGGCCAGGCAGCGCTGGCCATGCAAAGCGTGCCCAGGTTGCTGGACCACGCCCGTGATCTCATGGCCCGGTGTCAAGGGCCAGCCGTTGCGCCAAGGCCGCAGGTCGCTGCCGCACAAGGAACACGCCACCACCTTCAGCAAGACTTCGCCGGCTGCCGCGACGGGCAACGCAGTGTCAACCACGGTGATCCGGCCTTCGCCTTCGAACTGTGCCGCCTTCATGTGTTTACCCCTTGACCGCACCGAATGAGAGGCCCGCCACCAGTTTTCGCTGGATCACGAACGTCAGGATGATCGGAGGCAATGCAATCACCGTGGCGGCGGCCATCAGCGCACCCCAGTTGGTGACGCCTTCGCCAATGAAATTGAAAGACGCCACGATGGCCGTCTTGGAGCTGATGCCGGACAGGGCCAGCGCAAACAGAAAGTAGTTCCACGAAAAGATGAACGACAGGATGACCGCCACGATCAGACCCGGCATGACCACGGGTAGCGCGATCAGCAGCAGGATCTTCAAAGGGCCGCAACCGTCGATCTGCGCACTTTCCGTCAACTCGCGCGGCAAACCATCAAAGTGAGGTAGGAGGGTCCACAGAGCGATGGGCACCGTGATCACGGCATGCGTGATGATCAGAGCGAAGTGCGTGCCCGAGAGGCCAACGCTCGAAAACATGATGAACCACGGCAGCAAGAACAGCGTGCCAGGCGCCATCCGTGCAAAGAGAGTCAACGTGGCCGGCCAGACCAGCCGATGCCAGGAGATGGCATAGGCCGCAGGCACTGCCAGCAGCAGTCCCAGCAGGGTCGAGCCGCCGGCGACATAGAAGCTGTTGAGCGTGTTTTCCAGAAAATCGGTGCGGGTAAACAGCTGCCTGTAATTGTCCAAGGTCGGCGTGAACAGCAACTCCGGCGGGTACTTGGTGATCTCGGTCCGGTTCTTCAAGCTGGCCAGGATCATCCAGGCAATGGGCGCGAACAATGCGACGCACAGGATAAAGACCTGCAGGCCCATCAGGCTCTTAAGCAGTCTTTGCTTCACCACGACACCTTCTTTCGCAACTGCGAGAACACCAGCACGGCTCCCAGCACGACCGTGCTCAGCGTGATCATCAGAGCCGACGCGTAGCCCATGTCGGAGAATTCGAAGGCCTTGCGGTAGGCGTAGATGTTGAGGGTCGAGGAGGCGTAACCCGGTCCGCCCTGCGTGGTGATGTAGATCACGTCAAAGAACCGCAGCAGGTCCACACTGCGCAGCACAGCCGCGGTGAGGATGGTCGGCCCCAGCAGCGGTAGCGTGATGTAGACGAACTCGCGCCAGCCCGTCGCTCCATCGATGGACGCTGCCTCATAGACCTTGGTGGGTAGCGACTGCAGGCCTCCCAGCACGATCAGCGCCACAAAGGGTGTCCATTGCCAGGTGTCGATCAACACCACGGTGAAGATCACGTAGTCAGTGGAAGCCAGGAACAGGCTGGTCGGCAAATGAGCCGACTTCAGGAGGTAATTGGCGACGCCCATGCCAGGATCGAGGATCACCATGGACATCATTCCGATGACCACCGGCGGAAGCATGAAGGGCGAGATCATCAGTGTCCGCACCAAACCCCGCATGAACTGGACACGGTGCAGCAGCATGCCCAGTGCCACCCCCAGGATCAGTTGCACCACCAGCGCACTGACGTAAAGGATGGCGCTCAGCCGAGCGCCATTCCAGAACTGCTCATCGACCAGCAAGGCCTTGTAATTTCCAAGGCCGATGAATTGATGGGTCTGACCGATCTTGTAGTCCATCAGGCTCAGCCAGAAGGCATAGCCGAAGGGAAAGACCACCATCAGAACGACGAAGGCCACCGCGGGCCACATGAGCCCATGGAGCGATGCTGCCCGCTGTGCCTTCATCGTCTCGCGTCCTTACTGCAGCTTGGCCAGCTCGGGGTCCAGCGCGCACAGGGTGTCCTTGGCATTGCCCTGGCCCAGGAAGACCTTCTGGACCGCCCCACCAACCATTTCACGTGCTTCGACCACGCGCTCGGTCGGGGGATAGGAGATGGCCGTGCCGGTCTTGCTGATTTCGATCAGCGCGTTGGCCCAGGCCTGACGAACCGGCAGTTCGGTGGTCCACGCCTTGAAGTCAGGGCCGTTGAACACCGCCGACCGCGGTGGCGCCACGCCGTTGCGAACCAGCTTGGCCTGCATCTCGGCGCTGGTGGCCCACTGCAAGAAGTACCAGGCCGCGTCCTTCTTGGTCGAGAAGTTGGACACCGACACGCCCCAGCCGAACACGATGGGCTTGGAGATTCCGGAGGCCTTGCCCCTGGGCAGCACCTTCAGGCCGATGTCCTTGTCGCGGCCGGGGAACTTCATGACATTGGCGAATTCGTTGGACGACTCGTGGGTCATGGCCAGCTTGCCTTGCCCCAGCATCTCGATGACCTGGGTGAAGGTGTGGTTGGCGGCGCCGGGCGGGCCGAAATCCTTGAGCAGGTTCGCGTACATCTCCGCACCCTTGATGGTGTTAGGGTTGCACATGCTCGGTTTGCCGTCGGCGCTGGAGAAATCGCCGCCGCTGTTGTAGATGAAACCTGAAACCGCGTAGGAGATTGCGCCCCGGATGCCGCGCGCAGCCCAGACGGTCGCATCGCCGCGTGCCGGGCAGGCCTTGAGTTTGGCAGCCGTCTCCGGCAAATCCTCCAGGAACATGGGCTCGGCCACGTTGCACTTCTGGAAGATGTCCTTGTTCCAGTAAAAGAGAGGCCCCTCCAGGTTGATCGGCAGCCCGACCAGCTTGCCGCCAATCGTCTCGGCGCGGCGCAAGCCTTCGCCGATGTCGTTGAAATTGAAGTCAGGCGCGGTGGAGGCCGGCGAATTGAGCAAGGGGGTCAGGTTGGCGTACCAGCCGGCCTTGTCATACATGGCGCCTTCCCGGAACTTCAGCGACATGAACACGTCAATGTCGCTGGACTTGGCCTGCAGCATCGTGTTCAAGCGTGCGCGGTATTGCTCCTCGTTGAAGATTTCCAGGCGCAGCTTGATGCCAGTCTTGGCGGTGAAGTCGCCCGACATGTCCTTGATCGCTTGCGACCACGGGTGGTTGTTCAGGAGCAGATTGATGGTCTGTCCGTCGTGCTTCTTCCAATTGAATGCCTGCGCCATGGCCGAGCCTGCGCTGAACACCATTGCGGCCGCTGCGGCCAAGATTCCAAGGTTATGTCTCATCTCGTTCTCCAATTTGTTGAACCGCTAACGCACACACAACTGGCGGCATCAGGCGGACGTGTAGCCGCCATCCACCGGGATCGTCACGCCGTTGATCAACGACGACGCCGGCGACGCGAGAAACAAGGCCGTGCCCGCCAGTTCCTCGGGATCGGCCCAGCGCTTGTTGGGCAATCGGCCCATGAGCTTGTCGTTGAATTCGGGGTTTTCGCGGCCGCCGCGGCTGATCTCCGTGGCGATCCAGCCCGGTGCGATGGCATTCACCCGGATGCCGTCGTCGATATAGGCCAGGGCCAGCGACCGCGTCAGCCCGACCACCGCCGTCTTGGCAGCTGCATAGGCGGGTACCTGGGGGGCGCCGAAATAGCTGTACATCGATCCTATGTTGATCATGCAGCCGCGGGTTCTTTTAAGGTGCGGCCGGAAGGCCGAGGCCAGGCGGACGTTGCCAAACAAATGGATGTCCACGATGTTCCGGAACACCTCGGGCTGGTGCTCCTCCCAGCGCTTGAGCTTGCCCGCGCAATGAATCAGGACGTCGAGCGTGTCGATCTTTTTCGAAACCGCAAGCACCGCGTCGTCGCTGGTGACATCCAGGAATTCGAACCGTGCGCCCGCCTGGAGTAGTTCGTCCGCAGGAGCCTTCAGGTCCGTGATGGTGACGTGGGCACCGTGCTGCAAGAAGGCTTTTGCGAAGGCGCTGCCGATGCCCCCTGCGCCCCCGCTGATCAGGACATGTTTTCCCTGGACTGAAAAACTGATGGGATCCATGCGATTTCCAAAGAGCTAGGGTGGTCCAAAAACGAACCGATCGTAGGCACGATCTTTCGAATTCGCAATACATCTTTCGAGTTCGCAATCTAAGGATTTCCCTAGGGCTTCGCTGAACAACTCGCGCTTGCCGCAAGTCGCTTCGAGCGTTTGATCAACGCGGTCCCAGAATTCTTGATGGCAGTGACTTTCGGACTGTCCGCACCTCCAGTGGCTCAGTTTTCGGTCGGGTGCGCCGGGAGACCGGCAAGAAGCAAAGGGTGCAAGTCCCTCACAACAAAGGTGTAGCGAACCATGTTGTCCCCGAGTCATGCGCTGGGCACCGCGAGGTGCATGGCGAAGCGTTGACAGGGGTACGTGCAGGCCAGCCATTGAGAAATCCTACCCGGGTGCCGACGTCGTCCGATCTACGGAAGGCAACACGCACGGGCGCGCTATCGCAAGCGCCCGTGCGACCCGGCGTGGTCGTAGACCCTGGCATGCACGCACGCTCCTTGCACGGGAACCGGGAGATCTCCAGTCTGACCGCCGGCGCCTGCCGTGGCCGGCGGCCCGCATCGGGAAGGTGAGGAGCCGACGCCGATGATGCACGGGCTGGAGAAGTCAGACCTCGCCGTAGTAGCGATGAAACCTGCGAACAACGCCGGGTCACCGGCGGCGGAGTGGGCGGAGCCAAGGGCGGGGACCAAGGGAAACGCGGACCCGCCACGCACGCGACGGACTCAGAGCCGCGATAGCGTGTCCCAGGGGCTGGAACGCGTACGGCAGGCCGCAAGGCAAAGGAAGAGGCAAGCGTTCACGGCGTTGCTGCACCACGTCACTGTCGATGCGCTCCGAGAGGCGTTCCTGGCGCTCAAGCGCCGTGCCGCACCGGGCGTGGATGGCGTGACGTGGCAGGACTACGAGTTGGGCCTGGAGGATCGCCTTCAGGACCTGCACACCCGGGTCCACCGCGGCACGTACCGGGCGTTGCCCGTGCGGCGACGGTTCATTCCGAAGCCGGATGGGCGACAGCGCCCGCTGGGCATTGCCGCGCTGGAAGACAAGATCGTCCAGCGTGCGGTCGTCACCGTGCTCAATGCGATCTATGAGGAAGACTTCCTCGGCTTCTCGTACGGGGTGAGGCACCGTGTCGGCGACGAGCGCATCGCCCGGCTGGTGGGCAAGTGGCTCAAGGCCGGAGTTCTGGAAGACGGGCAATGGAGCACCAGTGACCAGGGGACGCCACAAGGCGCGGTGATCTCGCCGCTGCTGGCCAACGTCTACCTGCACTACGTCTTCGACCTGTGGGCGCAGCAATGGCGGCGGCGCGAAGCCAAGGGCGACATGATCGTGGTGCGCTATGCCGACGATCTGGTCGTGGGCTTCGAGCTGGAGGCCGAAGCGCGCCGATTCTGGGACGCGATGCGATCGAGGTTCGAGCAGTTCTCGCTCGAACTGCATGGGGAAAAGACCCGGCTGCTGGAGTTCGGCCGCTATGCGATCGAGCGGCGGCAGCGCAACGGGCAAGGCAAGCCCGAGACGTTCAACTTCCTGGGGTTCACGTTCATCTGCGGACGCTCGCGGCGCGGAGCATTCCTGCTTCGGCGCCATACCCGACGCGACCGCATGCGTGCGGCTCTGGAGGAGATCAAGGACGAGATGCGGCGACGACGCCACGACAGTCTGACCGACCAAGGTCGATGGCTGCGGTCGGTGGTCGCCGGCTACTTCGCGTACCACGCGGTGCCGACCAACGCCCAAGCAATCGGGGCGTACCGGCACCATGTCCTGGACCTGTGGCGGCGCTCGTTGAAGCGACGCAGTCAGAAGGGCCATGTGACCTGGGCGCGGATGGACCGGCTCGCCAACGAGTGGCTGCCCCCACCCCACGTGCTTCACCCGTGGCCCGAAGAGCGGATGGCCGTCAGATACCCGAGGTAGGAGCCGTATGCCTTAATTGGGCACGTACGGATCTGTGCGGGGGGTGCCGGGTAACCGGCATCCCTACCGCGATCGC
>JAJTDE010000069.1 GCA_021298085.1 Rubrivivax sp.
GTCACGCGCCGCCAGACCGGCTTCCGTCACTGCGCCAGGGTCAGGCCATAGGCGCCGGTGTTGCCGCTGCTGTGGAAGACGCGGATCACCAGGGTCACCGGTGCGCTGCCGGAGTTGGTGATCAGGGCCTGCCGCGTGGCGCCGTTGGCGCCGGCGAGCGACAGCAGCTGACGACCATCGCTCAGCAGCACCGCGATGCCGGCGGCCGTGCTGCCCGAGGGCACCGCAGTGGCGGTCAAGCGCTTGCCAGCGCCCAGGCTGACGCGGAAGTGGTCCTGGTCTCGGCTGGTGAGGCTGCCGTCCACCCGTAACACGCTGGCCGACAGCACCTGCGCCTGCGCCAGGGTGTTGTTGGGTTCCACCTCGCGGACGTTGGATGCTGAAGGGGCGGGTGCAGGCGCGGGTGCCGGGGCGGGTGCCGGGGCGGGTGCAGGAGCCGGTGCAGGCGCCGGCACGGCGCCGCTCAGCGCCGCGGCCACTGCCGCATCGGCGTTGACGATGCCGCTGCCGCAGCCGCTGCAGGCCACGGGGAACGGCGTGGCCGTGCCGCGCAGCACGCTGGCCACCTGGTCGGGCGTCAGCGACGGCTTGGCCGACAGCACCAGTGCCGCCACGCCGCTGACCACTGGCGCGGCCATCGACGTGCCCACATAGGACACGTAGTTGTCATTGCCGGGAGTGCTGGTGCCGCTGTTCAGGGTGGACAGGATGCCGGCCCCGCTGTCGCCGCCGGGCGCTGACAAGCCCACCACCGTGCCGTAGTTGGAGTAGGACGCCTTGGCCCCGTTGCGAGCGGTGGCGGCCACGGTGATCACACCGCTGCAGTTGGCCGGGGTGGCAGTGCTGGCGTTGGCGTTGGCATTGCCCGCGGCAACCACCACCACGCTGCCCTTGGCGCGGGCGGCGTTGATCGCGTTCTGCATCGTCAGCGAGCAGCTGCCGGTGCCGCCCAGCGACAGGTTGATCACGCGCGCCGGGTTGGGGTTGGCGGCGATGCCGGCCACGCTGCCGCCGGCCGCCCAGGTCAGGGCGTCGGCGATGTCGGAGGTGTAGCCCCCGCAACGGCCGAGCGCCCGCAGCGGCAGCAGCTTGGCACCGGGCGCCACGCCGGTGATGCCGCTGGTGTTGCTGACGGCACCGATGATGCCGGCCACGTGGGTGCCATGCCAGGAACTGTTGGTGGCACGGCTGCCGCTGCCGCAGGCCCCGGCCGCGGCAAAGTCGCCGGGGTCGGAAGCGTCGCTGTCACGCCCGTTGCCGTCCACCGCCACCTTGGGGTCGCTGATGAAGTCGATGCCCGGCACCAGGTTGGCCCGCAGGTCGGCGTGGGGCCGCACGCCCGTGTCGATCACCGCCACCACCACGCCCGTGCCGCGGGTGCGCTGCCAGGCGGCCGGTGCGCGGATGCCACCGGTGGGGTCGCTCAGTGACCACTGCTGCGCATACATCGGGTCGGTTGGCGTCCAGCCGCCGGGGGCGGTCTGCGCGGTCTGCAGCAGCAGGTCGGGCTCGGCGTACTCGATGCTGGCGTCGCCGGCGCGCAGATTCTGCGCCATCGCCTGCGCATCCTGAAGGCTGACGTGCCGGTTCAGCTGCACCACGTGCGACCCGTCGGCCATGCGGCGCAGCAGCTTGCTGGCCACACCCTGGCGGTTGCCCGCCACGCGCAGTGCCGCCGCGGCCTTGCTGTTGACGGCCGCCGGGTTGCTGTTGTCCTTGTACTTGACGATCAGCCGGTCGGTGGCCAGGGTCAGCTGGGGCTTGGGGCTGAAGCGGGCTTGTGCATCGGCCTTGGCGTTCGAGGCTTCCTGGGCGTGGGTCTGCATGGGCAGTGCCGCCAGCAGCAGGCCGCCGGTGCACAGGCCGATGGCCAGGCGTGACAGGGGGGCGGGGGACGGCGTGGCGTGAGTCCACGCGCGGGGGGAATGGTGCATGTCTGCCTCGTTGAAGGGTCATCGAGGCCAATGGGCAGGGTGCCCACTGGCAGCCCCGCTGCCAGTGGTCTGCGCAGCGGATGAGGCTGCACAGGCGGTAGGCCGGAAGCTTTGCGTCACACGCTTTCGCGTGCTTTGCCGAAAAGAGTCAAGCGAATGCTAGCCATGCCGATACGGCGTGTGGGCGACGGGCTGTCTTGAGCGCGCCGATCGCATGAAAAACTGCCGCAAAGCGGTCCAGTTGATGCGATGTCTGCCCTGAGGAGCCCTTCAGGACACGATCAACCAGTGGTGCCCACACTGCTTGCAACGTACACCCACCTCGTCGCCCGCGGCATTGGCCTGCACCAGCTCCAGCCGGCCGTAGGCCTGGCAGTGGGGGCAGTTGGCCTGGTGAGCCACCCCTTCGGCATGGGTGAGCAGGAAGAGGTAGCGCCGCAATGCCCACAACGAGAAGCCTGCGCAGGCGATGACAACGCCCCAATCCAGGATGCGCTCTGCTGGCGTGGCGAAGCGGGTCGCGGCTTCCAGCGCCGCCATGGCGCCAAGTGTGCCCAGCAGCACCAGCACGAGGTGTGCATGCCCGCGCAGCAGCCGGCGTTCATACCACTTTCGAAAACCGACGGTGCGAATGCCTTGCGCCAATGTCATGGACGCTCCAGTGAGGAGTTCTAACGTTGTGCACGCCAGCGGTCGAAGCGCGCGTCGGCCTGGCCTGCGCCCAGGTACATCGGCATGATGGCTTCCAGCGCCGACGGTTCAATCCCCAATGCCGACAAGCCGGGTGCACCCGGTGTGGCGACGTTGGGTGTCTGCATCGAATCGAGGTTGTCGTCGGACATCATCGGCTCGCCCGGCATCAGACGCATCATCAGCGCCTGCAGCCGACCGATGGCCATGGGCAGCGGGATGACGGGCCGTTCGTGCCCGGCCGCGCGACCCGACAGCCGCACCAGCTCGGCCAGCGTGTAGACCGCCGGTCCGCAGCACTCGAAGGTCTGGCCTTGCAGCCGAGGCTCCAGCAGGACCTTCACCACCGCACGCGCCACATCGTCCACCCACACCGGCTGGAACTGCGCATCGGCGCCGGCCAGCGGCATCACCGGCGCCAGCGCCTGCAGCCTGGCAAAGAGGTTGGTGAAGCGGTCTCGGGCACCAAAGATCACACTGGGCCGCAGGATCGTGGCCTGCACCGGGCCGGGCGGCCGCAGCGCCGCCTCACCGCGCGCCTTGGAGCGCAGGTACATCGAAGGCCCCTGCTCGCTCGCGCCGATGGCGCTCACGTGCACGATGTTGTCGATGTGCAGGTCATGGCACAGGCGGGCCAGCGTCTGCGGCAAGGCCACGTGTACGCGTTCGAAGCGTTCATGATTGCCATGCAGGATGGCCACCAGGTTGATCACCGCATCGGCACGCAGCAGCACCCGCCGCAGCGCATCGGGGTGGTGGACGTCGGCGGTGACCAGCTCAACGCCCGGCAGCGATTGGATGGCCAGGCCGAACCGGGGCCGGCGCGTAGGCACGATAACCCGTACGCCGGGCAGTTGTCTCACCAGCTGTTCACACACGCTGTGACCGACAAATCCGGTTCCTCCCAAGACCACGACGCGCAGGCTCACGGCAACTCCTTGTTGGGCGCGGGCCCTGCCGGGTCCCGGGGGCCGATGTCTGCACCGAGCCAGGGTTTTAACAAAGTCGCCGAGGGGGAGCCCAGGCGCTGGGCATAGACCGTGGTGTTGGACAGCACTTTCTTGACATAGTCGCGCGTCTCATGGATGGGAATGGTCTCGATCCAGATGGCTGGCTCCAGCGTGCTGCCTTCGCGCCAGCGGCGCGGCCGGTTCGGGCCAGCGTTGTACCCGGCCAGCGCCATGGGTGCCGAGCCGGCGAAGTCGTCCAGCACCATGCGCAGGTAGGCCGTGCCCAGCCGCAGGTTGGTGGCGCGGTCGTCGCGCCACTGGGCGGGCAGGGTAAGGCCGATGCGCTGGGCTGTCCAGCGCGCCGTGGGCGGCATGACCTGCATCAGCCCCGAGGCGCCGACATGCGAGCGCGCATACGTGACAAAGCGCGACTCCTGGCGGATCAACCCGAGCACCAGCGAGGGTTCCACGCCCGAGGCGACCGCGGCCTGGCTGATGTCGTCCCGAAAGGCCAGCGGGTAGCGCAGGCTGGGGTCGATCTCGGTGCGTGCACGTTCGGCCGCGCTGATGCAGCGGTCGACGATCTGGCGTTCGCAGGCCATCTGTGCGGCCGCCAGCAGTTCGCGGTCGCTGCGGCCGATCAAGCTGAAGTTCCACTCGCGCACGCCTTCGCTGCGCAGCCCGAGCTCGATCAGGCGCAGTGCCCGCTGCAGGCCGGGGGAAGCCAACGCGGCGTCCCGCTCCGCCGGGCTGGCGGGTTCGGCCTGTGGCAGCGGGAGTGGCCGCTGGCCCAGCGCCTCGAGCGCCAGCTGGCCATAGAAATGCAGCGGCGAGGCCGCGCTGCGCAGCTGCGCCAGTGCTTCGTCCCGCAAGGCGTCACCCGCGCCGCCCGGCCGGCTGCGCGCCAGCAGCGCGCGGGCGCGCCAGTAGACCCATGCAGGGTCGGCACGGGTGTCGTTCTCCATGCGGTCGATCGCCTGCGCCACACCGGCCCACGCCTGCGGCCGCTGGGCCGTGTCACGCAGCAACGCGCGTGTGAGCCAGGCCAGGGTGTCATCCGTCAGCGCACCGTCAATCTCAGTGTCGGCGGGCGACGATGACGGCGTCTGTGCGGCGGCCGTCAAGGCTTTTTCGGCCCACTGTCCGGCGGGCGCGAGCTGCCGCAGGGTGGCGGCACGTGCCACTGCGCCCCAGGTGGCGGCCGCCCACTCCCCGCGCAGCCGTTGCGACCACACCGTCTCGAGCTGACGCGCGGCCGATTCCGGGTCTTGCGAGGCCAGGCGGATCAGCGCGAGCGCGCTCAGCGGGACGATCTGCGGGCTGCGGTCGGCCTGGGGGAGGCGATTCAGGAAACGCTCGGGCTGTTCCCAGAGCTGCTCCAGGGCCTGGCTGATGGGCGCGCCCAGCAGCTGCGCCGCCTGACGCGCCGGCCGCTGGCGGGCCGCCTCGGTGTTGATGCGCAGCTTGCGCCACAACTCGGCCTGCCCGATCTGCTGGGTGTCGCGCAGGTGGGTGGCCAGCTGGTGACAGCCGTCGTCAGCCTCGCGCTGGTCAAACCAGGCCTGCAGGCCGGTGCGCCGCACTTCGCGCCCGGCCAGGGCATCGACCAGGAGCGCATAACAGCGAACCTGAGGGTCGTCGTTCATACGGAACCGCGGCAGTTCGCGCTGAAAGGCGACCCAATCGCGGCGTCGCCCGGTTTCCAGCAGCCAGTCGTTGCGAAGCCGGTCCTCGACATAGCTGCCGCTCCAGCGCTCCAGGAAGCCTTGCACCTCGTCGCCCGTAGCTTGGGCGAGCCGCGGGCTGAGCTCCCAGTAGTCGGCCCAGCCGGCCAGGGGGTGGCGTGCGGCCACCAGTTGCTGGCGCGCGGCCAGGACCCGTGCGCGGTCGCCGCGGCGCAAGGCCTCGCGCGCCTCCAGCAGCACGCGCTCCTGCGGGCTGGCCGCGGCGGCGGCCCGCTCCGCGGGACGTTCCGGTTCAGCAGGCCGCTGGGCAGCCGCGGTGCTGAACAGCCATGGCAGGACCAGGATGCCGGCAGCGGCAAGCCGCCGGCCAAGCGTGAGAGCTGGCTTCATCCGCTCCATTGGACTACCACGCGCGATCACCCTTGTGACGACTCGTTGCCGCAGGCGGCACAAGCTCACGCGATCTCAGCCCCGGCCAGACATGGGCTGCGGGCACAATTCCGGGGTGTTCCGGCTGTCTGGCCGCCACCCGTGTCGCGGCTTGGCGCGCTGCCCACCGGACCTGCTGCGCCCTTCACCGGCGCCAGCCTGCCAGCGGAGGCCACCATGAGCGAACCCTTTGAACTGCCCAACTTCCAGCCGTCGCGTGACAAGAAGCTGCTGCGTCGGCAACTCCAGGCGGAGCGCCAGAGCCTGATCGACCGCCATGCCCGCGCCATGCAATTGCAGGAGGTGTTGCGGGTGTTCCTGGCCACCCGCGAGGACGTGGCCGTGGGGGCCTACTGGCCGATCAAGGGCGAGTTTGACGCCTTGCCGGCGCTCTACCGCTGGAGTGAAGCCGACGACCAGCGCATCATCGGCTTGCCGGTGGTCAACCGCAGCACGAAGCAGCTGCGGTTTCACAGCTGGTTTCCAGGCTGCGAGATGGAGGAGGATGCCTATGGCATTCCGAAGCCCAAGGACACGCCGGACTTCTCACCCACGCTGTTGCTGGTGCCGTGTGTAGGGTTTGGCCCGCAAGGCATCCGGCTGGGCTACGGCGGTGGTTTCTACGACCGCACGCTGGCCACGCTGGAGCCCAGGCCCTACACCCTGGGCCTGGGGTACAGCCATGGCTTTGTGCCCTGGCTGGAGGGTGAGCCGCACGATGTGCCGCTTGACGTCATCCTCACCGAAGATGGCGTGGCTTGGCGCAAGCCGTGATCAGACGCGCAGGCTGACGCTGGCGGCGACCTGCCACGAGATACAGGCCGCCGCTGTAGTAGGCTGTCACCCCTGGGGTGTCAGGCCCAGCCGAGCTTGCGGCAGATGTCGAGCGTCAGCGCACTCTGGTTGAGGGTGTAGAAGTGGATGCTGGGTGCACCCCCGGCGGCGAGGCGCTCGCACAGGCGTGCCACGACCTCGACGCCAAACGCCCGAACACTGGCGGCGTCGTCCATGAAACCTTCCATCTTCAAGGCCACCCAGCGCGGTATCTCGATACCGTCGCGCTGCGCAAACTGCGCAATCCGGGCGTAGTTGTGGATGGGCATGATGCCCGGCACGATGGGCTGCGTCACACCCAGCTTGCGCACTTCGTCGACAAAGTGGAAGTAGGCGTCGGGGTTGAAGAAGAACTGCGTGATGGCGGAGTCTGCGCCGGCCTTGCACTTGTCGGCGAAGTGCTGCAGGTCTTGCCGGGCATAACGCTGCTGGGGATGGTATTCCGGGTAGGCTGCCACCTCGATGGTCCAGTCGGCACCCTGTGTTTCACGGATGAACGACACCAGCTCGCTGGCATATCGGAATTCACCGGCCGTGGCCGTGCCGCTGGGCAGGTCGCCACGCAGCGCCACCAGCCGGCGGATGCCTTGCTGGCGGTAGGTGGCCAGGATCTCGGCGATGCTGTCGCGGGTGGAGCCCACGCAGCTCAGGTGAGGCGCAGCCTCGTGGCCCAGGGCGGCGATGTCGCGCACGGTGGACAAGGTCTTTTCGCGCGTGGCGCCCCCAGCACCATAAGTGACGCTGAAAAACTCCGGGCGCAGCACCGACAGGTCCTGCACGACCGTCTTGAGCTTCTCGCTGCCCACCGGTGTGTTGGGCGGGAAGAATTCGATGGAAAGGGGAATGCGGCCCATGGCAGCAGCTCCAGAGAGAGAGGCGGGCAGAGAACATCAAAGCGCGGCGCAAGGCGCTCAGTGACGACCCCATGGGCTAACGCCCCCAGAAAGCGCCGCGGAACTGGCACTGCCAGCCCGCTGGCGTTGCCCCAGGAGGGGCCAGCGGCGAAGCCGCTGCGGGGGGTCAGTACCGGTAGGTTTCCGGCTTGTAGGGGCCGCTCTTGGGCACGCCGATGTAGGCCGCCTGTTCCTCGGTGAGCTCGGTCAGCTCGGCGTTCAGCGTCTTCAGCTGCAGCTTGGCCACTTTCTCGTCGAGGTGCTTGGGCAGCACGTAGACCTTGCCCACGTCATAGGCGTCGCTGTGCGAGAAGAGTTCGATCTGCGCAATCGTCTGGTTGGCAAACGAGCTGCTCATCACATAGCTGGGGTGGCCGGTGCCGCAACCCAGGTTCACCAGACGACCCTTGGCCAGCATGATGATGCGCTTGTTGTCCGGGAAGATGACGTGGTCGACCTGCGGCTTGATCTCTTCCCACTGGCACTTCTGCTCCAGCGCGGCCACATCGATTTCATTGTCGAAATGGCCGATGTTGCAAACGATGGCGTTGTGCTTCATGGCCGCCATGTGTTCGTAGGTGATCACGCTCTTGTTGCCGGTGGCCGTGACAAAGATGTCGGCCTTGTCGGCGGCCCAGTCCATCGTCACCACGCGGTAGCCTTCCATGGCGGCCTGCAGGGCGTTGATCGGGTCGATCTCGGTTACCCAGACCTGGGCCGACAGTGCGCGCAGCGCCTGTGCAGAGCCCTTGCCCACGTCGCCATAACCGGCCACGACGGCAATCTTGCCGGCGATCATCACGTCGGTGGCGCGCTTGATGCCGTCCACCAGGCTTTCGCGGCAGCCGTAGAGATTGTCGAACTTGCTCTTGGTGACGCTGTCGTTGACGTTGATGGCCCGGAACATCAGCGTGCCCTTGGCCGACATCTCGTTCAGACGGTGCACGCCCGTGGTCGTCTCTTCGGTCACGCCGATGATCTCAGCGCCCTTGCGGGAATACCAGGTCGGGTCGACGGCGAGCTTGGCCTTGATGCTGGCGAACAGTTCGCGCTCTTCCTCGCTGCCGGGGTTGGCGATGAGCGACGCGTCCTTCTCGGCCTTCTTGCCCAGGTGCATCAGCAGCGTGGCGTCACCACCGTCGTCCAGGATCATGTTGGGGCCTTCACCCGGGGTGCCCTTGGCGCCGAATTCGAAGATGCGGTGGGTGTAGTCCCAGTAATCCTTCAGCGTCTCGCCCTTGTAGGCAAACACGGGCGTGCCACTGGCCACCAGCGCAGCGGCGGCGTGGTCTTGCGTGCTGAAGATGTTGCAGCTGGCCCAGCGCACCTCGGCGCCCAGGGCCTGCAGCGTTTCCACCAGCACGGCGGTCTGGATGGTCATGTGCAGGCTGCCGGTGATGCGGGCACCCTTGAGCGGCTGCTTTTCCTTGTACTCCGCGCGGATGGCCATCAGCGCGGGCATCTCGCTTTCGGCGATGGTCAGTTCCTTGCGGCCCCACTCAGCGAGCGACAGGTCGGCGATGGCATAGGCATCGCTCTGCAGTGAGATGGGGTTGACGATGGCATTCATGTGACAGGCTCCAGGTTGAAGACCTGCACGACCGCTTCAGGCACCGGCACCCATGGCGAGAGGCTTGGCCTCACCGCCGACGGGCCACCAGGGCGGGTCGTGCAGGTGAGCGCGGTTGCAATGAAGGGAAGTTTCCGAGCCTGGCTCCAGAGGGTGGAGTTGCAACGCTCCTCGGAAATCGATCATGATTGTAGGCGTCAGGGCTGCGGCCTGCTGTCCCTAAGGTGTGACAAACACCCGCTTGTGCACGGGTATTGAGGTTCCCTGTGGCGCGTCCGTCTGGCAACACGGGCTTGCCGCCAGCCCCTTACAGTGGGCGTTGCCGCGTCAGCGTCCATGCCATGCCCGACCACTCACTGCCTGCACCACCCCCTCTGCCCTGGTCCGACTGTCCGTCAGCACGCCTGGCCGCGGTGCACGGGGTGCTTACCGACATCGACGACACCCTCACGCGCGACGGTGCCATCGAAGCCCTGGCCTTGCAGGCCTTGTCGCAGGCCCAGGCAGCGGGACTGCCGGTGATTGCGGTGACCGGCAGGCCGATGGGCTGGAGCCAGCCCTTTGCGGCCGCATGGCCGGTGGACGCCATCGTCGCGGAGAACGGCGCCGTGATGCTGCGACGCGACGCCACAGCGCCCCAGGGCGTGCGGGTTGAGTACCTGCAGGACAGCGACGCCCGCGCACGCAACGCCGAGCGGCTGCAGGCTTGTGCACAGCGCATCGTGCGTACCATGCCGCAGGCGCGCCTGGCCACCGACAGCCCCGGGCGCGTCACCGACATCGCTGTTGACCACGCCGAGCACGCGCACTTGTCGGCGCAGGACATCGAACAGGTGGTGCAGATGATGCGGCACGACGGCCTGACGGCCACCGTCAGTTCCATCCACATCAACGGCTGGCTGGGCAGCCATGACAAGTGGCAGGGTGCCTGCTGGGCGGTGCAGTCGGTCTTCGGCCGAGACCTGGCTGCCGAACAAGCGCGCTGGCTGTACGTGGGTGACTCCACGAACGACCAGGCCATGTTTGCGCGCCTCGAGCTGAGCGTGGGCGTGGCCAACCTGATGCAGTTTGCGCAGCAGCTGCACACCTGGCCTCGTTACCTGGCCCAGGGCGAACGGGGTGAGGGCTTTGCCGAGGTGGTGTCCGCCGTGCTCGCGGCGCGTGCCGCGGCGGGTGCGTCAGCCTGACGCCCGGGGGCCTGCGGCGCCCAGCGTGAGCTGCACCCGCACACCGGTGCGCTGCCACATCAGGGCCAGGCTCAGAAAGCCGAGCACAAAGATCAACGCGCCCCACCACTCGGTGATGTTTTCGACAGCGTGCTTGGTCTCGGGCGACAGCGTGGCGGCCACGATGGCGTTGACCAGGCCCAGCAGCACCAGGGTCACCGCGAGCGTGACCATCGCGTGTTCCTGCCAGCGTGGCAGCACCAGCGAGCCCGCATGGACGGCGCGCTGGATGCCGCTGCCCGCCAGCAGCAGGCACAGGCAGGTGAAGCCGAAGTACACCACCGTGCCATAGCGCCGTAGCCAACGGTAGATGTCGCCCTCGGTGCCCAGAAAGGTGCCATAGAGCACCAGCGCCACTGCGGCCATGACGCCCAGCGGCACGATCCAGCCCAGGCCCCTTCCGGCGACATCCAGCTGCCGCAGCCAGTGATGGGCCAGCAGCCAGACCAAGGCCTGCAAGGCGGCCGACGGCAGCATCAGCGCGCGAAACAGGTGGTTGGGCAGTTCATGGCGCGCGGCACGGCTGACCGACACACAGCCCTCCAGGAAGACGTTGCACGCCGGTATCAGCCCGCTGCGGGTGGACAGCCACCAGGCCAGCAGCGCCGCGCAGCAGGGCAGCACGCCGGCCAGCAGCGCCAGGGGCCAGGCGGGCAGACCGGGTGCTGGCAGATGATGCCGCCGGGGTGTTGGCTGAGGTCCGAAGGCCATGGCCGATCATCCTGTGGGGCCCCAAGGCTTGTCGTGAGCGGGGGTTTGGTGGCTCGGTGTGGGCTGCGTCGCAGCCAACATCGCCCAGGGCCCGTCGTGGCGCGCGTGGCTGCTTCACCGCTAAGCTCGCACCATGGCCACCACACCCTTGCACAGTCCGGCACTGCCCGACGACGGCCATGACACGTCGAACGGCTGGCTGCACCAAGCCGAGCGGGTGCGTCAACGTCTGTCCGGCTTCACCCTGCAGCGAATGCCGCCCGAGGGCCACCGGCGTGCAGCCGTGGCCCTGGTGATCTGCGATGCGGGTGAGGGGGCGGGCATCGACGGCCTGGTACCACCGGGCCCCGGTTGGCGCACCGAACCCGCGCTGCTCTTGACACGCCGCGCGTCAGGCTTGCGCCAGCACGCGGGCCAGTGGGCCTTGCCGGGCGGCCGTCTGGACGGCGATGAAACCCCGGAGCAGGCCGTCCTGCGCGAAGTGCACGAAGAACTGGGACTGCACCTGGAGAGCAGCACGGTGCTGGGGCGGCTGGATGACTACCTCACGCACTCCGGCTATGTCATCACCCCGCTGGTGCTGTACGGCGGCCGGGTGGAGCACCTGGCGCCCAACCCGCAGGAGGTGGCCAGTGTGCACCGCCTGCCGGTGCAGGAACTCCTCAGGCCCGACGCCCCGCTGCTCAATCACCCGCGCAGCGGTGAGCCCCCGTTCTTGCGCATGCCCGTGGGCCAGCGCTGGATCGCGGCACCCACGGCGGCCTTTCTGCTGCAGTTTCGCGATTGGCTGCTGCTGGGGCGCGAGACCCGCGTGGCGCACTACCAGCAGCCCTTCTTTGCGCGCCGCTGAGGCGGCCCCTGACGCACTCCCTGAACCCCTGACACGCCAGCACCATGCCCACTGCGCCCGCCGCCCGCCACCCCGCCCTGCAGGGCCTGACCGTCTTCGAACGCGGTTGGCTGTCATCCAACAACACACTCGTGCCGGCCGGGCCTGATGAGCCGGGCGCCACGTTGATCGACACAGGCCACACCAAGCATGCCCCCCAGACGCTGGCGCTGGTGCGCCATGCGCTGAACGGCGCACCGCTGGCGCGCATCGTCAACACCCACCTGCACTCTGACCACTGCGGCGGCAACGCAGCCCTGCGGCAGGCCTTCGGCGCCGATGTGTGGATACCCCCGGGTGAGGCCCAGGCCGTGCTGGCCTGGGATGAGACCCGGCTGAGCCACCATGCCACCGGCCAGTGGCTGGCGCGTTTCGAGCCCCAGGCCCAGTTGCACCCCGGCACGCAGCTGCGCGCTGGGGACTGCTGTTTTGAGGTCTTGGCGGCGCCGGGCCATGACCCGCACTCACTCATGCTGTTCGAGCCTGCCCGCGGCTTGCTGCTGTCGGCCGATGCCTTGTGGGAGCACGGCTTCGGGGTGGTCTTCCCGGAGGTGCAGGGTGAGCCCGGGTTTGACGACGTGGCCGCGGTGCTGGACCTGATCGAGTCGCTGCCGGTGTCCTGCGTGATACCCGGGCACGGCGCACCCTTTGTCGATGTCTCCGCAGCGCTGGCCCGCGCCCGTAGCCGGCTGCAGGCCTTCCGGGCATCACCGGCGCGCCATGCGCGCCATGCAGCCAAGGTGCTCATCAAGTACCACCTGATGGAAGTCGAGCGGCTGCCGACGGCCGAGCTGCTGGAGTGGACGGTCACCACGCCGCTGATGCAGGGCCTGTGGGAGCGCCATGGCCGTGGCCACGCCGACGGCGCCCGGGCCTGGGCCGAGCGCCTGGTGCAGGAGCTGCTGGACAGCGCCGTCCTGCAGCGCACCGTGTGGGATGGCGTGGACACCGTGGTGGACGCGGCCGGGTGAGCCGGCAGGCCGGGCAAACCCCGCTGTGCACGGGGTGCAGGGGTCGGTGACAAGATCGGGACCCGATGACGCCACCGAAACAGGCCCCTGCGATGCACCATCCCACCCCGGACGCCGCTCGCCGGCAGTTGCTCAGCCATGCCGCCGCCTGGGCGGGTGTTGGTGTGGGCGCCGCGCTGCTGGGCGCCCCCGCCAGGGCGCAGACCACCTGCCCGGCCTTGCTGCAGCACCGCTTCAACCGCCTGCAGGACGACAAGCCACAGGACCTTTGCCAGTACGCCGGCAAGGTGCTGCTGGTGGTCAACACCGCCAGCAAGTGCGGCTTCACGCCGCAGTACGAAGGTCTGGAGGCCTTGTACGGGCAGCTGGGCCCGCGGGGCCTGGTGATCCTCGGCTTCCCGAGCAACGACTTCGGTGGCCAGGAGCCCGGCAGCGCCAAGGAGATTGCCGAGCTGTGCTTCAACACCTACGGCGTGAAGTTTCCGATGTTTGCCAAGACGGTGGTCAAGGGCCCGAAGGCCAACGACCTGTACAAGGCCTTGGCCAAGGCGTCCGGTGAAGAGCCCGGCTGGAACTTCCACAAGTACCTGGTCGACCGCCAGGGGAAGGTGGCCGGCAGCTTCGGTAGCCTGGTGTCCCCGCAGAGCCGCCGGCTGGTGTCGGCCGTGGAAAAGGCGCTGGGCTGAGCAAAAGGGGCGCCATCGGCGCCCCTCGATCGCGTGCGAGCCGGTGGATGCTCGCTCAGAGGCCGGCGGCGGCGCGCAGCGCGGCGGCCTTGTCCGTCCGCTCCCAGGTGAACTCGGGCTCTTCGCGGCCGAAGTGGCCGTAGGCGGCGGTCTTGGTGTAGATCGGGCGCAGCAGGTCCAGCATCTGGATGATGCCCTTGGGGCGCAGGTCGAAGTGCTCGTTCACCAATGCGGCGATCTTCTCGTCAGAGAGGACGCCGGTACCTTCGGTGTAGACCGTCACGTTCATCGGGCGGGCCACGCCGATCGCGTAGGCCACCTGCACCTGGCACTGCTTGGCCAGGCCTGCAGCCACCACGTTCTTGGCGACATAGCGCGCGGCGTAGGCGGCGCTGCGGTCGACCTTGGACGGGTCCTTGCCCGAGAAGGCGCCACCACCGTGCGGGCAGGCGCCGCCGTAGGTGTCGACGATGATCTTGCGGCCGGTCAGGCCGCAGTCGCCTTGCGGACCGCCCACCACGAAGCGGCCTGTCGGGTTGATCAGGTACTTGGTGTCGGCCGTCAGCCATTCCTTGGGCAGCACCGGCTTGATGATCTCTTCGCGCACTGCCTCATAGAAGGCGTCGGTCATGCGGTTGCCCAGGCTGTATTCAGGTGCGTGCTGCGTGGACAGCACCACGGTGTCGATGCTGTGCGGCTTGCCATCGACATAACGCATCGTCACCTGGCTCTTGGCGTCCGGGCGCAGGAAAGGCAGGCGGCCATCCTTGCGCAGCTGGGCCTGGCGCTCGACCAGCCGGTGGGCGTAGTAGATGGGTGCTGGCATGAGCTCAGGCGTCTCGTCGCAGGCGTAGCCGAACATCAGGCCCTGGTCACCGGCGCCGGTGTTCAGGTGGTCGTCGCTGGCGTGGTCAACGCCCTGGGCGATGTCGTTGGACTGCTTGTCATAGCAGACCATGACCGCGCAGCCCTTGTAGTCGATGCCGTACTCGGTGTTGTCGTAGCCGATGCGCTTGATGGTGTCGCGGGCGACCTGGATGTAGTCGACATGCGCGTTGGTGGTGATTTCGCCCGCGAGCACCACCAGGCCGGTGTTGCAGAGCGTTTCAGCCGCCACGCGGCTGCGCGGGTCTTGGGTGAAGATCGCGTCGAGAATGGCGTCCGAGATCTGGTCAGCAACCTTGTCGGGGTGGCCTTCAGAAACGGATTCAGAGGTGAAGAGATAATCGTTTGCCACTGCGTAAAGCTCCAGGTAAAGAGTGCCGGCGTAGCCGATCAGGTAAGCCTGGATAGCGGCGACGCTTTAGCGGTATTCGAAGACTCAGGTGCCCCGTTGGCCCCCAAGACCCGTCGGCTGACGCCGGGCGTCAGCCGAATCGCCCCGCAAGTTGTCCTTAACTCGGCGACAGGCTCATTATAGAAACCGATGCTGGCCCTCATTCGTTGGTTATCGCGCCGATCTCCCCCCACTTTGCACGCTTTGGGCGCTTTGTTGGGGGGGCTGGCCTGGCTGGTGTCACCGGTCTTCCGGCGCACGCTGCGGCACAACGCCGACCTCGCCGGGGTCAGCGCGACCGACCGCCGCCGCAGCGTGGCCGAAGCCGGCCGCATGCTGACCGAACTGCCCAGGCTCTGGCTGCGTCCGGCCGATCAGCGCATTGCCGACCCGCTGCGCTGGGAAGGCGCCGAGCTGATCGAGCAGCAGCTGGGCCAGCCCGGCGGGCTGTTGCTGCTGACGCCGCACATGGGCAGTTTCGAGATGGCCGGGCAGGCGGTGGCCGAGCGCTTTGGGTCGCGACAGCCGATGACCGTGCTGTACCGGCCGGCGCGCCAGGCCTGGCTGCGTGAACTGGAAGAGACGGCCCGCGCACGCCCCGGCATGGCCACCGCGCCGGCCAACCTGGCCGGCGTGCGGCAGATGATCAGGGCGCTGCGGCGAGGTGAAACCGTGGGGCTGCTGCCCGACCAGGTGCCGCCCGGCGGCCAGGGTGTCTGGGCGCCGTTCTTTGGCCAGCCGGCCTACACCATGACGCTGGCCGCTCGACTGGCGCAGCAGACAGGCGCGCAGATCCTGGTGCTGTGGTGCGAACGGCTGGGCCCGCGTGAGGGCTATGTGGTGCGGGTCAGCCCGTTGCCGCAGCCGCTGCCCAGCGAAGCGGCCAGCGACGAGGCGCTGCAGGTGGCCTGTGCCACGGCGATCAACCGTGCGATGGAGCAGCTGATCCTGCAGAACCCCTCGCAGTACCTGTGGCCTTACCAACGTTACAAGGAACCGCGTGGCTCGGGCACGGCCCATGGGTGAGTGGGGCGCGCGCTGCCTGCTGGCCGTGGTGTGGCTGCTGCATTTCCTGCCGCTGCGTGTGCTGGCCGGGCTCGGTTGGTGGCTGGGGGGCGTGGCCTACGGGGTGGCCCATCGCCGGCGCCGCATCGCCCTTCGCAACCTCGAGCTGTGTTTTCCGCAGCGCAGCGTGGCCGAGCGTGAGGCGCTGGCCCGGGAACACTTTCGCTGGCTGATGCGCAGCCTGCTCGAGCGCTCACTGCTGTGGCACGCCAGCCCGGCGCGGCTGCGGCGGCTCATCCACATCACCGGTGATGTGGGCCTGGCTGACCGCGAAGAGCGGCCGGTGATGTGGCTGGTGCCTCATTTCGTCGGCCTGGAGGTGGCGGGTGCTGCGGTGCAGCTCTTCCAGCAGAGCCGTGGCTTTGACATCTACCAGCCCCAGCGCAATGCCGTCTTTGACGCGGCGCTCAAGCGCGGGCGCCTGCGCTTCGGACGAGCCGAGGCGCACGCGCGGGGCGTGTCCATCCGCAAGCTGATGCAGCGGCTGCGCGACGGCTGCAGTTTCTTCAACATGCCCGACCAGGATTTCGGCGGCAAGGACGCCAGCTTCGTGCCGTTTTTCGGCGTGCCGGCCAGCACCCTGCTGGCCCCTTCGCGGATGGCCCGCCTGATGAACATGGTGGTGCAGCCGGTGGTGGTGACCATGCTCCCCGGAGGGCAGGGCTGGCGTGTGCACTTTGCTCCGCCGCTGCAGGGCTGGCCCACCGACGACGCCGAGGCCGACACCCGCGCCATGAACGCGCTGTTTGAGCAGGCCATCGAGGCCGCACCCGCGCAGTACCTGTGGGTGCACAAGCGTTTCAAGACCCGCCCGCCGGGTGAGCCGTCGCTCTATGGCTGATGCCGCATCGGCACCTGATAATCCGCGCATGAAGCTGGCTTTCACCAAGATGCAGGGCGCGGGCAACGACTTTGTCGTGCTGGACGCCACGCGCCAGCCCGTCGAGCTCAGCCCGGAGTGGGCCCGCCGCCTGGGTGACCGGCGCTTCGGCGTCGGCGCCGACCAGATCCTGGTGGTCGAGCCCGCCGACGAACCCGGCGTCGATTTCCGCTACCGCATCTTCAACAACTCTGGCGAGGAAGTTGAACACTGCGGCAACGGTGCGCGTTGTTTCCTGCGTTATGTGCGTGACCGTGGCTTGACCTCGGCACGCCGTGTTCGGGTGCAGACGGTCAACCGGGTGCTGGAGCTGTTTGAACAGGACGATGGCCGTGTCACCGTGGACATGGGCGCGCCGGTCTTTGCGCCAGATCAGGTTCCCTTTGACACCGCGGGCTTGCAGCCCCTGCGGGAAGGAACGCTCGCCCTCTGGCCGCTGGTTCTGCCGGTGCCGGCCGATGGCACCAGACCACCACCGTGCCAGGTGGGTGTGGTGTCCATGGGCAACCCGCACGCGGTCTGGCGGGTGGATGACCTCGACACCGCTGACGTCCCGCGTTGGGGTCCCGTCATCGAATCCCACCCGCGCTTTGCACAGCGTGTCAACGCCGGCTTCCTGCAGCCGCTGTCGCGCAGCGAGGTGCGGTTGCGTGTGTACGAACGCGGTGCCGGCGAGACGCTGGCCTGCGGCACCGGCGCCTGTGCGGCGGTGGTGGTGGGCATTGCCGCGGGCTGGCTGGACAGCCGCGTCGACGTGCATACCCGAGGCGGCCTGCTCACCATCGAGTGGGCCGGTGGCCAGGCCCCGGTGCTGATGACAGGCCCGGCCGAGTTTGTCTTTGACGGGGAGATAACGCTGTGACCAAACCCAGCGGTGTTCAGGGCATCACCGAATTCGAGATCGCCGAGTACCTGGCCCACAACCCCGCCTTCTTCGAGCGCCAGGCCGAACTGCTGGCCACCATCCAGCTGCGCAGCCCGCACGGCAACCGGGCGGTGTCGCTGCAGGAACGGCAGATGGAGATGCTGCGTGAACGCATCAAGGGGCTGGAGTTCAAGATCGTCGAGATGATCCGCAACGGCCAGGAGAACGTGGCCATTGCCGACCGGCTTCACCGCTGGACGCGCCGCCTGTTCCTCACGGTAGACCTGGCCGTGCTGCCGCAGGCGCTGACCGAGGAACTGCAGCAGCAGTTTCTGGTGCCGCAGGTGGCCGTCAGGCTGTGGGGCCTGCCCGATGACGTGACCGAGATCCTGTCGGGCCAGCCTTGCAGCGGGCCTGTCAGCGAGGACGCCCAGCAGTTTGCGCACAGCCTGGCCACGCCGTTCTGCGGCGCCAACCATGGCTTTGAAGCCGCTACCTGGCTGGACGACGGCGCACGCATGCAGTCGATGGCCATGATTCCGCTGCGCAGCGGTGACCAGGTCTTCGGCCTGCTGGTGCTGGGTTCGCCAGACCCGACGCGGTTTGCCGCCGACATGGGTACCGAGTTCCTGATGCGCATCGGCGACACCGCCAGCGCTGCCATGACACGCCTGCTGAAGCGCTGAGGCGCACCACCGCCGATGGGCGCTGCACCGCCACCCTGGCCCGACGCTGTGCGCGCCTACCTGCGCTACCAGCAGGTCGAACGCCGTCTGGCCCCGCGCAGCCTGGTGCTGTACGAACAGGCCCTGCGGCGACTGCATCAGTACGCCCAGGCCGAGAAGCCCGCGCTGCAGGCAGCCGAGGTGTTGCCGCGCCATGCCCGGCGCTGGCTGTCGCTGGAACACGCCAGGGGCCTCGCGCCACGCAGCCTGGCCCTGGTGCTGTCGGCCTGGCGCGGCTTCTATCGCTGGCTCGGGCGCGAGGGCGGCCTCACGGCCAACCCCTTGCAGGGCTTGCGCCCGCCGCGCCCGGCCAAGCCCTTGCCCAAGGCCTTGTCGGTGGACCAGGCGGTGGCCTTGATGGAGGCGGCGCCGGGGTCCGCGGCCCCGGTGCCGGGCGAGCCACCCGCGCCCGCGGCCACGCCTGTGCAGACGGCCGAATGGGCGCGTGACCACGCCATCGCGGAGCTGCTGTACAGCAGCGGTCTGCGCATCGCTGAGCTGCTGGCGCTGGATATCCGCCCGGCGGCGGGCAGCGTGGCCTGGGTGGACATGGCTGACGCCACGGTGCATGTGCTGGGCAAGGGTGGCAAGCGCCGCAGTGTCCCGGTGGGGACGGCGGCCCTTCACGCCCTTCAGGCCTGGTGGCCCTTGCGCGCACTGCTGGCCCAGCCCGACGAGCTGGCCCTGTGGGTCGGTGCGCGCGGACGGCGGCTGTCGGCCAACGTGGTGCGCCAACGCCTGGCGCGCCGTGCGCAGGCGGCGGGGCTGCCCACCCACGTGCACCCGCACATGCTGCGCCACAGCTTTGCCAGCCACCTGCTGCAGTCCAGCAGCGACCTGCGGGCCGTGCAGGAGCTGCTGGGGCACGCCCACATCCGCACCACGCAGGTCTATACCCAGCTGGATTTCCAGCAGCTGGCCAAGGTCTACGACGCGGCCCATCCGCGTGCCCGCAAGCCCTGAGCCCGGCCCCGCCCACCGCAACCCACCCCTTCCAGGAGCCCGCCCGCATGGCCCGCAACATCGAGATCAAGGCCAGCCTGCCCGACAGGGCAGGGACCATGGCCCTGGCGCAGGCCCTGGCCGACGGCCCCGCGCAGCGCATCGACCAAGACGACACCTTCTTCGACGCCGCACGCGGCCGCCTGAAGCTGCGCTGCACGGCCGAGGGGGCCGAACTGATCGCCTACCGCCGGCCTGACCAGGACGGCCCCAAGCTGTCGGAATACTGGCGCAGCCCGGTGTCGGACGCCGACGCGCTGCGCGAGGTGCTGACCCAGGCACTGGGGACGCTGGGACGTGTGCAGAAGCTGCGCTGGCTGCTGATGGTGGGCCGCACCCGGATCCACATCGACCAGGTCGAGGGCCTGGGCGACTTTCTCGAACTCGAGGTGGTGCTGCGTGACGATGAAGCGCTGGAGGCCGGCCAGGCCGAGGCGCAGCGCCTGCTGGCCGCGCTGCAGGTGCTGCCCGAGCAGTTGCAGACGGGCGCCTACCTCGACCTTCTGCGTGGCGCCGCCACCCGTCAGCCATGAAGGCGGTCCGTCTGCTCGATGGCAAGGAGCGCTCGCTGCTGCGCCGCCACCCCTGGGTCTTTGCCGGCAGCATCGCCCGCGGCAAGGCCGACCCCGGCGAAACCGTCCGGGTGGAGGCCGCCGACGGGCGTTTCCTGGCCTGGGGTGCCTACAGCCCCTCGTCACAGATCCGGGTGCGGGTCTGGAGCTTCGACGAGGCCGAACGCATCGACCACGCCTTCATGAAGCGGCGCGTGGCCGCCGCGCTGGCGCTGCGCAGCCGCCTGGCGGTGGCCAGCGACGGCGTGCGCCTGATCCACGCCGAGGCCGACGGCCTGCCCGGGCTGATCGTCGACCGTTACGGCGACGTGCTCAGCGCGCAGTTCCTCTCAGCCGGCATGGAACGTTGGCGCGACGCGATCGCCGACATCCTGATGGCCAGCACGGGTGCTGCGCGCCTGTATGAACGGTCGGACTCCAGCGTCAGGGCGCTGGAAGGCCTGGAGCCCCGGGCCGGCTGGCTGCGCGGCGAGGGCGCCACCAGCGTGCAGATCCGTGAGCACGGCTGGCAGCTGACGCTGGACGTGGCTGAGGGCCACAAGACCGGCTTCTACCTGGACCAGCGCGACAACCGCGAGTTTCTCAGCCAGTGGGTGGCCCGGCTGGGCCTGCAGCGCGTCTTGAACTGCTTCAGCTACACCGGCGGCTTTGCCGTGGCGGCACTCGCCGGTGGAGCGCACTCGGTGGTGAACGTCGATTCCTCGGCCCCCGCGCTGGTGCGCGCAGCGGCCCACGTGCAGCTCAACGGCTTTGACGCGTCGCGCCATGAGGCCATCGACGCCGACGTCAACAGCTTCTTGCGCGAGTGCCTGAAAACCGGCCGCCGCTTTGACGCCATCGTGCTGGACCCGCCCAAGTTTGCGCCCACCGCCGCCCACGCCGAGCGGGCTGCCAGGGCCTACAAGGACATCAACCGGCTGGCGCTGAAGCTGCTGGAGCCCGGCGGCCTGCTGCTGACGTTCAGCTGCTCGGGCGGCGTGGGCGCCGAACTCTTCCACAAGATCGTGGCCGGTGCCGCGTCCGATGCCGGGGCGGACGGCGCCATCCTCGCCCGCCTGGAAGGGGCGCCCGACCACCCCACCAGCCTGAGCTTCCCGGAAGGTGACTACCTCAAGGGCCTGGCCGTGATCAAGCAGGCCGGCCCGACCCACCCTGACTCGGCGGGTTGACCGGCCGAGTCAGGCCTTTGCCCGGGGCTAGAGTCAGAACCGGTGCAAGGGGCCACCGGTTCAACCCAGGGGACACGCGTGACGATCAGGCGAGCGCTTCAAATGGGGGCGGCGGCGCTGGGGCTGGCTGCCGTCTGCGGGCCCGCGGCGGCGCTGGACATCGTCTTTCGCGACACCACGCCCGGCGGCATGGCCACCCAGGCGCTGTCGGCCTTTCAGCAGGCGGCGCAGATCTGGTCGTCGCGGCTCGCTGACCCGGTGACGGTCACCGTGGACATCCGCTACCAGAACGGCGGGGCCAACGGCATCCTCGGCTCGGCCGGCTCGACCTTTGCCGTCGTGGGTTATGCCGATCTGCGCACCGCACTGCGCGCCGATGCCACCAGCCTGGCCGACCGCCTGGCCATGCGCTCGCTGGAGTCGGGCAGCGGCTTCAGCTTCATGGCCAGCAACCTGGACGGCAGCATCCGCTTTGACAACGACACCAACCCCTGCCTGCCCGGACCCTCGGCGCCCTGCAGCACCAACAACCGCCTGCTGGCCATCACCACCGCCAACGGCAAGGCGCTGGGCCTGGTGGGTGGTGGCAGCCCCGGCGCAGCCGATGGGTCGCTGTCGTTCAACGCCTTCTACGACACCGCGTTCGACTTCGACCGCAGTGACGGCATCCGGGCCGGCGCCATCGACTTTGTGGCCGTGGCGGCCCATGAGATCGGCCACACGCTGGGCTTTGTGTCGGGTGTCGACACCATCGATTTCTGCACCCCGGCGTTCTATTGCAGCCTTGACAACGAGTACGGCGCGGAGTCCTTTGCCGTGTATTCCACGCTCGACCTGTTCCGCTATTCCTCGCAAGGGGTGCGAGACCTGCGTGTCGGCCAGCCGGCCGG
>JAJTDE010000229.1 GCA_021298085.1 Rubrivivax sp.
CCGGTCGAACGTGGTGGCCAGCACGACAAACCGCGGGCGGCCTTCCCAGCGCCCGGGCAGACCGTGGCTGGCGAGCACCGCGTGGTGGGTCGGGTCGTGGGTGTCAGCGGCGGCGTCTGCGTCGGCGTCCTCCGCCGGCTCGCGGACATCGTTGACGCGCAGGCTGCCCGGCGCAGCGTCGGGCTCCGGGCGGATGCCTGGGTCAGGTGGCCGCATGGCGGTCACGGCGACCTGGCGCTGCCTTCGTGCGGCCGTGGGGACGGCGCAGGCTCGCTGGCCAGTCGCTTGTCCATCCAGGCCAGCAGCGGCTCGCGCACCGCCTGCAGCCCGCGGTAGGCGAGCACCGCGTCGCTCATGCTGTGCAGCGCGTCGCGCACGGCCTGCAGCCGCTCGGCGCTGTTCAAGGCCTGGGCCAGCGGCGTGACTTGGATTCGAATGGTGAACATGGCCTGATCGCCCCCCGGCACCGGCCAGAAGCTTTGGCGCTCGGTGCGCCACCAGGCCCAGTGGGCGATGGCCTCGGGATCGGCCGTCGCTGGCCAGCGCACGGCATCCATGCGCTCGGGGTGGGCGTGCAGGCGCGCGTGGCCGGTGATCGTCCAGACAAAACGTTCCCAGCGTTCGCCGGCCGTCACCAGCTGCACCAGGGGCTGCGCCGCGCTGACGATCAGCCGGTTGTCGGCCACTGGCTGGTGGACCTCGGCAAAGTGCCGGCCCACTTTCTCCTCCGGTGCCCACTGCGAGGGCAGCGTCACGGCCATCCAGGGCAGGGTGCCGTCGCGGCCATCAACCAAGGCCAGGTCGTCCTCGAAGGCCAGGCTCAGCAGGCCTGCCAGGCGCCAGTCGCTGGGCAGCAGGTGCAGGCAGCGTTCGACTTCGTCACCCAGGCCAAAGGCGCCGGCTTGCAGCCGCGTCACGTTGCCATCGCGGCTGTCCACGGCTACCCCCAGGGCGCGGGCGTGCTGGCCGTCCCAGTGCCAATGCGTGGGGTGCTCGGTGGCGGCCTGGGCGCACAGGGCCTGCAGCGCTGGCCCCGCGTCAAAGCCTGGGCGGCACAGCAGCGCCTGGCTCGCAAAGCAGCTCACGCTCTGCGCGGGCGTCAGGTGGGGTTCGCCAGCGGCCAGCCGGCGCAGGCCAGGCTGCATCCGGAAGGGCGCGGTGACGGCGGCGTGGAAGTCGAAGGCCATGGGTCAGAAAAGCAAAAAGGGCACCGCAGTGCCCCCGGGGTTGGCAGCGCTGTGGCTCAGACCCGCTTGCGGTATTCGTGGGTGCGGGTGTCGATCTCGATCTTGCGCCCTTGACGGCGGGGTCGGTCTCGATTTCGCGCACGACGGTGGTGGGCATTTCCACCGAGATGGCCTTGCCGTCGTAGAAGGTCACTTCGACCTGCATGCCGTCTTCCAGGTACTGGATGGCGTCGCCCATGTTCTCGGCTTCGACTTCGTACTGGTTGTACTCGGTGTCCATGAAGACATACATCGGGTCGGCGAAGTAGGAGTAGGTGCACTCCTTCTTGTCGAGGATGATCTGCTCCATCTTGTCGTCGGCCTTGTAGACCAGCTCGGCACCACCGCCGTTCAGCAGGTTTTTCATCTTCATGCGGACGGTGGCAGCGCCACGGCCGCCGCGGCTGTATTCGGTCTTGAGCACGACCATCGGGTCCTTGCCCTGCATGATGACGTTGCCGGCACGGATTTCTTGAGCGAGTTTCATGGTCGGTTCGGTGGGGTGAGAGGGTTGCGTTCGGTTTTGAGCAAAGCCCGCGATTCTAGCTTTTGCGGTTGACAAAAGCCTGGAGTTGACTCACCAAGTCGGGTTGTTGCGTCAGTTGCCCGCGCCAGTGCAGCAGGGCAGAGCGCCATGTGGCGGTGTCGGGAATGCCGGCGGGCGCTGCAGCGGGTGTGTCTGCGCCCGGTGCCGGCAGGGTGTTGTAGTGCCGGTGCAGCGCCAGCAGCTCGGCTTCCAGCGGCGTGCCGCCACACAGGCGCTGCAGCCAGGCGCGCAGCTTGGTGTCGCGCACCTCGGCTTCCTGGGGGTAGAGCTGCCAGACGAAGGGCGCGCCGCCCCAGATGGCGCGCACCCAGGTGTCCTCGCCGCGGATGAAGTTGATGTCGGCGCACCACAGGGCGTGGTCGAACTCGGCTTGGGTGAGCCAGGGCAAATCGGCCAGGCGCAGCGCTTCAGGCAGTGCGCCGGCGGCCTGCAGCGCGTGGGCCTGCGACTGCGCATGGCCTGGAGTCAGTAGCAGCAGGGTGGGGCCTTGGCGGGCCAGTTGCTGCAGGGTGTCGGCGAGCGCCGGATTGGGGTAGCAGAACAGCAGCGCCACCTGCTCATGCGGGTGGCGCTGGATGCCCAGGCTGCCCAGCCAGGCGTCACGGTCGAAGGCCTCGCGGCGTTCCAGCAGCCCAGGTTCACGGATCAGCCCGCCGGTGGCGAGCGTAAAGCCGGGGAAGAAAAACCACTTGGGCAAGCCATTGCGCTGCGGTGAGGCCAGCAGGTGGCTGCGTTCGGCGTAGGTTTCCGCGCTGAGGTATTCCAGGTTGAGCCATACCGGCGGCTTGGCCCGCCGGGTCATGGCGTCGACAAAGCCCGCCGGCAGCTCGCAGCCGAAGTTTTCGACCACCACGTCACCAGGTTCCGGCCATGCAGTGGCGGCGTCGTCGGCCGGCCAATTCAGCACCTCGACACCGGGCTGGCCTTGCGGCGCCATGAAGCGCAGCGGGTCGCGGTTGTCCACCCAGAGTCTGACGAGTTCGCCGCGGGCGGCGAGATCGGCCGCCAGCCGCCAGCTGACACCGACATCGCCGAAGTTGTCCAGCAGGCGGCAGAAGAGGTCCCAGGTGCGGGGCGTGTTGGGCATGGGTGCTGCAGGTGTCGCTGGTGGTGCAGTGTCGGGTGCCGGCATGGGCCCATTATCGAGAGCGGCCACAATCCGCCGCATGGCCAAAGCTCCCTTGTCCAGCCCCGTCCCGACCCCCGAACCCGCCCCGGAAGACAGCCGCGCCCGTCTGCTGGCCGAGGTGGCGCAGCTGCCCGCGCTGCCGGGTGTTTACCGCTACTTCGACGCCCAGGGCCAGCTGCTCTACGTGGGCAAGGCCCGGCACCTGAAGAAGCGGGTGTCCAGCTATTTCCAGAAGGACCACGACGGCACCCGCATCGGCAGCATGGTGGCGCGCATCCACCGGCTGGAGACCACGGTGGTGCGCACCGAGGCCGAAGCGCTGCTGCTGGAAAACAACCTCATCAAAGCGCTGAACCCACGCTTCAACATCCTCTTTCGGGACGACAAGAGCTACCCCTACCTGAAGCTGGTCACCCACCCCTTTCCCCGGGTGGCCTACTACCGCGGCGCGGTCGACCGCAAGCACCGTTACTTCGGGCCGTACCCGGGTGCCTGGGCAGTGAAGGAAACCATCCAGCTGATCCAGAAGGTCTTCCGCCTGCGCACCTGCGAGGACACCGTCTACGCGCACCGCACACGCCCCTGCCTGCTGTACCAGATCCAGCGCTGCTCCGGCCCTTGCGTGGGCCTGGTGAGCGCAGCCGACTACGCCCAGGACGTGGCCGACGCCGAGTCCTTCCTGCTGGGCAACACCGATGCCGTGCTGGAAGACCTGCAGGGCCGCATGATGGCGCACGCCGAGGTGCTGGAGTTCGAGAAGGCGGCCCAGCTGCGCAACCGCATCTCGGCCTTGTCCAAGGTGCTGCACCAGCAGTCGGTGGAGGTGAGCAGCCTCTCGGCGACTGACCGTGACGTCGACATCCTGGCGGTGAAGGTGCAGGGTGGCCGCGCGTGTGTCAACCTGGCCATGGTGCGCGGGGGCCGCCACCTGGGTGACCGTGCCTACTTCCCCAACCACGTCGACGATGCCACGGCCTGGGCCGCCGCTGCGCTGCTGGACGACGGCGCGGCCGCACCGGTGTCGGTCGAGGCTCAGGTGCTCGAGGCCTTCATCGCCCAGCACTACCCCGCCCAGCCCCTGCCGCAGCAGCTGATCATCAGCCACGACATCAGCGGTGAGCTGGTGGACGCCATCGGCCTGGCCGCGGGCGTGAAGCTGCGCGTGCAGAGCAACCCGCGTGAGCAGCGGCGCATCTGGCTGGAGATGGCCGTCAAGGGGGCCGAACTGGCCTTGGCGCGGCTGCTCAGCGAAGAGGGCTCACAGCGCGAACGCACCCGCGCGCTGGCCGAGGCCCTGGACCTGGACATGCCCGACCCCGATACCTTCCGCGTGGAGTGCTTCGACATCAGCCATACCGCTGGTGAAGCCACGCAGGCGTCCTGCGTGGTGTACGAGAACCACGCGATGCGCCAGGAGCAGTACCGGCGCTACAACATCGACGGCATCACCGGGGGCGACGATTACGCTGCGATGCGCCAGGTGCTGACGCGGCGCTACGGCAAGCTGGCCCAGGCGCTGGCCGAGGCCGCGCAGGAAGGGGTCGACGCCGCGGTGCAGGCCAAGCTGCGTTTGCCCGACCTCGTGCTGGTGGATGGCGGCAAGGGCCAGGTCGCCATGGCCCGAGACGTATTTGAAGCGTTGGGCCTGGATCTGTCGCTGATCGTGGGCGTCGAGAAGGGCGAGGGCCGCAAGGTGGGGCTGGAAGAGCTGGTCTTTGCCGACGGCCGTGAGAAGGTCTACTTGGGGCATGATTCGGCGGCCTTGATGCTGGTGGCACAGATCCGTGACGAGGCGCACCGGTTTGCCATCACCGGCATGCGCGCCAAGCGGGCGAGTGTGCGCACCGGCGGCAGCCGGCTGGAAGAGATTGCGGGTGTGGGCCCGAAGAAGCGGGCACGCCTTCTGCAGCGGTTTGGGGGTGTCCGCGGTGTCGCGGGCGCCAGCATCGAAGACCTGGCGGGTGTCGAAGGCATCTCGCACGAACTGGCTGAGGAGATTTACCGTGCCCTTCACTGACAACCCCGAATCCACTGAGCCCCGTCACCTCACTCCCCACGCTGACACGCTCCACAGCGGCCCGGGCCCTGCGGTGCCGACGGCCCTGCCGCGCCGGCGGGCCCTGGTGACGGCCGGCGGTTCGCTGTCGGGTGTGCTGCTGCTGGGGATGCTGGGCCTGGGTGCCTGCTCGGTGCCGCGCTGGCCCTCGTCCGGGCCGTCCCCCAGCCCTGCACCCAGCCCTGCACCCAGCGCGGCGGCCAACCGTTCACCCACCGCACCCGCGCCCAGCCCCAGCCCTAACCGGGCCCAGCCCGGCGCAGCCACGGCCGCCGCGCCGGTGCCGTCACGACAGGCCCCGGCCCGCAACTGGTCGGAATACACCGTGCAGGCAGCCCAGCGGCTGGTGCAGATGAACCCCGAGACCAGCTACATGGGCACCCCACCCGACCCCCTGCTGGCCATCCCGGTGCTCGAGGTGGAGCTCTACGTCGACGGCAGCATTGCCAACATCCGCGTCCAGCGCACGCCCACCCAGGCCAAGGACACCGTGCAGTTGGCCATGGCGGCGGTGCGGCGAGCGGCGCCCTTTCCCGCGGTAGGCCACCTGCCCAAACCCTGGCGGTTCACGGAAGTGTTTCTGTTTGATGACCAGCGCCGTTTCAAGCCCCGTACGCTGGATTGACGCCACGTCAGCGGCGCAGTGCCCCAGCCATAGCAGAATGTGGCCATGTTCCTGACGCTGCCAACCCTGCTGACCTGGGCACGCATCCTGGCGATCCCGCTGGTGGTGGGCGTCTTCTGGTTGCCGTTTGAGGCCCGCACCAACAACCTGCTGGCCACGGTGCTGTTTGTCGGGGTGGCCTTCACCGATTGGCTGGACGGCTACCTGGCACGCAAGCTGAACCAGACGTCGTCCTTCGGAGCCTTCCTCGACCCCGTCGCCGACAAGTTCCTGATCTGCGCCGCGCTGCTGGTGCTGGTGGACTTGAACCGCCTGGAAGTGCTGGTGGCGCTGGTGATCATCGGCCGTGAGATCGCCATCTCGGCGCTGCGCGAGTGGATGGCCCAGATCGGCGCTTCCAGCAGCGTGGCCGTGCACATGCTGGGCAAGGTCAAGACCGCGGTGCAGATGATCGCCATTCCGTTCCTGCTGTACCACGGCTCGCTGTTCGGGGTGATCGACACCCGCGTCTGGGGCACGGTGCTGATCTACGCGGCGGCGGTGCTGACCATCTGGTCCATGGTGTATTACCTGCGCAAGGCCGTGCCCGAGATCCGCGCACGCGTGCGGTGAGCGGCGGTTCACCCGCCGAGGCCCCCTTCGATTGGGTGCGGGCCGCACCGGTGCTCTTTGTGCTCATCTGGAGCACCGGGTTCATCGTGGCCCGCTA
>JAJTDE010000070.1 GCA_021298085.1 Rubrivivax sp.
TGTCCAAGCGCCAGACCCTCACGCAATACCTGATCGAACAGCGCCGCCGCTTTCCGCAGGCCAGCGGCGAGCTCAACGCCCTGATCCTGGACGTCTCCATCGCCTGCAAGGCCATTGCCCGCGCGGTAGCCTTCGGTGAACTGTCGGAATCCAACGGTCTGGCGATGCAGATCTCGGCCAGCACGGCGGCCGCGGCCGGCGGCGGAGTCAACGTGCAGGGTGAGGTGCAGAAGCCTCTGGACGTGATCAGCAACGAGATGTTCATCCGCCAGACGGAATGGTCGGGCCACCTGGCTGGCATGGCCTCGGAAGAGATGGACGCGCCCTACCAGATCCCGGAGGGTTACGCCCGCGGCAAGTACCTGCTGGTCTTCGACCCGCTGGACGTTCCTCCAGCCCGGGGCCACCCAGGTGGCCGCGGGGTATGCGCTCTACGGCCCGGTGACGATGCTGGTGCTCAGTGTGGGCGACGGGGTCGTCGGCTTCACGCTGGACCCGAACCTGGGTGAGTTCAAGCTGACGCACCCGCACATCCGCATCCCGGAAGACACCCACGAATTTGCCATCAACACCAGCAACAGCCGCTTCTGGGAACCGCCGGTCAAGCGTTATGTGGATGAGTGCCTTGCGGGCCGCAGCGGCGCCCGCGGCAAGGACTTCAACATGCGCTGGATCGCCAGCATGGTGGCCGAAGCCCACCGCATCCTGATGCGCGGCGGCGTCTTCCTCTACCCGCGTGACACCAAGGACCCGTCCAAGCCCGGACGCCTGCGCCTGCTGTACGAGGCCAACCCCATCGGATTCATCATGGAACAGGCCGGCGGCCGCGCCAGTACCGGGCGCCAGCCCGTGCTGGGGGTCAAGCCCAGTGCACTGCACCAGCGCATCGGCCTGGTCTTTGGCTCCAAGCACGAGGTCGAACGCATCGAGCGTTACCACCATGAACCGTCGGCTGACCGTACCGAGGCGCCGTTGTTTGCCGCCCGCAGCCTGTTCCGCGACTGAATCTTCCCTTCGCCACGAGCCCTGCCATGTCAGAACGTCACCCCATCATCGCCATCACCGGCTCATCGGGCGCCGGCACCACCTCCGTCACGCGCACCTTCGAAAACATCTTCCGCCGCGAAGGCGTCAGGGCCGCGGTGATCGAGGGCGACAGCTTCCACCGCTTTGACCGCAAGGAAATGAAGCTGCGCCAGGCCGAGGCCGAGAAGGCCGGCAACGAACACTTCAGCCACTTCGGCCCTGAGAACAACCTGTTCGGCGAGCTGGAAAGCCTGTTCCGCAGCTACACCGAAACCGGCCAGGGCAAGCGCCGCAAGTACCTGCATGACCCGGTCGAAGCCGCCCCTTACGGGCAGGAACCTGGCACCTTCACGCCCTGGGAACCGCTGCCCGAGGCCACCGACATGCTGTTCTACGAAGGCCTGCACGGCGCGGTGGTGACGCCCGAGGTCAACGTGGCGCGCTACCCTGACCTCCTGATCGGCGTGGTGCCGGTCATCAACCTGGAGTGGATCCAGAAGCTGTATCGCGACAAGAACGTGCGTGGCTATTCGGCCGAGGCCGTCACGGATACCATCCTGCGCCGCATGCCCGACTATGTGCACTACATCTGCCCGCAGTTTGCGCACACGCATGTGAACTTCCAGCGCGTACCGGTGGTGGACACCAGCAACCCCTTCATCGCGCGGGACATCCCCACCGCAGACGAAAGCCTGTGTGTGATCCGTTTTGCCAAGCCCAAGGGCATTGACTTCCAATACCTTCTGAACATGATCGACAACTCCTGGATGAGCCGGGCCAACACCATCGTGGTGCCGGGCGGAAAGATGGCACTGGCCATGGAACTGATCTTCACGCCCTTCATCTGGCGCATGATGGAACGGCGCCAGCGCGCCCTGGGAGCGCTCTGATGGCCTCGAACTCCACCACCCAAGTCCTGCGCGGCAGCGCCGGCTGCACCGACCCCCGCGCCAATGCCCTGCGTGCGCTGGCCATCGACGCCGTCCAGAAGGCCAACTCCGGCCACCCCGGCGCCCCCATGGGCATGGCCGAGATGGCCGTCGCCCTGTGGTGCTCGCACCTCAAGCACAACCCGAGCGACCCGCACTGGCCAGACCGTGACCGCTTTGTGCTCAGCAACGGCCATGCCTCCATGCTGCTCTACGGCCTGCTGCACCTGAGCGGCTACGACCTGCCCATGAGCGAACTGAAGGCCTTCCGCCAACTGCACAGCCGCACCCCCGGCCACCCTGAGGTGGGCATCACCCCCGGCGTGGAAACCACCACCGGCCCGCTGGGCCAGGGCCTGGCCAATGCGGTGGGCATGGCACTGGCCGAACAGCGTCTGGCGCACGAGTTCAACCGCCCAGGCCACCACATCGTCGACCACCACACCTACGTCTTCCTGGGTGACGGCTGCCTGATGGAAGGCATCAGCCACGAGGCCTGCTCGCTGGCCGGTGTGTGGGGCCTGAACAAGCTGGTGGCCCTGTACGACGACAACGGCATCAGCATCGATGGCCCCGTCGACGGTTGGTTCCGCGACGACACCGCCGCGCGCTTCCGCGCCTACGGCTGGGACGTGATCGGCCCGATCGACGGGCATGACCTGTCGGCACTGGACAGCGCGCTGCAGACAGCCCGCAGCAGCACCAGCAAGCCCACGCTGGTCATCTGCCGCACCACCATCGGCCAGGGCTCTCCGAACCGGGCCGGCACCGCCAAGGCCCACGGAGAACCCCTGGGTGCCGAAGAGATCCAGCGCGTGCGTGACGCCATGGGCTGGAAGGCCGGCCCCTTCGAGATCCCCGACGACGTGCGTCGCGACTTCGACGGCCGACCGCGCGGCCAGGCGGCACAAGCCCGCTGGACCGCCGCATTCGAGGCCTACCAGGCTGAACACCCTGAGCTGGCCAAGGAACTGATGCGCCGGGTCAAGGGCCAGTTGCCCTTGGCCTTCAGCGTCAGCGTGCAGACGGCGCTGGCCAAGTTCCAGGCCACGCCGGAAGCTGTGGCCTCCCGCAAGGCCTCGCAGAAGGCGCTGGCAGCCCTGGCACCCCTGGTGCCTGAGATGCTGGGCGGCAGCGCCGACCTCACCGGCTCCAACCTCACCGATTTCCCGGGGGGTGCGGAACGCCACGTGTCCTACGGCGTGCGCGAATTTGGCATGGCCGCCATCCTGAACGGCCTGGCACTGCACGGCGGGTTCATCCCCTACGCGGGTACCTTCCTGACTTTCAGCGACTACAGCCGCAACGCCATCCGCATGGCGGCGCTCATGAAGCTGCGGGTGATCCACGTCTTCACGCACGATTCCATCGGGCTCGGCGAGGACGGCCCCACCCACCAGAGCATCGAACACGTGCCGTCGCTGCGGCTGATGCCCCAGCTGGACGTCTGGCGGCCCTGCGACAGCATCGAGACCACCGTAGCCTGGGCCTGTGCGCTGCAGCGTTCCGACGGCCCGTCGGCCCTCGCGCTGTCGCGCCAAGGACTGCCGCAGCTGGCGAAGGCTGACCAGGCCGAGCAGATTGCCCGTGGTGGTTATGTGCTGGCCGAGCCGGCCGATGGCAAGGCCGCGCAGGCGGTGATCATCGGCACCGGTTCCGAGCTGCAGCTGGCGCTGAAGGCCCAGGCCCTGCTGGCCGCCGACGGCGTGGCCGCACGGGTGGTGTCCATGCCCTGCACCTCGGCCTTTGACCGTCAAAGCCACGACTGGCAGCGCTCGGTGCTGCCCGCCGGCCTGCCCGTCGTGGCAGTGGAAGCGGCGCAGCCTGATTTCTGGCGCAAGTACGTGGGCCTGCACGGCGCCGTCGTGGGCATCAGCGCCTATGGTGAATCGGCCCCCGCCGGTGAGCTCTACCGCCACTTCGGCATCACCGCCGAGGCCGTCCAGGCCGCCGTGCTGCAGGTACTGCGATGAGCACACTGCGCGCCCTGCTGTGGGACGTCGACGGCACGCTGACCGAGTCCGAAGGCGACGGCCACCTGGCCGCCTTCAACCACGCCTTCGAGGCGCTGGGTGTGCCCTGGCGCTGGGACGACACGCACTACGGCGCGTTGCTGCGCATCACCGGAGGGCGCGAGCGGCTGCTGCACGACATGGCGCAGCGCAGCAATGCGCCCCATGAACCCGGCGAACGTGAGCGGCTGGCACGTGAGCTGCATGCGCTGAAGAACGAGCGTTATGCCCAGATCATGGACAGCGGTGCGCTGCCCTTGCGCCCTGGTGTGGCCGCGCTGATCGAACAGGCGCACGCCGCTGGCCTGCGGCAGGCCATCGTCACCACCACCAGCCGCAGCAACGTGCAGGCCCTGCTGAGGCAGCACTTCGGCAGCCGCTGGCAGCAGCTGTTCAGTGTGCTGGTGTGCGGCGAAGACGTGCAGCAGAAGAAGCCCGACCCTCAGGCCTACCAGCTGGCGCTGGAGGCCATGAAGCTGTCACCGCTGCAGTGCCTGGCCATCGAGGATTCACCCGGCGGCAGCGCGGCCGCCAACGCGGCCGGTGTGCCGGTGGTGGTCACGCGCAGCCGTTTCTTTGCGCACGACACCATCCAGCAGGCCTTTGCCATCGGGCCAGGCTTTGACCGCCGTGACGGCTGGCGGCCCGCACTGGACAACCCTGGCAACGGGCAGGCCGTGAGCCTGGACGACCTGCAGGCCTGGTACCGGGCGGCAGAGACGGTGTCGGCTGTCGCGCCCTGAGGGCCCGCTCCGCAGCGGGTGCCAGCGGTGGCTGAGACAGCCGGCCGTCGGCGCGCTGCACACCGTCACTCCGAGCTTGGCGCCCGGCTCAGTCCATTGTTGGCGGTGACCAACCGCTGCAGCAGTTGCAGGAAGCGGTGCTGATCGGCCGTCGACAAGGGCTCCAGGATGCGTGCCTGGGCGCGCCGCATCGCGGGCTGCGCAGCCCGCAGGAGTCCCTCGCCTTCCCATGTGAGCGACAGCAGGCGCACACGCCGGTCGTTCGGGTCGGCACTGCGCTGCAGCAGCTGCCGCGTCTCCAGGCGGTCGACCACACCCGCCACGGTGGACGTGTCCAGGCCGATGGCCCGGGCCAGGCTTCGCTGGTCCAGGCCTGGCTGGTTGGCCACCGCCTGCAGCGCCGCAAACTGCACCGGCGTGATGCCCAGCGTGTCCGTCTCCTGCAGGAAGATGGCCACCGCAATCTGCTGCAGGCGCCGGATGTGATGGCCGGGAAGCTCGTCGAGGTTGATCGCGGCAACCGGGGGTGGCTTGGCTGGCATGACGGGTTAACCCTGATGTTTCTGGGCCATGATATCACTATGCTGATCGTCAGCATACACATTATCAGCGCGCACTCTGAAGGGTACCCCGCATGACCGCCTCGGCTTCTTCTGCACCGGTCCTCGTGGCCGGTGGTGGCATCGGGGGCCTGGCAGCAGCGCTGGCCCTGGTGCGGCAGGGTTTTGACGTCACGGTGCTGGAGCAGTCACCGCAGATCGGTGAAATCGGCGCCGGCATCCAGCTGGGGCCCAATGCCTTCGCGGCGTTTGACGCCCTGGGCGTAGGGCCTGCCGCCCGGGCGCGAGCCGTCTACACCGACAGCATGGTCATGCACGACGCCGTCGACGAAACCTTGGTCGGCCGCATCCCCACCGGCGAGGCCTTCCGGGCGCGCTTTGGCAACCCGTATGCCGTCATCCACCGCGCCGACGTGCACCTCAGCCTGCTGGAAGGTGCACAGGCCACCGGGCGCGTGCAGTTCCTGACGTCCACCCGTGTGGAGCGGGTGGAACAGCACGACAACGGCGTCACGGTGGTCGACACCCAGGGCCAGCGCCATGAAGGCTGCGCCGTCATCGGCGCCGACGGCGTGAAGTCGGTGGTTCGGCAGCAGTACGTGGGTGACCCGGCGCGGGTCACCGGCCATGTCGTCTACCGAGCCGTGGTCGACAAGCACGATTTCCCGGCCGACCTGCAATGGAACGCCGCCAGCCTGTGGGCCGGCCCCAACTGCCACCTGGTGCACTACCCCTTGCGCGGTGGTGAGCAGTACAACGTGGTGGTCACCTTCCACTCGCGCGACACCGAGGAGTGGGGCGTGCGCGAGGGCAGCAAGGCGGAAGTGGAGAGTTATTTCCAGGGCATCTGCCCCAAGGCACGCCAATTGATCGACCTCCCCAAGCAGTGGAAACGCTGGGCCACGGCCGACCGTGAACCCATCGCGCAATGGAGCTTCGGGCGGGCCACGCTGCTGGGTGATGCTGCCCACCCCACCACCCAGTACATGGCCCAGGGCGCGTGCATGGCCATGGAAGACGCCGTCACGCTGGGCGAGGCCCTGCGGATGCACGGCAACCACTGGGCGCCCGCGCTGACGCTGTACGAGCGTTCACGCGTGGCCCGCACCGCGCGCATCGTGCTGAGTTCCCGCGAGATGGGGCGGCTCTACCACGCCAAGGGTGTGGAACGCCTGGTGCGCAACGGCCTGTGGCAGGGCCGCTCGCCCGAGCGCTTCTACGATGCACTCGAATGGCTGTATGGCTGGACGGTGGACACCTGCCTGGCCCGATAGGCCCACGCGGAGCAGAGCCCTATCGCCCGTGCCAACGCCCCTGCCAACGCCCCTGCCAACGCCCCCAGCGTTCGACCCAGCCCCCGACCTTCACCGCCCGCCCACCGCCCGCCGGACACCCCGTTCATGAGCACTACCGCCCCGACACCCTCCCCGGCCCCCGCACCTTCCCCCGTCACGCTGGCGCTCTCCTCGGCGCCCGGCCAGCCGGAGCCCACGCCCGCCCTGGCGCAGCTCTACCGGGGCTTCGAGCAGGAGCTGCTTGTCCCGCTGTGGACGGAGATCGGCGACCTGATGCCACCCCACCCGCGCAGCAAGGCCAGCCCCCACTGCTGGCGCTGGGAGCGGCTGCTGGCCCTGGCGGCCCAGGCAGGAGAGCTGGTGCCGGTGGGCCGCGGCGGGGAACGGCGCGCCATCGCGCTGGCCAACCCGTCACTGGGCGGCAGGCCCTATGCCACCCCGACGCTGTGGGCCGCCATCCAGTACCTGATGCCCGGCGAGAACGCCCCCGAGCACCGCCATTCGCAGCACGCCTTCCGCTTTGTGCTGGAAGGTGAAGGTGTGTGGACGGTGGTCGGTGGCGACGCGGTGCGCATGTCGCGCGGCGACTTTCTGCCCCAGGCCGGCTGGAATTGGCACGCCCACCACAACGCCGCCACGCAGCCCATGGCCTGGCTGGACGGCCTGGACATCCCCTTTGCCGTGCACACCGAATCGCAGTTCTTCGAGTTTGGCCGCCACCAGCTCAGCGCGGCCGAACAAGCCACTCCCACGCGCTCACGCGCCGAGCGGCTGTGGGGCCACCCGGGCCTGCGCCCGGTCTCGCAGCCCGAGCCCCAGCCCGCTTCGCCCCTGCTGGCCTACCGCTGGGCCGACACCGATCGCGCCCTGGCCGACCAGCTCGCCCTGGAAGCCGAAGGCCACCCCGGCACGCTGAGCCCGGGCCACGCGGCCGTGCGCTTCACCAACCCCACCAACGGCCGGGACGTGCTGCCCACCCTGCGCACCGAGATGCACCGCCTGCGCGCCGGTGCGGCCACGCGCCGGTGGCGCGAAGTGGGCTCATCGGTCTACCAGGTCTTTGAAGGCGGTGGCCGGGTGACGGTGGGCGACACGGCGTGGACGGTGGCTCGGGGTGACCTGGTGGTGGTGCCGTCGTGGGTGCCGTTCCACGCGCAGGCCGACGACACCACGGGGATGGACCTGTTCCGCTTTGGTGATGCGCCGATCTACGAGGCCCTGCACCTGCAGCGAACCGCGGTGGACGCCTAAGGCCCGATACCGATCACCGAGTCCAGCTCGAACCGCAGGCCCGGCGACGCGCCGCCTTCCACCAGCCGAACCCGCACACCCCCCAGCACCGGGCTGCCCCAGGTCTGCACACGCTGCACCCAGGGCTGATCGGGCCAGGGCGTGCCGGCCAGGTAGCGGTGGAAATCCCCATGGGCCAGCAGGACGGGCTTCTTCAAGGTGGCCGTCAGCCGCTGAAGTTCGGCGTTGAAGGCCTCGAAGCCGTGTCGCTCGGCATGGCCGGGCGGGTGCTCCAGGCCGGGGTTGGCCTGGAACAGCAGCACCAGGGCCTTCACGTCCGGGGCCGCCGCGCGTGCGACGTTCAGGCGCAGCCACTGCAGGACGGCCGCTTCACGGGCCTGGTCCTCCACCACGCGATCTGGCCGCGGTTGTGCGCGGGAATCGGCTGGATTGCCCGGCGGCACAGCCGCGCCCGCTGCGCCGCCCACCGCGTCAGGGCCCCGCACCGGGCCCCGGCGGCCTGCCGGTGGCAATCGGTCCATTCGTTGTCACCCAGCGCCAGCAGCACCGGCACGGGCGGCTCGCGCAGCGGGCCAGCCGGGCTGCGCCCCGAACCAGGAACCGCCGATGCGAGCGCCCGATGCCTTCCCCGACAGCGATGAACATACACCGCTGATCGACCTGGCCGCGGCCGACCGTGCCATGGGCGAGGATGTAGCGCTGATCAGCGTGATGACCGCCACCGGTGCGCTGATGCCCCTGGCCGAACTGGCGGAGCTGGCCCATGGCCGACGACATCGCCGCACAACGCGGCCGTTGACTCATTTCCAGCGCTGGGGCTCGATCTCCACCGCCTCGCCAGCCCCGCCACTCAGCAGCAGGCTGCCTTCCTGAATGGTGGCCTGCAGCTGCATGCTGCGTTCGGCCATCTGGGCGAGTGCACGCACGGGCTCGTGCGGCAGGCGCCACACCTGCAGCTTGTCCAGGCGCGTGAGCTTGGTGGCAATGCCACGCCACCACACGTCGGCGGCGGGCCCGTAGGCCATGGCCACGACGGCATCGCTGCGGCTGCAGGCGCGGGCCAGCGCCTTGTCGTCGGGCTGCCCGACCTCGATCCACAGCCGGGTGGCGCCGGTGAAGTCCGTCAGGCGCACATCGGGGTCGTCAGGGTCGCTCAGGCCGGCGCCAAAGGCCAGCGTTCCATCACCCTGGCAACGGGTCTGCAGCTCGTGGGCATACAGCGCCAGCGCCGCCAATCGCACCATCATGCGTTCATCGGTTTCGCTGGGGTGCCGCGCCAGCGTGAGGGCATGGTCGGCGTAATAGCCGTGGTCGATGTCGGCCACCGCCAGGTTGGCTTTGTAGATCGTGCTCTTGAGGGCCATGGCGCATTGTGGGGGCAGAACCGTGCCCGGCCTGCAGGAAAGCTTCTACGCGATCAGCACCCGCCGGCGCTTTGCCCACCCGCTGCCGCGGGAGCTGCTGGGCCTGGCGGCAACGCCCATGCCCAACGCTCCACCGCAGGGTCCTTCAGCCGCTCCACCAGGAAGCGCTTTGCCAGTGCCAGGTGCGCCAGCGCCGTCGCCGACAAGGGCTCGCCCAGCACAAAGGACTCGCCCCTGACCGCGAGCGCCACGCACGGTGGTGGCTCGGCCTGTTCAATCTGCCGAAAGACCTGCAGCACCGCGCCGGGCGACAGCGCGTGTGAGGTATGGGACACCTGCGCGTCGGGCTGCACGCGCCAGCACTGAAGCGGCACCTGGCTGCGCGGGTCGGCCGCATCGATGATCAGCGCCAGCACACGCCCGCGGAGGTCCAGTGCGTGCTCCAGCTGCAGCTGGAAGTCCTCCAGCAGCTCCACGTCCCAAGGCAGGCCCTGGGCATCCGGGCTGTCCAGCCACTGCTGCAGCCAGCGGTACAGCGCGGCGCCGATGGCATCGTCACCCCGGCTGGGGTTGCCGATGCACAGGACGAGCAGTGAACCCGCGGCGGCGATGCTCAACCCCGGCTCAAGGATGCCACCCGCTGGCCATCAGCGTCGATCAGCTCCACCTCCATGGGCATCTGCCCCAGGGCGTGTGTCGCGCAGGACAGGCAGGGGTCGTAGGCCCGGATGGCACATTCGATGTGGTTGAGCAGGCCTTCGGTCAGCTCGCGGCCGTTCAGGTGCTGCATCGCCACCGTGCGCACGGCCTCGTTCATGGCCTGGTTGTTGTGGGTGGTGGAGACGATCAGGTTGCAATAGCTGACCAGGTCATGGTCATCCACACGGTAGTGGTGGAACAGCGTGCCGCGCGGCGCCTCGATGACGCCCACGGCCTCGTGCCGCCGCGGCCCCGGGTCGGCCATCAGGTCAGTGCCCATCAGCTCGGGGTCGTCCAGCAGCGCCTGGATCAGCTCGGCCGCGTGCAGCAGCTCGACCAGTCGCGCCCAGTGGAAGAACAGCGCGCCATGAACCGGCCGGCCGCCGCCCAGCGCCATCATCGCGGTGCGCTCGGCCTGGGCCAAGGGGGTTGGCAAGCGGCTGGCCGCCTGCACACGTGCCAGCGGGCCGACCTTGTACCAGCCCTGTTCGGCACCCAGGGCACGGAGGTGCGGAAACTTCATGTACGTCCAGGGCTTGATGCCTTCCTCCAGCACCGCCTGGTAAGTGCTGACGTCCACCTGGTCGAGCAGCGTGGCGCCTTGGGCGTCCACCACACGCAGCCCACCGTCGTAGAAGTCCAGCGCACCGTCACTGCGCACCAGGCTCATCATGGGGGAGGCAAACTCGCCAAACACGTTGTAGAACGCCGGCTGCGTCTCGTGCAGGCGCTGCATCAGCTGCACCGCCGTCTGGGCCCAGCCCATGATCTGCGCGATGTCGCGCTGCAGCGTGGCGCGGTCATCGGCCGCCAGGGGCTTGTTCATGCCGCCGGGCACGGCCCCGGTACCGTGGATGCGCTTGCCGGAGATCATCCGGATGATCTCCTGCCCGAATTTGCGCAGCAGCACCCCCTGGCGCGCCACCTCGGGGTGATCCTGCACCACGCCGATGAGGTTGCGCCGCGTGAATTCGCTGTCAAAACCCAGCAGCAGATCGGGAGAGGCCAGGTGGAAGAAGTGCACCGCGTGCGACTGGACGATCTGGCCGTAATGCATCAGGCGCCGCAGCTTTTCCGCGGTGGGTGTCAGCGGGCCATAACCGGCGATCTGGTCCATCGCCTTGACGGCCGCCAGATGGTGGCTCACCGGGCAGATGCCGCACAGCCGCTGCACCGTGACAGGAACCTCCCAGTAGGGGCGCCCTTCGATGAAGGCCTCGAAGCCCCGGAATTCAACGATGTGCAGCCGCACCTGGTGAACGGTGTTGGCCTCGTCCAGCAGCAGGGTCACCTTGCCGTGGCCCTCCACACGCGTGAGCGGGTCGATGGCCACGCGGCGCAGTGCACCCACGGCACGGGAAGGGTCGGCTGTTTCAAGGGCAGAGTGCATGGCGGCCAGGGGCTGGGTGTCAATCGAAGCGCAGCAGCGCATGCCCCAGGCGGGGTGTGCGGCCGGCCAGCATGTCGGTGAGAAAGCGCCAGATGGCGTCGGCCGACGGCGGGCAGCCCGGCAGGAAGTGGTCGATGCGCACCACGTCACCCACCGGCACGACGCGGTCCAGCAGCAAGGGCAGCTCCGGGTCATCAGGCACCTGGATGGCGCCTGAATCGGTGCGGTAGACCTGCCGCAGGCAATGGGCCACCGGCAAGTGGTTGCGCTGCGCGGGCAGGCCACCGTGGATGGCGCAGGCGCCCACGGCCACCAGCACGGTGCACTGCTCACGAAACTCGCGCAGCACGTGGACGTTCTCGTCGTTGCACACCGCACCTTCGATCAGGCCGATGTCACAGGGGCCGCAGCGCTTGATGTCGGTCAGCGGAGAGCGGTCGATGTCCACCCATTCGACCAGCTGCAGCAGGCGTTCATCCAGGTCACACAGCGACATGTGGCAGCCAAAGCAGCCCCCCAGCACCGCCGTGGCGATGCGAGGCTTGCGTGCAGGCATCAGGGGTGCGTTCATGGCAGGGGCTCGTCGTCATCAAACTGGCGCTGGCCAATCGGCACCACAAACCCCACCCGCTTGGGCAGCAAGGCCCCCACAGGGCAGACCTGCACCGCCGCATCATCCCGGGCCACCGCGCTGTCGCCCAGCAACCCAGTGGGGGAATCGACCACCAGCGTGACCGCGGCGCCCCGGCCAGCCAGCAGGAAGACCGACTTGCCATCGATGTCGCGGCTGGCCCGCACACACAGCTCGCAGACGATGCAGCGGTTGCGGTCGAGCCAGACGTCGGGGTGGCTCGCGTCCAGTGCACGGGGCTGGAAGGCATGCCTGAAGTGCGGCGTGAGCATTTCCAGCTGGTAGGCCATGGCCTGAAGCTGGCACTGGCCACTCTTCTCACAGCCCGGGCAGAAGTGGTCACCGTCGACAAACAGCATCTGCAGGAGGACCCGCCGCTGCCCGTTCAGCGCCGGCGTGTTGCTTTCCACCGCGAGGCCTGGCGCCGCCGCCAGCGTGCAGGCCGAGCCGCTGTGCCCGTTGACCGTGACGGTACACAGCTTGCAGCCACCCTGCGGCTTCAACTGCGGGTGGTGGCACAGGTGCGGGATGAAGACCCCCGCCGCCAGCGCGGCCGTCAGTACCGTCTGGCCCGGCGTGAAGGCCACCGTCTGGCCATCGACGGTGAAGCTCGGCGTCTGCGCAGGGGCGGGGTCGAACGCGGTCATCGGACGGGTGCCTCCTGGGCCCGACCCACCGCCTGCCGGGCGCCTTCGGTGGCCTGGTGCAGGTCGAACGCCGGCTGGACATCGCCCTCACCCAGGTAACGGTCGACATCGGCGCGGAAGCTCTGCATGACATCCACCACCGTGTCGCCGGCCGTCTGCCCCAGCCCGCAGTGGCTTGTCGCCTTCATCACCGCTTGCAGCTTCAGCAGCTCATGCAGGTCATGGGGGGTGCCTCGGCCGCTGGCGATCTTGTCCATGGTGTCCGCCACCAGTGCCGTGCCACTGCGGCAGGGGGTGCAGAAGCCGCAGCTCTCGTGCGCAAAGAAGTGGGCCACGTTGAGCGCCAGCTCGACCATGTCGCGCCCCTGGCCGAAGACCATGAACGAACCGGCCGTGGCCACGTCCTCGAACGCGATGCGCCGGCCAAAGGCCGACGACGACAGGCAGCGCCCTGCAGCGCCGCTGACCTGGACCGCCTTCGGCGCGTGGGCACCGCAATCCGCCAGCACCTGGTGGATGGTCACGCCAAAGGGGTATTCGTAGAGGCCGGGCCGGTCGACATCGCCGCTGACGGACAGGATCTGCGTGCCGGTGGACTGTGCCGTGCCGACGGCCGCGTACCAGGCCCCGCCATGCAGGGCGATCTCGGCAGCCCTGCACAGGGTCTCGACGTTATTGACCACCGTGGGCAGGCCCTGGTAGCCCTGCGTGACGGGGTACGGCGGCCGGATGCGCGGCCGGCCGGCCTTGCCTTCCAGCGACTCGATCAGCGCTGTCTCTTCACCACACACATAGGCGCCGGCGCCCAGGTGGATCTCGATGTCCAGGTCAAAGCCCGGCACGCCGGCCACCTGGCGGCCCAGGCAGTTGGCGCTGCGCAGACGGTCAATCTCGTCGAGCAGCGGCCGGCGCAGGTAGCGGTATTCGGCCCGCAGGTACAGCACGCCGCGCTGCGCCCCCACCACGTAGGCCGCGATGGCCATGCCTTCCAGCACGCGGCCGGCAAAGGCCTGCAGCAGCACGCGGTCCTTGAAGGTGCCGGGTTCGCCCTCGTCGGCATTGCAGACGATCACGCGCTGGTCACCCGGGGCATCGCGGCAGGCCTGCCACTTCAGGGCCGTGGAAAAGCCCGCACCGCCACGGCCCCGCAAGCGGCTGAGCGCCATCTCGTCGAGCATGCCCTGCCGGCCCCTTGCCACGGCAGCCCGCAGGGCCTGGCCGGCCACATAAGGGGCGCCCAGCAGCCTGTCGGCCCGCCGGATGGGGTTGTCAACCTGGAAGAACGCGGCCGGCCAGGCGTGCAGCGGGACATCGGCGTCGATCAGCGCCGCGATGTGTTCCACACGCTCAGGCGTCAGCCGGGTGATGGCCCGCTCGTTCACCAGCAAGGCCGGGCCCTGGTCACACAGGCCGGTGCAGGACGTGAGGGCCACACTGACACGCCCATCGGCCGAGACCACCCCGGGCTCAAGCCGCCAGTGCTGCAGCAGCTGCTGGTACAGCGCCTGGTTGCCCAGCATCCTGTCGGTGATGTTGTCGGAGAACAGCACCCGCCAGCGGCCACGCGGCTGGCGGTACAGAAAGCTGTAGAAATCGCGGGTGCTGTGGGCCTGGGCGCAGGAGATACCCAGCGCATCAGCCACCCGCTGCAGCGTGTTGTCCGACAGCCAGTGCAGCTCGTCCTGCACATCGCGCAGGATCTGCAGCAGACGGTCTGGCCGGCGCCGATGGCGTCGTACTGCACAGGCCACCACGTCGGCCACCTGGGGGGCCGGCGTGGTGGCCGCAAGCGCGACGGGCATGCCGTGCGCGGGGCTCACCCACATGGCGAGGACTCCATCCCTGAGCAAGGGTTTCGAATGAAGCGCCAAGGCTAGGGCTTTGCCGCGTGCGGGGTTTTGCCCTGGATCAAGGCCACCGAGGCAGCCACCCACCTGCCCGCGGCGAACAGCCGGCACCCACCGCTGCACGCGCCACCGCAGTGACTTCACCTACAGTCACCGCCAAGCTCCCCGCGACCCACCCCCCATCCCCCGCCCGCCCGCACCATGCCCATCACCCCTGCCACGTCCTCCCCCACGCCCGTGCTCGTCACCGCCTGGCGCGGTGGCATCGTCGAGAGCTTTCACCGGGGTTCGGTGGCGGTGGTGGACGCTGAAGGCACCGTGCACACGGCCTGGGGCGACATCGACAGGCCCATCTTTCCGCGCAGTGCCGTGAAGCTGCTGCAGGCACTGCCCCTGGTCACCAGCGGCGCGGCCGACGCGTGGGGGCTGGACGACGCCGAGCTGGCCCTGGCCTGCTCATCGCACAACGGTGAACCCGAGCACGCGGCCACCGCGGCGTCCATGCTGGCCAAGGCCGGGCTGGACGTCAGTGCCCTGGCCTGTGGCGCCCACTGGCCCTACCACGACGCCAGCCTGAAGGCCCTGGCCGCCGCCGGTGAAGCCCCCAGCGCGCTGCACAACAACTGCTCGGGCAAACACGCCGGTTTTGTCTGCCTGGGCTGCCACCGGGCTGGGCGACGTGGTGCCTTCGACGCAATCCGGGGCTATGTCGATGCCGGGCACCCGGTGATGCAGGAAGTGACGGCCGCGCTGCAACACGCCACCGGCTTCAGCCTGGCCGACACCGCCCGCGGCATCGACGGCTGTTCCATCCCCACCTATGCCATCCCCTTGCGCCACCTGGCGCATGCCTTTGCCAAGGTGGCCAGCGGCCACGGGCTGGGCCACGAGGCCGACGCCGCGGCGCGGCGCCTGCGACTGGCCATCGCGCGCCACCCGCGCATGGTGGCGGGCACCGGGCGGGTGGACACCCGCCTGATGCAGCACTTCGGGGAGCGGGTGTGCGCCAAGGGCGGCGCCGAAGGGGTGCACTGCATCGCCCTGCCCGAGCTGGGCCTGGGCGTGGCCGTGAAGATGGACGATGGCAACAACTCGCGCGCGGCCGATGCGGTGACAGCCGCCCTCATCGAATGGCTGCTGCCCTGCAGCGACGCTGACATCGCCGCGCTGCAGCCGCTGCGCCACCCGGTGATGAAAAACTGGAACGGGCTGGAGGTGGGGCAGCTGCGCGCCACCCTGCCGCACGAGGCGCCCCCGGCCGGCGCACCGGCTGGGGCTTGACCGGGTTCAGCCCTGGGGCCCGGAACCCAGCAGGGGCACGGTGCCGTCAGCACTGTGGCCGAGCAGGCCCGTCTGGGTGTAGATGCCCAGCTTGGCGCGGGTGTCCTCGATGTCGAGGTTGCGCATCGTCAGCTGCCCGATGCGGTCTGCCGGCGTGAACGACCCTTCCACCTTCTCCATGCTCAGCCGTTCTGGCTTGTAGGTCAGGTTGGGGCTGGTGGTGTCCAGCAGCGAATAGTCGTTGCCGCGGCGCAGCTCCAGCGTCACCTCTCCGGTGATGGCACGCGCCACCCAGCGCTGGGCGGTCTCGCGCAGCATCAGGGCCTGTGAATCGAACCAGCGGCCCTGGTACAGCAGGCGGCCCAGCTTGCGGCCATTGGTGCGGTACTGCTCGATGGTGTCCTCGTTGTGGATGCCCGTCACCAGGCGCTCGTAGGCGATGTGCAGCAGGGCCATGCCCGGGGCTTCGTAGATGCCCCGGCTCTTGGCTTCGATGATGCGGTTCTCGATCTGGTCACACATGCCCAGGCCATGGCGGCCGCCAATGCGGTTGGCCTCTTCAAAGAGCTCCAGCGCCGTGGCAAAGCTGCGGCCATTCAAGGCCACCGGCTGGCCTTCCTCGAAGCGCACACTGACGGTCTCGCGCGGCACGGCCACGTCGTCGCGCCAGAAGGCCACACCCATGATCGGGTTCACGATGCTGATGCCGGCGTTGAGGAATTCCAGGTCCTTGGCCTCGTGGGTGGCGCCCAGCAGGTTGCTGTCGGTGCTGTAGGCCTTCTCGACGCTCATCTTGTAGTCGAAGCCGTTGGCGATGAGGTATTCGCTCATCTCCTTGCGGCCACCCAGCTCGTCGATGAAGCGCTGGTCCAGCCAGGGCTTGTAGATCTTCAGGCCCGGGTTGGCCAGCAGGCCATAGCGGTAGAAGCGCTCGATGTCGTTGCCCTTGTAGGTGCTGCCGTCGCCCCAGATGTTGACGCCGTCGGCCTTCATGGCCACCACCAGGGCCGTGCCCGTGACCGCCCGGCCCAGCGGCGTGGTGTTGAAGTAGGTCGCGCCACCGGTGCTGATGTGGAAGGCGCTGCACTGGATGGCGGCAATGCCCTCGGCCACCAGCTGGGCCCGGCAATCGACAAGGCGGGCCAGGTCGGCACCGTAGGCCAGGGCCTTGCGCGGAATGGCGTCGTAGTCGCTTTCGTCTGGCTGGCCCAGGTTGGCCGTGTAGGCGCAGGGGATGGCGCCCTTGGCGCGCATCCAGTGCACGGCGGCCGAGGTGTCCAGGCCGCCCGAAAAGGCGATGCCCACACGTTGTCCGGCGGGCAGGGATTGAAGGATGTGGCTCACTGCAGGTTCTCCGAGAAACCTGCGGATTGTCGCCAACCTGCGGGCCGGGGTCCGTGGCAGCGACGTTGCACGGCGCACCCTCGGCTTGCAGTCCCGGCGCGAGGCGGCGACAGGGGACCTTCAGCGGCTGCTGGTGGCCAGCGGTGCCAGCAGGGCCTGCAGCCCTTGTGGTGAGCTCGGAAAGGGCGCCGTGGTGTCGAAGCCGATGAGGCGCGCGGCCCAGCGCTGCACGGCGCCGTCCTCGCCGCCCAGGTAGAGCAGGTGCACGCGGCCCAGCTTGCGCTGCAGCGAGCGCACGCGGCGCACCAGCCCGAGGTTGTCGAGGTCGGGCACCTGGCCGCACACGATCACGCACGTGTAATGGGTGGCGTGCAGGGCCGCCAGGCCCTCGCGCGCTCGGGCGGCCAGCGTGACCCGATGACCGGCCGCTTCCAGCCAGGCCTGACAGCGCTGACGCGCCGACGCCGCGTCAGACAGCACCAGCACCGCCGGCGCCTCGGGTTGCAGCTGGCGCGCCACCAGGGCGCGTGGCGGTGGCAGGGCCGCCTGGAAGGCGGCGACCAGGTGTTGCGGGAGTTCGGGCCAGACCACGGGCAGCGGCAGCGCGCGGTGCAGTGGCGACAAGGGCTGCGCGCCCAGCCACAGCGCTGCCCGACGCCGCAGCCAGGCGTGCTGGGCCTGGGCCCAGGCCAGTGTCTTCGGGTCACGGGCATCCAGCACCAGCACATCGGCAGCATGGGCCATGTCGGGGGCCAGCAGGGCCAGGTAGAGTCCCTGGCACGACGACAGCGTGGCCAGTTCGTGCAGTTGCTGCTGTCCCGCCGCGTTCAGGCCCAGCGCGCAGACCGTCAGCGCCTGCGGCACACCCCGACTGAGCGAGCGCTCAGGCGACAGGCGCCGCGCGTCGGCACGCTCGGCGTCGAGGTCCCGGAAGACCTGGCGTTGTTCGGCGGACAGCGGGGCGTTCATGGCGAGCGGTCAGGTGACACCGTGCCAGTATCGACAGCGGGCCGCTGGGCTGATCGGCGTAATTGGGGTGCAAGTCCGGCGCATTGCGCCGTCCTCAGGGACCCCTGTTTTCCCGCATGGCCGTGGCAAAACCCTTCAGCCCGGGGAGTCCGGTGCATCCGGGAAGACGCCAGGCAAACGTGACTGAGGGTACGTACAGTAGAATCTGGGGTTGTTCACGCACCACAGAAGCCCACACCACTATGGCCAAGGATGAAGTGAAGACCACCATCGACCCCGATGGTCTGCGTTACCGCAGCAAGGCGCCGGGTTCGCCGTTTTCCGCCAATGGCTCATTCGGTGCTGCGACGATGTCTTGCTTTCTTTGTGGCAAGCATCGTCCGCGCTCGCAGCTGATGAGCAAGAAGCTCCTGGGCAAGTCCCAGTCGGTTTGTGCGCCGTCGTGCAAGGAAGCCGAAGCAGCGGCCAAGGCGGGCGGCCTGGTGCGGCCGGCCACCGTGGCTGGCGTCAGCACGCCCGCGGCAGCGGACGCTGGCGGCGGCAAGTAAGCAAGCCCGTTTGTCGGCCACCGCCACGCGCGGCCACCTCAGGCGGGCCCGCGGCCTGCGCGGGGCGCCAGAGATACTTGCTCGATATCCACCCCTGAGCGCCGGCCGACAGCGGCGGGGCGCTCGAGGCTGTGCAGGGCCTGCAGGAAGTCCCGCTGGGTGTTCAGCTTGGTCGACGGCCGCAGCTGCCCCAGCGGCTGTTCATCGGTGCCCCTGTACAGACCCGTTTCGGCGGGCACGCCGAGGCGCGCAGCGGGCCGGTGCGGGGGCGTGAGGGGCCGCGGCCTCAGGCCCCGGGCCCCTTACATGAAGCGAACCTTGGTGGCCACGAAGACGCGTACGCCGTTGCGCTCCACCAGGCTGCCCGTGGCCATCACGACCGCCCCGTTGGCCAGGCTGGCGGACTCACCATCCACCCAGGTAGCGCCCGAGGCGTCCACCCGCTGCCCGCCGATGCGCAAGTCACCCAGCGACACAAAGTCGCTGACGGTGCCGGCCACACGGGCGCCCGGAGACTCACCCTTGACGACCTCTACCCAGCTGGCAAACATGCTGCGCGTACCGGGGTCGACCCGGCCCTTGGCAAACAGCAGCGCCCCGTTGCTGATATCGGCGGCGGTGCCACCTTCAAAGACGGTGGCTGAACTGTGCGTGACGGTCACGCCAGGCAGCTTGAAGCTGCTGGGCGCCACATCGTAGGCACGGCCGCCGAGCACCGAGACCGCGGGCGCCACGGGCTCGGCCAGCAGGATCAGCTTGCTCGCCAGCACCACGCCGTTGGCGTCGGGAACGCCCACGACAGCCACACGACGGCCGCTGGCCATCAGCCCCAGCGAACCACCTTCGATCTCCGCGTTGTCGGCCAGCCGCACGTCCAGCGCCACCAGCTTGAAGCTGCGAGTCTGGGCGTTCCACTCACGCGCCTCGCCACTGAGCTTGAGGGTTTGGGTTGCAGAGGGCTTCAGAAACTCCACCCGCTCGGCACGGAACACATCACCCCGCGCCGCGCCCTGCACCTGCAGCGTGGCGCCGTTGCCCAAGTCAGCGGCGGCACCGCCCACAAAGGCTGCCTGTGATGCGTCGACGATGGTGCCGCGCAGCTTGAAGTTGGCCGCCGAGATGAAGTCCGTCACCTCACCCTTCAGCGACGCCAGGGCGTCCACGGGCACCTTGATGATGCGGATCTTCTCGGCCCGCAGCACACCGGCACTCATGCGGCCATCCACCGCCACCGCCTGGTTGGCCACCAGGTCAGAGGCCGTACCGCCCTCGATGCTGGCGCCCTGGCCGTTGACCTTGACGCCGCCAACGGAAAAGTCCGCCACCGAAGTGAAGGCCGTGATGCGCCCACCCAGCGTGGCCGGCGCACCGTCTTCGGCAGCCTTGATGCGCACCGTCTTGGCGACGAAGCGGCCATTGCTGGGCGCCGCATCACCAAATATCAAGGCCTGCTGCCCGTTGGCGATGGCCAGGTTGGCAGGCAACACAGTGGCGCTGCTGAAGTCGACGGTCAGGTCCTGAAAACGGAAGCTGCGCGCCGTAGCGTCCAGCGAGGTGACGATGCCCGTCAGGCGCACCGCGGGCTCGTCGGCCTCGCGCGGCTTGCGTTCCACCCGGGTGGCGACGATGGCGCGGTTGGCGTCGACCGTCCCGTGCACCTCGACACGGTCGTTCACCGCCAGGCCCGACAACCCCGAGACCCCTTCAAACAGCGTGGGCGTGGCACCCGTCAGGCTCACCTTGACGGTCTGGCCAAAGATCGTGAACGATTGCCCGGACAGGTCGACACTGCTGATGGGGCCGGCCACGGCGGCACGGACGGTCACCTCGGTGACCTCGCCGTTTTCGACCTTGGCGTCTACCGACATGCCCAGCTTGAGGTCAGCCAACCCCGCGCTGCGCGCCGTGGCTGCGCCGTTGTCGACCATCACGCGCGCCGCGGCGTCGCCATAGCGCACACCGTCGATGATGATGCTGCCGAAGCCCGTCAGCGTGCCATTGACCGTCGCCGGCTGGGGCGCCGGCGCCACCGGGGTGGGCGCGTCGCCGCTGGCCGCACTGCCACCACCGCCGCCACCGCAGGCAGCAACCAGGGCCAGAAGGGCCGCCGGCACCAACAAGGCAAGGCGGGGACGGAATTGGGGGGCATGCGGTCTCATGGGCGCTCCGGAAGGCAGGGCTGGGGGCAGACGGGTCATGCCGGTGAATTCGGCGTGGCGCCCGATCCTCCGCGTGAAAACCGCACAGCCCTGCGTTGCCCCGCCGCGACTCCAGTGCCCAGAGGGTGACCCTCTGTGACTTGTTGCCGCTTGCCACACCGCTATGCTGCCAACCCATGAACCTTCAGAATCCGCCTGATACCGATTCCTGGCAATTCATCTACGGCAGCTGGCATGGGCGCATCAACCGACGCTGCTTCTGGCTCTACGGCGTGCTGGCGCTGCTGGGCCTCGCGCTGCTGTTGCGGGCTCTGCTGGACATCGCCGGCGTCTCCCCGGGGCGGGCAGAGCTGGCCGTGAACCTGGTGCTGCTGTGGATGAGCGCGGTTGTCAGTGCCAAGCGCTGGCACGACCGCGACCGCTCAGCCTGGTGGGTGCTGCTGCTGCTGGTGCCGGTGGTGGGAGTGCTGTGGACCCTGCTCGACAACGGCCTGGTGCGCGGCACCCAGGGAGCGACACATTGCCGCCAGCCTGCTCGACCGCCTGCAGGATGGCGGCGCGCTCGATGGCTTCCAGCTCTTGTTCGGTCGACAGGGGCGCAACACCCGGGACACCGCTGCGGTAGGGGCTGGTGCCATGGGCCAGCGAGACGTCCGCAGCGACGGGGGATTCCCCGTCGCCCGCGAGAGCGCTGTGGCACAGCTCTTCCCAGAAGACGGGTGGCAAGTGCTCAGGCCGGATCCAGCGCTGGGTGCCGGCCTGCAGTGCCGCCGCGCGGAGCACCTGCACCAGCTGGCCGACATTGCCCGGCCAGGCAAAGGCCTGCAACCGGCGCAGCAGCTCATCGGACAGCGACAGGTGCGGCGCATGCAGGCTGACATCCAGCAGGCGGCGCACCAGCGCAGGGAAATCCTCGCGTTCGCGCAATGCCGGTAGGCGCACCGTCCAGCCGTTGAGCGCGTGGTACAGCGTCGCGAGGATCACCCGCCGGCCACCGGACACCGCACCCAGCGTCGCATCCCAGCGCTCGGCTGCCGGGCCGCCATCGTCAGCCCGGCTGGCCAAGCCATGGCCCGACGCTTGCGGGGCGAGCCGGTACTGGCTGCTCCCGATGAGTGCCACATCCACCGGCACTGGCCGTGCCCAAGGGGCTGCCTGCAGCTGCCGTGACGCCAGAAACAGCGCCAGCCGCTGCTGCAACTCGGGGGGGAGCTCGTCGATGTCGTCCAGGAAGACCGTGCCGCCATCGGCCTGCATCAGCTTGCCCGTGACGGCCGAATCGGCCTGGGCCGCCGCCGCTGAGCCGTGCAGCGACGCACCGAACAGTTCGGCTTCCAGGGCCGCCACCGGCCGCAGTGCGCAGGACACCGCCACAAAGGGCCCATCGCGCCGGGGCGATTCGGCATGCACGGCCCTGGCCAGCCAGGTCTTGCCAGTCCCTTCTTCACCTTCGATCAGCAGCGGCACGTCGCGCCCGGCCAGGCGCTGGAGTTGTTCAACCGCCCGCTCCAGCGTGGCGTCACCTGTCAGCCAGGCTGACCAGCCAGGCGCTTCTTCTGACCAATGCGCCGCCTGGCGCGCGGCCCTGGGCGAGGGTTGACGCACCGCGGCATCGGCGATGGTGGACCACACCGGCCATTCACACCGTGCATGGGCCAGGACGGAACGACCGTCGGGCAGGTGCAGGTTCAGCGCCGTGGCACCCGGGGCCCTGAAGTGGTTCAGCAGCATGTCGGTGTGCACACCCAGCAGCGACTTCAGGCTCTGGCGCCGCAGGGCGGCACGGCCCATGCCCAGGAGCTCCAGCGCCTGCCGGTTGGCGCCGACGATGCGTTCGTCGGCCGACACCGCGAGGATGCCTTCCGACAGCCCACCCAGCGAACGGGCGAAGCGGTGGAAGTGGATGCGCATGGCCCGCTGGTGCTGCGCGCACAACCAGCGGTTTTCGATCATGCGTGCGCAGGCCGCGACCCAGGGTGCCGCTGAGCTGCCGGCGCCCTGTGCCTCGGCGACCCAATCGAGCTGCGCGGCCACATCGCCGTCCGGGTTCAGCAGCAAGGCGGCGCGAGACGACGGCGAGTGGCGCAGCGGCCGGCCACCCGAACCCGATTCGCGGAATGACGCCAGCGAATGTGTACCGTTACCGAAGCGGCCCACCGCGTGCAGCAGCTGGCCTTCCATGTCGAGCAGCACCACGCTGCCCTGCGGGGCGTCCAGCTGCCGGAAGAGCAGCGACATGACGGGGTCAGCCTGCTCCAGCAGAAGCATCTGCTGAGCACTGAGGCGTTCGGGGGCCAATGACGCCGAGGGCGCCGCGGAGGCCGCATCAGCATCAGCCGGTTGAGCTGGCGCGTCAGGCCGCTGGGCGTGGGCCACCAAGCTCAGTGCCGGTGACTCGCGGCGGCCACCGGCGGCTGCAGCCGGCTCGCCAAACAGCGCCAGAGGTTTTGCGTCAGACATTGCTCACGATGATAGGCCCTCACGCGTGGCGCTGTACAACCCCCAGCTTTGCTCAGCTTTGGCGGCGCGGCCTACGGGGCCTGTGCCGGGCCCAGAAGCGCGCTCAGATACGCAGAACCCCTCGGCACCCCTCAGTAACGGCCTGTGATGCCCGCCACCTTCAGGTAGGTATTGGCCACCCAAGCCACCAGGCCGCGGACCAGCAGGCCCCGCCAGCCGCGCTGGATGGGTGGTGCGTCCACCTCGAGCGAGACGGCAAAGGCCTCGTCCAGACGCTGTGACAGGGTCTGCACAAAAGCCGCATCCTGGACCACCGCGTTGGCCTCCAGGTTGAGCAGCAGCGACAGCGGGTCGATGTTGGAGCTGCCCACCGTCGCCCACTGGCCATCCACCACCGCCACCTTTGCGTGCAGGAAGGCTGGCGTGTATTCGTAGATCCGGATGCCGCGGCCCAGCAGGCTGTCATACAGCACCCGCGCGGCCAGCGCCGCAAAGCGGTAATCCACCTTGCCCTGCAGCAGCAGCCGCACGGCCACGCCGCGGCCGGCCGCCCGTTCCAGGGCGCGCCTGAAGCGCACGCCGGGGTAGAAATAGGGGCAGGCGATGTCGATGTTCCGCTGCGCACGCCCGATGGCCTGGATGTAGCTGCGCTCGATGGCGCGGCGCTGGCGCAGGTTGTCGCGCACCACCAGCGCCGCGCGCACCGGCGGCAGCGCAGCCAGCGACGCCGACACCGCGTCGGCATGCCGGGAAAGCCCCCCTACCCCGCGCCAGGGGCGCGCCAGCGGCAGCCCCTGGCCTGCCACCGGGCGCAGCTGGTGCAGCAGCCTGAGGGTGCCGCGCACCGGCCGCGGGCTGCCGGCCAGCCCGCGCAGTTCGGCGCGCCAGCCACGCCCCAGGTGCGCCCGCAGCCACAGCGAACGCACCACCTGCTCGATCTCCTGGGCGACCGGCCCGCGCAGCTCCACGGCAAAGTCCAGCCGCGGTTGCTCTGACCAGCCGTGGTTCATGTCGTAACGGTCGTCGATGATGTTGATGCCACCCACAAAACCCGTGTGGCCGTCCACCGCACACAGCTTCTGGTGCAGCCGCCGCAGCTGCTGCGGCTGCAGCCAGCTCCACCAGCGGTCCAGCGGCCTGAAGACTTCGAACTGCACGCCACCCTGGCCGAGCAGCGGCTGCAGCAAGGGCAGCCAGGCCATGCTGCCAAAACCGTCCACCAGCACATGCACGGCCACCCCACGCTGCGCGGCGTCTGACAGGGCTTGCACCACCCGGTGGCCTGACGCGTCATCGTTGAAGATGTAGGTGGCCAACCAGACCGATTCGCGCGCCGCGTCAATGGCGGCAACGAGCTGCGGAAAGAGCTCGTCGCCGCCAGTCAGGAGCGCCACCTGATGGCCACCCCGGTAGTTGACAACACCGTCGCGCACCATGGTGTGACCGGGCCTCAGTCAAGCTCCAGCTCAGCCAGCAGCGGCAGGTGGTCTGACATGCGGGCCCAGGCTGCCCCCCGTGGCACCTGCAGCGCCCGGCAGCGAAGCCCGCGCACATAGATGCGGTCCAGCGCAAACACGGGCGCCAACGCCGGGAAGGTAGAGCGTTTGAGGTGGCGATGGCCTTCGGTGCCGGCGCGCTGCAGACCCAGGCTGTGCATCGGCACGTCCAGGCGCTCGCTCCAGTCGTTGAAGTCGCCGGCCACCAGCAGCGGCGCCTGCGCCGGCACCGACTCGGCCATGTACCGCCCCAGGCGCTGCACCTGCCGCAGGCGGCTCGAGTGCACCAGGCCAAAGTGGATGACGATCACGTGCACCGGCGTGCCGGCCCACACCACCTGCACATGCAACAGGCCGCGTTGTTCGAAGCGGTGGTCGCTCACGTCGTGGTGCCCCACGTCGCCCATCGGCCAGCGCGACAGCAGGGCATTGCCGTGTTCGCCATGGCGCGTCACGGCATTGCTGCGGTAAGCAACCTCATAGCCTTCGGGCGCCAGAAACTCGGCCTGGCCCATGTCGGGCCAGCCGAACGAGGTGCGGTCGAAACGGCGGGCGTCGCGGGTGTGGAACAGGCGCACTTCCTGCAGGCAGACGAGGTCAGCGTCCAGCGCCTCTACCGCCAGCCCGAGGTTGTGGATTTCCAGCCGCTTGCGCGGGCCCACGCCCCGCACACCCTTGTGGATGTTGTAGGTCGCCACCCGCAGCACCGAGGTGTCCATGTAGGTGGACGGCGCAAAACGCGAGTGCCTTGGCAGCTGCGAATGCGGCATGGGGAGTCGGGAATGGGTTGCCACGGTAAGGTTCCGCAATAACTGGGCCGGTTCACATGCCAAACGACACCGCGTGGGCTTTCAGGGCCCGGCCACAAAACGCGGCAGCTGCAGGATGGCCTCGGCGTTGCTGGGCGAGAAGCAGCGGTCGGCCGCCTCGCGCCAGGGCAGCCATTCGTAGGCCACATGTTCACGCGGCGCCAGCCGCACCGGTGTGCCGGCCGGCACACACAGGCCGAAGACATGCTCGGTGTTGTGGGTCACCCCCGGCGCATAGCGGTGCCGCCACACAGGGTAGATCTCGTAGACGTTCTGCAGCCGCCAATCCTGCAGCGCCGCGGTCGGAATGCCGGGGCTGCCGGGGCTGCCCACCGCGATGCCGGTCTCTTCGTGCACTTCCCGCGCAGCCGCCGTGGCCAGCGGCTCATCCGGCTCGTCCAGCGAACCGGTGACGCTCTGCCAGAAGCCTGGCTTGTCGGCGCGCTCGATCAACAACACCTCCAGGGCTGGCGTGTGGATCACCACCAGCACCGATTGCGGGATCTTGAAGCTCGTGGGCGGCACGGCAAGCTCAGGCGGCCATGGCGTCAGGCCTTGGGGTTGCGCAGGCGGATGTGCAGTTCACGCAACTGCGCCTCGTCGACATGGCTGGGCGCGCCCGTCAGCAAGCACTGCGCACGCTGGGTCTTCGGGAAGGCGATGACGTCGCGGATGGACTCGGCACCGGCCAGCAGCGTGGCAATGCGGTCCAGGCCGAAGGCCAGGCCACCGTGGGGCGGCGCGCCGTACTGCAGCGCGTCCAGCAGGAAGCCAAACTTCACCCGCGCGTCTTCCGGCGTGATCTTCAGTGCGTCAAACACCTTGCTCTGCACCTCGGCGCGGTGGATACGCACCGAACCGCCGCCGATCTCCCAGCCGTTGAGCACCATGTCGTAGGCCTTGGCCACGCAGGCCCCCGGGTCGGTGTCCATGAGGTTTTCATGGCCGTCCTTGGGCGCCGTGAACGGGTGGTGCACCGCCGTCCAGCGGGCCGCGTCCTCGTCGTACTCGAACATCGGGAAATCCACCACCCACAGCGGTGCCCAGCGGTCTTCGAACAGCCCGTGGGACTTGCCGAAATCGCTGTGGCCGATCTTCACGCGCAGCGCGCCGATGGCGTCGTTGACGACCTTGGCCTTGTCGGCGCCGAAGAAGATCAGGTCGCCGTTGCGCGCGCCGGTGCGGGCGATCACCTCCGAGATGGCCGCGTCGTGCAGGTTCTTCACGATGGGCGATTGCAGGCCTTCACGGCCCTTGCCAGCGTCGTTCACCTTGATCCAGGCCAGACCCTTGGCGCCGTAGATCTTCACAAACTCGGTGTAGCTGTCGATCTCGCCGCGGCTCATCTCGCCGCCGCCCGGAACGCGCAACGCCACCACGCGCCCACCCTTGCTGCTGGCCGGGCCGGAGAAGACCTTGAACTCCACGTCCTTCATCACCGAGGTCACGTCGGTGAATTCCAGCTTCACGCGCAGGTCCGGCTTGTCGGAGCCGTACTTGAACATCGCTTCGGCGTAGGTCATCACCGGGTAGACCGGCAGCTCCAGGCCCATGGTCTTGCGGAAGACCGTGCGCACCATCGCCTCGGTGATGGCGCGGATCTCTTCCTCGCCGAGGAACGAGGTCTCGATGTCGATCTGCGTGAATTCGGGCTGCCGGTCAGCACGCAGGTCTTCGTCGCGGAAGCACTTGGTGATCTGGTAGTAGCGGTCAAAGCCCGCCACCATCAGCAGCTGCTTGAACAGCTGGGGCGACTGCGGCAGCGCAAAGAAGAAGCCGTCGTGCACGCGGCTGGGCACCAGGTAGTCACGCGCGCCTTCGGGCGTGCTCTTGGTGAGCATCGGCGTCTCGATGTCGATGAAGCCCTGCTCGTCCAGGAACTTGCGCACCTCGATGGCGATGCGGTAGCGCAGCATCATGTTCTTCTGCATCGCGGGGCGGCGCAGGTCCAGCACGCGGTGCGTCAAGCGCACGGTCTCGCTGAGGTTGTCGTCGTCCAGCTGGAACGGCGGCGTCACGCTGGGGTTCAGCACCTCCAGCTCGTGGCACAGCACCTCGATCTTGCCGCTGGTGAGGTTGGCGTTTTCGGTGCCGGCCGGGCGCGGGCGCACCTTGCCGACGATCTTCAGGCAGAACTCGTTGCGCACGCCCTCGGCGGTGGCAAACATCTCGGCGCGGTCAGGGTCACAGACAACCTGCACCACACCTTCACGGTCGCGCAGGTCGATGAAGATCACGCCGCCGTGGTCGCGCCGGCGGTGGGCCCAGCCCATCAGGGTGACGGTTTGGCCCATCAGGCTTTCGCTGACCAGGCCGCAGTAGGTGGTTCTCATGGTGTTGCTCATCCAGGAAAGTGTCGACGATGCATCGGACATCGGGGCTGCCGGTGGGGGCTTTGGCGCCACCACCGCGCGTCATGGGGTTGGCGCAGGGGCACCGCCGTGAAGGCTGTGCCGGTGGGCCGAACGCTCGCCGCGCGTTCAGCCGGTCTGATTTCGGGCCACCGCCAGGTTCGGGCGGCCGCCGGGCAGGCTGGGGACGACCACGCCCATCGAGATGACGTACTTCAGGGCCTGGTCGACGCTCATGCCCAGCGACACCACGTCGTTGCGCGGCATCATCAGGAAAAAGCCCGATGTGGGGTTGGGTGTGGTGGGCACATACACACTCACCCAATCGCCATCCAGGTGTTCGGCCACTTCGCCGCCGGGCTTGCCGGTGACAAAGGCGATTGTCCAGGCGCCGTCGCGCGGGTACTCCACCAGCACCGCTTCGCGAAAGGCATTGCCACTGCTGGAAAACAGGGTGTCCGACACCTGCTTGACCGAGCTGTAGATGCTCTTGACGATGGGGATGCGGTGCATGAGCTTGTCCCACTGCCGCAACCACCACTGGCCAAAGATGTTGGTGACAAACACCCCCGTGGCCATCATCAGCAGCGCCAGCACCAGGATGCTCAGGAAGGGCACCCCGGTGAGCCGCTGCAGCAGCGGCCGCAGGCTTTCGGGCAGCACCGCTTGCGCCGCCTGCAGCAGCCACAGGAACAGGCCGTCCATCGTGCCCACCAGCCAGGTGACGATCCACACGGTGATCGCCAGCGGCAACCAGGCCAGCAGGCCAGCGATCAGGTAGCGTTTCAAGGCAGGGCTCGGTTGCAGTGCGTAGGCGGGGGCTCAGGCAATGTCTGCGCGCCCATGGGAAGCTCAGGACGGCTGCGACGGCGCTGCGGGGCTTGCGCCCCCGCCAGCCGCAGCCGGCGCGGCCGTCGAGGACGTGGAAGCCGGCGCGGCAGCCCCAGCCGGTGCCGCCGACGTTGACGCCCCTTCAGCCGGTGTCGCCGGCTTGGCAGCGTCACCCTTGGCCGCAGCCGAGCCGTTGTTGCGGAAATCCGTCTGGTACCAGCCCGAACCCTTCAGCTGAAAACCCGCCGCAGTGATCTGCTTGGCAAACGTCTCCTGGCCACAGGCCGGGCAGGTGCTCAACAGGGGATCAGACAGCTTTTGCAGCACATCCTGCTGGTGCCCGCAGGACTCGCACTTGTAGGCATAGATGGGCATGGCAACTCGGGCTGGCGGCGGAGGGGGCTTCAGAGAAAACCCGCGATTATAGAAGGGATAGCCTGTTCCCATGCCCAACCAGGGGCTCAGGGCTTGTGCGCCGCCGCACCGCCGCGGTGGGCCTGGTGCTTCAGCACATGCTCGATCGAATGGCCCTTGTGGGCCACCACCGAGGGCGCCAGGGTGCCCACCAGCATGCCCACCACTGCCGCCGCCAGGCCCATCAGGTTGGCCGGCACCAGGGCCTCGGCCATGACGTTGTGCGCCACCAGCCAGGTGCCGATGCCGGCGATGACCGACAGCAGCGCCCCCTGGGTATTGGCCCGCTTCCAGTAAGCGCCGGCCACCAGCGGCACAAAGGCGCCACACAGCGTGACGTTGTAGGCGTTCTGCACCATCTCGTACATCGTGCTCTTGCTGTTCAGCGCAAACAGCAGCGCGCAGGCCGAGAAGGTGACGAGGATGATGCGCAGCGTCAACAGCAGCTGGCGGTCGCTCATGTGGGGCACAAAGGGCCGCAGCACGTTTTCGGTGAAGGTGGCGGTCGGGGCCAGCAGCGCGCCGCTGGCGGTGGACAAGATGGCCGACAGCAGTGCGCCGAAGAACAAGACCTGCGCCCACAGCGGCATCTTGCCCAGCACCAGGTCAGGCAGGATGCGCTGGATCTCCCGGGCGTCTTCCGAGGCAAACAAGGCCTTGAGCTCGGGCAGGTGCACCACCGCGGCATAGGCAATGTAGATGGGCACAAAGGCAAACACGAAGTAGATCAGCGCGCCGATCACCGTGCCCCGCACCGCCGTGTTCTCGTCCTTGGCGCTGGTCATGCGCTGGAAGACGTCCTGCTGAGGGATGGAGCCGAAGGCAAACGCAAAGAAGGCGCTGGCCATCGCCCACCACGCGGCAGCGTCCATGTCGGCCGGGAACATCACCAGCTTGCCGTCGGCCGCCGCCTGCGAGATGACCTTGCTCGCCCCACCGGCCATGTCACCCACCAGGTAGGCCACCAGGCTCAGGCCCACCAGGATGATGACCGTCTGGAAGAGGTCAGTGAAGGCCACCGACCACATGCCGCCGAACATGGTGTAGAGCACCACGATGCCAGCCCCCATCAGGATGGCGGTGTTCAGGTCAATGGCGCCACCACTCAGCACATGGATGACCAGGCCCAGCGCCGTGAGCTGGGCCGACGTCCAGCCCAGGTACGACAACACGATGGCCACACTGGTGAGCACCTCCACACCCTTGCCGTAGCGGTGCTTGTAGAAGTCACCGATGGTCAGCAGGTTCATGCGGTAGAACAGGCGCGCAAACAGCAGCGCGGCCAGCACCAGGCACAGCGAGGCGCCAAACGGGTCACCCGGGATGCCGTGGAGGCCATCCTTGGCAAACGTGGCCGACACCGACAGCACGGTCTCGGCACCAAACCACGTCGCAAAGACGGTAGCTACGTTCATGTACAGCGGCAGACTGCGGCCGGCCACAAGGTAATCCTTGGCGCCATGCACACGGCGCGCCGCCCACAACCCGATGGCGATGGTGACCGCCATGTAGAACACCACAAACGAGATCAGCACAGTTTCTCCTCCACCCCAGACGTTGCCCTGCCCGGCACCGGCCCCACGCCAGCGCCGCCCTCAACCGCTCATCGCAGCAACCACCAGTGCATCAGCCCGGCGCCTGCCAGAAACCCCACCCCCGCCAACAGCAGGCCCTTGAGGAACTGGTGGGTACGCCGTGTCTCGTGCAGCAGCTCCCGCAAGAGCTGTGCCTGCCCGCCGCCGTTCTCGTCGCTCAGGCGTCGGTACAACAGGCGGGGCAGGTCAGGCAGCCAGCTGGCAATCTGCGGCGCCTCTTCGCGCAGCCGGTCTGACAGGCCCTGGGTGCCCACCTGCTCTTTCATCCACCGCTCCAGGAAGGGCTTGGCGGTGTTCCACAAATCCAGGTCAGGGTCGAGCTGTCGGCCCAGGCCTTCCACATTCAGCAGCGTCTTCTGCAGCAGCACCAGCTGCGGCTGGATCTCGACGTTGAAGCGGCGTGATGTCTGGAACAGCCGCAGCAGCACCTGGCCCAGCGAGATGTCCTTCAGCGGGCGTTCAAACTGCGGCTCGCACACGGCGCGGATGGCGCTCTCGAAGGCGTCAGGGCGGGTCTGCGAAGGCACCCAGCCGGACTCCAGGTGCAGCTCAGCCACACGGCGGTAATCACGCCGGAAGAAGGCAATGAAGTTCTGCGCCAGGTATTGCTTGTCGCGCTGCGTCAGCGTGCCGATGATGCCGAAATCCAGGGCCACGTAGCGCCCGAAGGTGTCGGGCGCGGTGCTGACCTGGATATTGCCCGGGTGCATGTCGGCGTGGAAGAAGCCGTCGCGAAACACCTGGGTGAAGAAGATCGTCACGCCGTCGCGGGCCAGCCGCTTGAAATCAACACCCGCCTCGCGCAGCTTGTCCACCTGGCCGATGGGGATGCCGTACATCCGCTCCATCACGATGACGGTGGGGGTGCAGTAGTCCCAGAGCATCTCGGGCACCATCACCAGGTTCAGTCCCTGCATGTTGCGGCGCAGCTGGGCAGAGTTGGCGGCTTCGCGCACCAGGTCCAGCTCGTCGTGCAGGTGGGCGTCAAATTCGGCCACCACCTCGCGCGGCTTCAGCCGCTTGCCGTCGGCGCTGAGGCGTTCCAGCCAGTGCGCCAGCGTGTGCAGCAGCTCCAGGTCGTCCTCGATGACCTCCAGCATGCCCGGGCGCAGCACCTTGATGGCCACCTCCCGGCCGGGCTGCTCACCGCGCGACTTCATCTGCGCAAAGTGCACCTGCGCGATGGAGGCGCTGGCCACGGGCTGCTCATCAAAGCGTTCGAACAGCACATCCACCGGCTGGCCCAGGGCCTCTTCGATCAGGGCTTTCGATTGCGCCGCCGGGAACGGCGGAACGCGGTCCTGGAGCTTGGTCAGCTCGTCGGCGATGTCCAGCGGGAGAAGGTCTCGGCGCGTGGACAGCACCTGCCCGAACTTCACGAAGATGGGGCCCAGGCTTTCCAGCGCCATGCGCAGGCGTTCGCCGCGCGGGCGCTTGCGGGCGGAGGCCAGCCCCAGAAAGCCGAAACCCTTCAGCAGCCGGCCCCAGCGGGTGGCGGGCATGCCTTCCAGCACCAGGGCCAACAGCCCGAAGCGCCGGGCTGTGAGCACGATGCGCAACAAGCGCGCGAGGCGCCTCATGGGCGGCCGGTGTCCAGGCCGTCAGGGGCACCCCGCGCACCCGCGGGCAGCCAGCGCGCCAGGGCTGCCCGCGCCGCTTGCGCCACCATCGTCAGCACCTGGGCAGGCCCAGCGCCGAGCGCGGCTTCCAGGTCGTCCATCACGTCCCAGCGCAGGTTGGCCATCAGCCAGTCGGCCTCGGCGGCCAGCCGCACATCGCCTTCCACCTGAGCGGGCGGTACCCGCCCGTCGGCCAGCGCTTGCGCAAAGGCCAGCGGCTGGCTGGCGTCCAGCAGCACACGCAGCGTCGGGGGGTTGTCATCGTCAGGGGAACAGGCCTCGAGCAAGCCGGCGGGCGTCACGCGCAGGCGCATGGCGGGCAGCGGCGGCAGCCAGGGCAGCTGCGGTTCGGCCCGCACTTCCAGCAGCGCTCCCGCATGGGGCTTCAGGCGCTCCATGGCCACCGCTTCCCGGCTGATGACGTGGTTCAACAACAGCACCACACGTTCCAGGGCCGGCTGTGCCAACGGCTGGACCCACTCTGTCACACGGTTCAAGGCAGCAAACATGGGTAGTCAATGAGCCTCATGCACCAAGGCAGGGCGTGCGCAATGCACCGCACCAGGCGCTCAAGTCGGGAAAGATTGTCTGATTGTAGGGATGGGCGCTCCAGCCCCCCTAACCCCTTGCCGTACCTCCGCAAGCGCCGAGTCGATATCAGCCAGAATCTGCGCTTCGCTCATCCGGGCCAATTTGTCGATTGCCCACGCCGAGGGTTTCCGCCTTTTGCGCGACCCGGGGCTTGACAAGGCCACCCGGACTTCCCGTTCCGATGCTCCAAGACCGCAGTTACAAGCGCACCTTCTACAACGCACCGCAATCGGTGACCTCGCTCGTGGCCGCCTTCCTCGAGCCGACGGTCATCGTGCTGGTGTACATCGGCGTGCTGCATGCCTTCGGCGAACGCCTGGTGCGCGCCGACCTGGTCCTGTGCTTGTTGGTCTTTGCCATCACCTTCCCGGGGCGCAACCGCTTCAAGGACAGCCTGCTGTCGGCCGCGGTGGACACCGTCTCCACCTGGCTGGGCCTGCTGGCCATCATGCTGCTGTGCGGTTACGCCACGTCCAGCCTGGGCTACTTCAATGGCCGTGTGCTGCTGTGGTGGGCGGTGCTGACGCCACTGGCCCAATGGATACCCATCGCGCTGGGCCACCACTGGATCCGCCGGCATGCGTCACTGCCCGACAACCGGCGCACCGCAGTGGTGATCGGGGCGGGGTCACTGGGCGTCAAGGTGGCGCGTTCGCTGCGCCAGGCCCACGAGCAGGGCATCGATTTTGTCGGCTACTTCGACGACCGCACCGACGACCGTGTCGACCCGAACGCCGCCGCCCACCGCGTGGGCAGCCTGAAGGACGCGTCCCAGTTTGTGCAGAGCCACGCCATCCGCGAAGTCTACATCACGCTGCCGCTGGGCTCGCAGCCGCGCATCGTGGAACTGCTGGAAGAACTGCAGGGCACCACGGCGTCCATCTTCTTCGTGCCCGATGTCTTTGGCATCTCCATCATCCAGGGCCGCCTGCAGGACCTGAACGGCGTGCCTGTGGTGGGCATGTGCGAAACGCCGTTCACCGGCACCAACCAGCTGGTCAAGCGGCTGGAAGACATTGTGCTGTCGGCCATCATCCTGCTGATCATCGCGCCGGTGCTGCTGGTGCTGGCCATTGGCGTGAAGATGAGCTCACCGGGCCCGGTGATCTTCCGGCAGCGCCGCAACGGCCTGGACGGCGAAGAGATCACCGTCTACAAGTTCCGCTCCATGCGGGCGATGGACAACGGCCCCGTCGTCAAGCAGGCCACCAAGGACGACCCCCGCATCACCCGCTTTGGCGCTTTCATCCGCCGGACCTCGCTGGACGAGCTGCCGCAGTTCATCAACGTGCTGCAGGGCCGCATGAGCATCGTCGGGCCGCGCCCGCACGCGGTGGCCCACAACGAGCTCTACCGCAAACTCATCAAGGCCTACATGGTGCGCCACAAGGTCAAGCCCGGAATCACGGGGTGGGCGCAGGTGAATGGCCACCGCGGCGAAACCGATACGGTCGAGAAAATGCAGGCCCGCGTCGAATACGATCTGGAATATCTGCGCAACTGGTCCTTGGGGTTTGATTTGCAGATCATTGCGCGTACCGTCAAGTTGGTTTTCTTTGACCGCAACGCCTATTGACACCCCAGCCGCGTCACCCGTCGGCAACACCCTGATCACTGCTTGAAAAAGGAACTGAGATGACCCGTACCCGACGCTCCCATGTGGCCCGCCTGAGCGGCATTGCCCTCGGCCTGGCGGCCTTGGCCATCAGCGCACAAGCCCAGACCAGCCCCTGGTATGTGGGCCTCCAGCAACGTTTTGAACACCAGTCCAACGTGCTGCAGTCGCCCGTCGAAATCTCGGACACCATCTCCAGCACCTCGCTGATCGCGGGGCTTGACCAACCCATCGGGCGCCAGCGCCTGTTTGGCAGCGTCACGCTGGGCCGCGTCAACTACAGCGACCAGAAATCCCTCAGCCACGACGGCCACAGCCTGCAGCTGGGCATCAACTGGGAAATGGCCGGCAACCTGTCGGGCGTGCTGGCCGTCGACAGCGCGCAGAGCCTGGCCGATTTCACCCCCGCCGGTTTCCAGAGTGTCACCAGCAACAACCTCGTGAAGACCCAGGGCGGCCGTTTCAGCGTGCGCCTGGGCACGGTCGGCCGCCTGTCGGTGGAAGCCGGCGGCAACACCCGCCGCACCCGCTACGACAACCCGGCCTACATCACCCGCAACGCCAACATCGACGAAGGTTTTGCCGGGCTGCGCTACCGCCCGGGTGGCTCACTGGTGCTCGGTGCCGCCGTGCGCATGACCCGCGGCGAATACCCCAACTTCCGCAACCCGCGCCCCGGTGTCTACACCACCGAAGGTTTCGAGAAGGACAACCTCGACCTCACCGCCGAGTGGCCGCTGTCAGGCGCCAGCCGCCTGGATGCCCGCGTCAGCATCGGCAAGGACCGGTACGACACGATCTCCACGCGCGACTTCTCCGGCGTCACCGGCCAGGTCACCTGGAACTGGCAGCCCACCGGCCGCACCTCGCTGGTGACCAGCTTCAGCCGCAACTCAGGTGATGACGCCTCCATCGCACTGGGCACCGGCGGCGTGCCGATCGCCACCGCTGCCAGCCGCGTCACCAACGTGCTGGCCGCCCGGGCCACGTACGACCTCACCGGCAAGATCAAGTTGGCCGGCGGCTTCTCGTACAGCGACGGCACCAGCGTCTCCCTGATCGGCGGCGGCACCACCGCCGACGTGAGTACCGTCGCCAACCTCGGCCTGACCTGGCAAGCCACCCGCGCCATCCGCGCCGGCTGCGATGTCAGCCTGCGATCACGCGCCACCAAGGCCGGCGTGACGGGCTATGACAGCACCACGCTGGGCTGTTTCGGCGAGTTTGTCCTGCGCTGAGCACCGCAGCCACCGCACCCAGCGCACGGGCCGTACTGGCCGGTGCTCCCGGTGCGGGGCGTGAAAATATCACATCCAGGCCGGCACCATGCCGGCCTTTGCATTCCAGAGAGACGGTAACAATGACTCACATTTGCCCGGTCGTGATGGCCGGCGGGTCCGGCACACGGCTGTGGCCGCTGTCGCGCTCGGCCTACCCGAAGCAATTCCTGGCGCTCGACGGCACCGGTTCGCTGCTGCAGCAATCGGTGCAACGGCTGATGGCCATTGCCCCCGGCCAGATGAGCGCGCCCTTGGTGGTGGGCAACGAGGAACACCGCTTCCTGCTGGCCGACCAGCTCCGCGAAATGGGCCAGGAGCCCAGCGCCCTGGTGCTCGAACCCGTGGGCCGCAACACCGCACCCGCGTTGACGCTCGCCGCCCTGCAGGCCCAGCGCAGCGGTGACGACCCGGTGCTGGTGGTCGCCCCGGCTGACCAGACCATCACCCACCTGCCCGCCTTTGTCAGCGCACTGCGGCAAGCCACCCAGGCCGCCGCCGAAGGCGCCGTGGTCATCCTCGGCATCCAGCCGCTGCGCCCGGAAACCGGTTTTGGCTACATCGAGGCCGACACCGCCACCCCGGGCACCGGGCCACGTGCCGTGCGCCGCTTCGTGGAAAAGCCCGACGCCGCCACCGCGCAGGCCTACCTGGACGCCGGCAACTTCTTCTGGAACAGCGGGCTGTTTGTGCTGCGCGCCTCCGTCTGGCTGAAGGCCCTGGGCCAGTACCGCGCTGACATCCTCAGCGCCTGCCAGGCCGCCTTCGACAAGGCCACCACAGACGGTGTCTTCATCCGCCCTGACAAGGCGGCCTTCGCCGCCATCCCGGCTGAATCGGTCGACTATGCGGTGATGGAAAAGCTGCCCGGTAGCGGCACTCCGCTGCTGATGGTGCCGCTGGACGCCGGCTGGAACGACCTCGGCGCCTGGGACGCCGTCTGGCAAGTCACCGGCAAGGACAGCAACGGCAATGCCACCCAGGGCGACGTGCTGCTGGCCGACACCCATAACACCCTGGTCCAGGCCACCAGCCGCCTGGTGGGCGTGATCGGCGTGGACAACCTCGTTGTGGTGGAAACGCCCGACGCCGTCTTGGTGAGTGACCGCTCACGCAGCCAGGATGTCAAGAAGATCGTCGGTCAGCTGGGCAAGACCCAGCGCGCCGAGCAGAACCTGCACCGCAAGGTGCACCGCCCCTGGGGCTGGTACGACAGCATCGACCAAGGCCCGCGGTTTCAGGTCAAGCGCATCATGGTCAAGCCCGGCGCCAGCCTGAGCCTGCAGATGCACCACCACCGCGCTGAGCACTGGATCGTCGTCTCGGGCACGGCCGAAGTCACCTGCGGGGAGCGCAAGCTGTTGCTCACCGAGAACCAGAGCACCTACATCCCGCTGGGCGAGGTGCACCGCCTGGCCAACCCGGGCAAGGTGCCGCTGGAGATCATCGAGGTGCAGAGCGGCTCCTACCTCGGCGAAGACGATATCGTCCGCTTTGAGGACACCTACGGCAGGCAGTGAACCGCATGAACCAGCATCAGCGCATCTTCGTGGCCGGGCACCGCGGCATGGTCGGCTCGGCCATCGTGCGGCGCCTGAACAGCAAGGGCTATGAGCAGCTGCTGCTGCGCGGCCGCGACACGCTCGACCTCACCGACCAAGCCGCTGTCTACGCCTTCCTGGCCGAGACGCGGCCTGAGGTGGTGGTCATCGCCGCGGCCAAGGTGGGTGGCATCCAGGCCAACAACCAGTTTCGGGCGGAGTTTCTGCACCAGAACCTGGTGATGCAGAGCAACCTCATCGAAGGGGCGCACCGCGCCGGTGTGCAGCGGCTGATGTTCCTGGGTTCCAGCTGCATCTACCCTCGTGACTGCCCGCAGCCCATTCGCGAGGAGTATTTGCTGACAGGCCCGCTGGAACCCACCAACGAACCCTACGCCATTGCCAAGATTGCCGGCATCAAGCTGTGCGAGAGCTACAACCGCCAGTATGGCCGTCAGTATGTGAGCGTGATGCCCACCAACCTCTACGGCCCCAACGACAACTACGACCTGCACAACAGCCACGTGGTGCCCGCGCTGCTGCGCAAGGCGCACGAGGCCAAGCTGCGCGGCGACAGCGAACTGGTGGTCTGGGGTTCCGGCACACCGCGGCGCGAGTTCCTCTATGTGGATGACCTGGCCGACGCCTGCGTGCACCTGCTGGAAACCGGCTATGACGGCCCGCTGGTCAACATCGGCTGCGGCGAAGACGTCAGCATCCGCGAGCTGGCCACCACCGTGATGGCCACCGTCGGTTTCCACGGCAGCATCCGCTTCGACACCAGCAAGCCTGACGGCACACCCCGCAAGCTGCTGGACATCTCACGCGCCAAGGCCCTGGGCTGGCAGCCCCGGGTCTCGCTTCATGACGGCCTGGCCCGTGCCTACGCCGCCGCGCCGTTCAACGCCTAAACACAAGGAGAAACCTCCATGAAAACAGCCCTCATCACCGGCGTCACCGGCCAGGACGGCGCCTACCTGGCCGAACTGCTGCTTGAAAAAGGCTACTCCGTGCACGGCATCAAGCGCCGCGCCAGCCTGTTCAACACCGAGCGGGTAGACCACCTCTACCGTGACCCGCACGAAAGTGACCAACGCTTCGTGCTGCACCACGGTGACCTCAGCGACGCCACCAACCTGGTGCGCATCGTCGAGCAGGTCAAGCCCGACGAGATCTACAACCTGGCCGCCATGAGCCACGTGGCCGTCAGCTTCGAACAGCCCGAATACACCGCCAACGTCGACGCCCTGGGCACGCTGCGCCTGCTCGAAGCCATGCGCATGCTGGGCATGGAAAAGAGCACCCGCTTCTACCAGGCCAGCACCTCTGAGCTCTACGGCCTGGTGCAGGAAATTCCCCAGCGTGAGACCACGCCCTTCTACCCCCGCAGCCCTTATGCGGTGGCCAAGCTGTATGCCTACTGGATCACGGTGAACTACCGCGAGGCCTATGGCATGTACGCCTGCAACGGCATCCTCTTCAACCACGAGAGCCCGCGCCGCGGCGAAACCTTTGTCACCCGCAAGATCACCCGCGCCATGGCACGGGTGGCGCTGGGCCTGCAGAGCTGCCTGTACCTGGGCAACCTCTCCGCCCTGCGTGACTGGGGCCACGCCCGCGATTACGTCGCCATGCAGTGGCTGATGCTGCAGCAAGACAAGCCCGAAGACTTTGTCATCGCCACCGGCGTGCAGTACAGCGTGCGCGAATTTGTGCAGCGCGCTGGCGAAGTGCTGGGCATTGAGATTGCCTTCGAAGGCAGCGGCGAGAAGGAAATTGGCGTTGTCTCACGCGTCACCGACAAGCGCGCCCTCTGCAAGGTGGGTGATGTGGTGGTGCGGGTAGACCCCCGCTACTTCCGCCCCACCGAGGTCGAAACCCTGCTGGGCGACCCGAGCAAGGCCAAGGAAAAGCTGGGCTGGGTGCCCACCACGCCTTTTGAAGAGCTGGTGCGTGAGATGGTGGAAGCCGATTTTGAATCCGCCCGGCGCGACGCGCTGGTGCGCATGGCGGGCTTCCAGGCTTACGATCACCACGAGTGACGGGTGGCGGCGGGTGATGGGGTGTCTGCCCGACGCCCTTGCCTGCCCATTGCCACAGGCCCCGCGGCGGTGCGGTCACGCCATGAAGCAGGCTTCCAACTCTGCGCGATCTTCGGCCGACAGCCCCAGCTGCCTGGCCCGGCTCTGCCACGTGCTGAGCACCTGGCGCAGGCGGGCCACATCCTCTTCCGCCTGCTGGGCCGTCACCTTGTAGTACTCCGCCGTCGCCAACACCGTACCCAGGTCAGGTTCGGTGCTGGACTCATCGAGCGCCAGCACATGGTGGTCCTTGGTGGTCGATGGATTCAGATCGTAGGCTGGCGCCAGACGCCAGCCCCGGGTGTCACGGATGAACCCATGGTTGCGAAGGTGGTCGTCGCGGTTGGCAACAGCCACATTGAACAGGACGCGGCGAAACAACTCGCGCAAATCTTCGTCCAGCTTGCCAGGCACTCCCTGCCGGGACGCGATGAACTCGGCCAGGTCCAGGTAGGACGCGTCTTCACTGTCGCTGCGCCCGAGCACGGCCATCGCAGAGGTGAAGAAGCGCCGACGCCCGCCCTCTCGATCAAAGCGCCGGGTCACAAAGGTGTGGTGCCCTTGCCCCATTCGCTCCAGACGGGCGGGCGCCACACGCAGGCCAAACGCAGCGGCGAGTTGATGGACCAGCATTTCGCGCAATGCCCAGTCATGTTGGTCATCGGCGCCGGGAAACTTGGCCATCCACAGTTGCCCTTGTCCGTCCTGCAGGTTCGCCTTCGGACGCGCGCCGCCCAAAGAAGCACCGGGCGCCACCAAGACCTTGAGCCACTGCTGCAGAAGGTCAAGGTCGTCGACCTTCCTGCGCGTGAGCTCCAGCGCCACCGCCTGCAGTTCACCCATGTGGGTCAACGCGGGCGCGGCCAGCGCCTCATTGGCCAGACATGAGCCGTCGGCAAACACCGGGGGCGCGCCTTGCCGAAGCCGCTTGTCACTCTGCAGCGCAGAAAAGCGCAAGGCGCCCATGCGTGTGATGTCCTGAACGCCCAGGAAGAAGTCCCAGGCACGCAGCTCACGACGAGCCCGCTGCTGCTGCCTCGCTTCAACGAGCTCGCGCCGCTTCATCAAGGTCTGGCCCCAACGGTCAGGGCAGCTGTCCATGAAGATGCCGAAATTGGATTCCCTGGGGTGAAAGTTGCCGCTGGCCAGTGAAAGCTCCGGGTCGAGCGCAAAGGCGGCATCGTTCTTGAGCCACTGGGGCGAATACTCGAAGCGCACGGCGTCCGCGCCGGAGCGGTGAAGACGACCCAGGTGGGTCAGCGGGCCGAACGACGCGTCATCCAGCCAGACCTCCAGGCCCTCGGGAAGAGCGCCAGATGCCTTCACGACACCGGCCCTTCCGGCAACGGCAAAGTCTCAGAGGCGGCCGCCGCTTCGTGGCCACCGGCCGGCGTAGCCGCTTCGCCGGCCAGCTTCTTTCGCTTCGGTGCCCTTCGGGGCACACCCAGCTCAGCGTCCTGCAGCCGGCGCCCTACAGGGTCTTCGGCTGCCAGCAGGCTGAGGTCTTTGTCCAACCCAAGCACTGCCAATACACGCAGGTAGGTGCCCATCGTCACTGCGGCATCACCTTGCTCAAGCTTGTTGAGCGTAGGACGCGATACCGCTGCACGCTCTGCCACTTGCATCACGGTGAAGCGGCGACGCAGCCGGGCTTCTCGCAGCCGCTGCCCCAACTCATGCAACAGCCGCGCTTGAGAGGGGTAGAGAGGAGGTGCTTTGGCCGGCATAAGCGCAAGCATTATGCGCCCATGAGCAACTCAAATGCAGTAATACTTACGCTTATGGCGAGCATCAAGCCCGCCCGCACCCACCCCCCAGCCGCCTCAACCCCGGCCGATCAGGCCCTTCACGCCGGCCTTCAGGTTGCGCACACCTTCCTTCATGCCGCGCAGCGCGTGTTCCACGGGCATGGCCACGTGGCCCTTCATCCATTCGTCGGGGCGGGCGCGGAAGATGGTGTCGTGCTCGACGCCGTCCCAGCCTTCGGGCGGTTCGGCGGTGTAGTAGTACACGGCAAAGGAACGGCGCATGTTGCCGGGCGGGCAGGTGACGGGTGTCACACCGTGCCAGCTGTGGCCGCAGGTGTTGAAGCCGGCGGCGCGGTTGAACTTGGGTTCGATGTAGGCGACGCGGTTCTTGACTTCGGGGTCCCACAAATCGAGGTAGCCGCCGTACTCTTCGCGCCAGTTCTTGTTGAAGTAGAAGAGGATGTTGACGCGGCGGTGCCAGTTGCGGCCCTGGATGACGTTGAAATCGACGTGAACGTCGAGGTGGCCACCCGAGTTGGTTTCGTGGATACCGCCACCTTCCAGCTCAGGGTCAGCCATCAGGTTGGGAATACCCATCATCTGTTCAACACGGGCGACAAAGTCACGCGAGGCCAGCACATCGTGCAGTTCACGGATGGGTGCCGGGAATTTGCGGAAATCAGTGATCTGGGTTTTCAGCTTCTCATTGACCGCGGAAAACTCACGGCCCAGCAACTTGGCTTCGTGGTATGACGGAAAGCTGTCATACACCTCTTCGGCAAAGGCAGCGTCCAGCACGTTGTCCATGCAGAAATGCGGGAAAGGTTCCCGGGTGACGGCCGAGCTGTTGAATTTGTCGGCAAGAACGTTTTCAGTGGTGATCATCTGCTGCCTCTCAACGCTGGGGTATGGGCCGAATTTCAAGAAGATTTGGTAGAAGCTATTCTGCGCTGGCTGGCTGAGGCCTGCACGGCAAAAACTGCTGCTTCTTTGGACTGTTTGACCTGGCTCAATCAGCGCAGGGGCCGGGGCACTCAGCTGCTGGGCCAGCGGCGCCACACCACGCCCACGGCCAGGCCCAGCATGGACAGCGCCAGCAGCCCCAGGCCCTGGGGATTGAGGGGTTCTTGCGCGGCAGCGCGGGCGGCTTCCGGCGAACCATGGCGCAAGGTGTTCACACCCAGGTCTCGGGAGAGCTGGTGGACGGGAGCTGTCAGCGCAGCACGCTTCTGCCAGGGCGCCGGCATGTACTCACCCACCGTGGGCGAAGCCGCGATGGCAAAGGCCGCCAGCAGCAGGGCAATGCCGGCTGCGAGGGAGCGAAGTGAACGGGCTAACGAGGAGTCCATCGTGAGGAGCAACGGGGTACACCCAGAAGGAGGAATTGAACCAGCGTGAAGCCGTTCACAGAACCCCGTGAGCAAGCGGTGAAAGGTCTTGGATGGGCCGCAAACAGGGTGGGTAGCGCCACCCTGGACATCAGCGCTTACAGAAACCCGCGCCGGGCGCCCGAAGAGCGCAGCCGGATGCCCACCAAAGACAGCAGCCACAGCGCTGCGTTCACCACGCGCGAACGCGCACCGACAGGAATCGCCTTGATCATGGTGTGTTCTCCCTGGACGCTGCGGCCCGCGCAGCCTGATAGAGGCTGCGCATCGTGCCACGCGTCCGTGACAGATATATGTCACACCAGGAAGAAGGGTTGTCAGCCCCCGGCAGGGTGAAGCAGGGGTTGGCCTCCCACGTACTAGGGAAGCAGCGCATGGCGATGTTGCACTAACGCAACATCGCC